>DAORJJ010000318.1:0-7939 GCA_035439005.1 Polyangiaceae bacterium | reverse complement strand
CCGCCGCTCCCTCGGAGGCGGGGGGCGGGTGCTCGGCGTCGCCCGCGTCGCCGCTCGCGTCCGGCGTGCTCGCGTCGATCGGCGCGCTCGGCGCGGGGCTCGCGGTCGCGGCGCGCCGCCGGCGTCAGCGGAAGGTGTAGGCGGCGCCCAGGCCGAAGAGGTCGGCGCTCGCCGAGTAGGTGCCGCCGTTCACGGCCTCGAACGGCGCGTTGCCCTTGATGGGGTTCACGCGGGGGAGCTTGGCCGTGCGCGGATCGACCGACTCGCTCGCGGCGAAGATGTGGGCGTACACCACGTCGAGGCGGAGGCGCGGCGACACGTGGAGGCCCGCGCCGAGCGAGGCCGTCACCTTGGCGAAGTCGAGCGACGAGAGCGAGAGGTACTCGGGCGGCACGCCGGAGGTCTCGTAGCTCGCGCCGGCGCGCAGATCGAGCGGGCGGTCCTTCACCGTCACGCGCCCCTCGCCGCCGAGTCGAAAGGAGCTCGAGTCGGCGAAGCCCCGCGGGATGGTGATCGGCGGCATCGCCACCTTCGGGGGCAGGCCGGTGATGCCGTCGAGCGAGATCCCGCGCGGCGTCGCGGTGATGGCGTCGTGCGCGGACCAGAGCTCCCGCACGTACGCGGCCTCGATGCGCAGGTCGGGCGTGGGCCGCGCCTCGACGCCGAGGCGCACGATGGCGGGCAGCACGAAGCGCACGTCGGCCTCGTCGCCGCGGATCTGCGCGGTGTCGAACACGGCCGAGGTGGGCAGGCGCACGGTGATCTTGGCGGTCGAGTCGATCACCGTCGGGAGCTGGCCGCTCACGCCGATGCGCAGGTACCTGCTGGGCACGAACGTCGCGCCGGCGTTCATCGTGGGGGCGAAGATGGGCCCCACCTTGAGCTGCGCGGCCGCGTCGTACTCGGGCTGCTCCGGCGCGCCGATGAGGCGATCTTGGGGGCTCGCGCTGAACGTGACCTGCGACTGAAAGACGCCCACGAGCGCCATCGCGCCGAGGCCGAGCCGCAGCTCCTCGAAGGGCTTGTAGGCGACCCACGCGCCGGGCACGGCGAGCACGCTGCCGTCGAACGAGCCGAGGGTGTAGCGCGCGGGGGAGGGCTGGCCGTCCACGGTCTCGGCGTAGCTGTTCAGCGCGACGTACGGGGCGATGAGCCCGGCCGCGACGGTCCACTCCTGGCGGGCCCCGAAGGCGTACGACCCCGCGATCGTGGGCAGCGGGATGAACTGCGAGTTGCCGTTCACCGTGGGCGATTTCACGCTCCGGTACGTGCCGTCGGCGTCGAGGATGAGCAGCTCGCGCTGGTGCTCGACCGAGAACCGCAGCCACGCGAAGTCGACGAGCGCGGTCGTGCCCGCGTCGGCGAGGCCCGCGGGGTTGTACCAGATGGCGTGCAGATCGTCGGCGCCGGCCACGTACGCGCCCGCGCGGCCCATCGGGCGTACGCCGCGATCGGAGAAATAGAGGCCCGCGGCGTCGGCCGACGGCGCCCACGCGCTCGCGGTGAGGGCCGTGAGGCCCGCGAGCGCCGCGCGCCGAGCCCTGGAGCGCCGCGGCCTCACGGCGTGGCGGTCGCCTGGCGGATGACCTCGTACACCTGCTCGAGCCCGCTGCCCTTGTCGAGCAAGAAGCCCCGGAGCTCGGCCGCGATGTTCGCGTAGTCCTTGCCCTCGAGCTTCTCGGTGAGCGTCGGATCCGCGCGGTTCACGTCGGCGATGACGTCGATGACGGCCTCGATGGGCGCGGGCCGGTTCGGCTCCGGCGGCGTCAGGAGCTTGCGCAGGGCCACGGCGATCACGCGGTTTGGATCGACCTCGCGGCCGCAGACCTCGCGCCCCTCCGCGTCGCGCGCCTCGGCGAAGACGCGCGTCAGGGCCTCGACCGCGGCGTCGGCGAGGCCGCGGCGCACCACGTGCCCGCGCTCGTCCACGAGGCGCGGCGCCACGGCGCTCGAGAGGGCGGTGTAGACCGGCGCGAGGTTCGTGTCGTCGCTCATCACCTGGAGCCCGTCGAGCATGGCGGCGAGGGTGGAGGCGTGCGCGTCGTGCTCCGAGGCCGGATCGAGCAGGTACTGGAGCAGCCGCTGGAGCTCGGCGCGCGCCGCCGGATCGGCGCGGAGCGCCTCGAGCAGATCGATCGCCGCGGCGAAGGTGGGGCCGCCGACCGTCTCGCTCGCGCTCTGGCGGAGCTCGTCGCGCGCCCAGGCGCAGCGCGCGCCCGGCGAGCGATCGCGGCAGCGGGCGAGCACCTGCGACGACGTGGTCTCGAGCAGGGTGGGCAGGACGGCCGCGGTCGCGGGGTTGGCCCACGTCGTCGCCTTGCCCGTGCCCTTCACGCTGAAGAGCGCGTCGACGAGCTGCGAGCGCGCCTTGCGCCACTCGGTCTGCCGGGCCGGGCCGTCGGGGGCCGCCGCGAAGGCCGCGTCGACCCCCTTCAACGCGTCGATGAGCAGGATGAGCGGCGTGGTCTGCGGGTTCTTCGTGCCGTCGTTGCGCACGGAGAACGTGTTGCCGCGCGCGTCGGCGAGGCCCTTGCTACGCGCCGGGTCGACGAGCACGCGCACCATGTCGACCAGCACGTCGAGGCCGCTGCGGGTCGCGCCCAACTTGAGGCAGCGGCCGGTCTTCGCGTCGGTGAGCTCGCACCGGGGGATCTTCAGGTCCTCGAGGACGGGGATCGTGTCCTGCAGCGCCTTGAAGAGGTCGGTCTTGCGGAGCACGTCGACGAGCAGCGGCTCGTAGGACGAGGCGCCGTCCTGGGCGCACCACCGCGCGTTCGAGCGCGGGGCGGTGGGATCGCACACGTCCTTGGGCTGCGCGGCGCTGCCCCAGTGGAGGTGGAGCGTGTCGAACAGCTCGACGAACAAGAGCGGCTTGTCGTGGTCGTCGAACGCGGCGGCGAGCGCCTGGACGTTCTTGATGAAGTCGTACTTCTCGAGCGGGAAGAGCGCGTTGTTGTCGCGCCCGCGCAGCGTGTCGGCGAACGACGCGCACTGCCGGAGCTGCATCACCTTGCCGTCGGAGGGGTCGGTGAAGGGCGCCGCGGGGCACACCATCGAGGGCACCGGATCGAGGATGTCGCGGAGGAAGCGGTTCGTGTCCGGATCGCGCCGCGTCGTGTCGCCCGGCAGGCCGTCGTGCGCCGTGTCGAAGAACACCATGCGCGAGATGCCCGGCACGGTGGGGCGGGTCGACAGGCCCTTGATGCCGGACGTGCGCTCGAGGAAGAGATCGGCCCCGCCGACGAGGTCGGTGAGCGGGGACTTCATCATCTTGTCGAGGCAGTCGTCGCGCACGTCGAGCGGGAGCCGGTCGAGCGCCACCTTCAAGAGCAGCTCCGCCACGTTCTCGAAGCGGAGCACGCCGCACTGCCGGAGCTTCGACGGGGCCTGCGAGCCGAGGAACAGGCACACGGTCTTGGCGAGGATGTTCGTGGGGTAGTCGAGCTGGACCTTCACGCCGCCCGGGTACGGCCAGATGATCTGCACGTGGGCGACCGCGTCCTCCTTCGTGCAGGCCGCGAGGCCGTTGGCGTCGTGGAGGGCCTGCATGAAGCGCTGCAGGGCGCTCCGGTTCTCGCCCGTGTCGGGCTTCGCGCGGTCGACGCGCGTCTGGAAGGACGCCGTGCTGTTCGTGGTGAGGTTCCACGCCGGGCCGTTCAGGTTGTTGCGGTCGTAGGTGAGCTCGTCGCGAAACTCACTGTAGTTTGCAAAGACCTCTTGGAGCTTCACGGTCTCGTCGCGCTTGAACGCGCGCACGAGGTCCTCGAGGATGCCCGGCTCGCGGGCGATCTTCGCGAGCACGTCGAGCATCTCGTCCCAGAACGTGGAGGCCGCGGGGATCGACGCCTCGGGGTGCGCGTCGGCGATCTCTTTGATCTTCAGGCCGAGCCCGATGAGCCGCGCCAGCTCGTTCGGGTGCTCCTTCGCGAGGCGCCGGCCGAGCTCGAGGACGTCGTCGACGGCCGGATCGGCGAGCAGCTGCCCGACCGCGTGCACGAGGTCGACGAGCGGCGAGGTCTCGGGGTGGAAGCCCCGGTACCGGAGCACCACCGCGTCGGTGCCGAGGCCGCGGGGCGGAGCGCCCGCGTGCGTGAGCGCCCAGTCCTTCACGAGGCTCGGATCCGGCGCGTAGGTGCGCGAGGCGGAGGGGGTCGCGTCGCGCGCCCCGAAGAGCACGGGCGCCGCCCCGGCGGCCTTCATGAGCGCGTCGCGATCGTGGGCGGGGTCGGGGTCGAGCAGCGGGCGGAGGTCTTGCCCGAGCGAGGCGAGCAGCGTGCGGTTGCTCTCGAGGGTCTCGTAGAGCGGCGCCCCGCTCGGCCCCAGCGCTCGCCCCTGCGCGTCGCGCGGCCCCTCCGCGCCGTTCGCCGCGAAGAAGGGCGAGGCCACGGGCTCGGTGGTGACGAACTGACCCAGCGGGCCGATGTCGGGGAGGCCGTCGGGCCCCACGCCGTCGGGCCCCACCTGGTCGAGGAAGGGCGGCGGGACCTGGTTGCCCACGAGGGCGACGCCCGCGAAGCCCCGCGGGTCCCGGCGGGTCACGTACTGCACGCTGGCGGTCTCGAGCTTGCTCGCGAAGGCGGGGTCCTCGCGGAGCAGGAGGTGCCGCGCGAGCTCGAGCGTGGTGCGCGGCCGGCTCAGCGAGGCGCGCGCGCCGATGAGCGGATCGGGCGCGATCACGAGGCGCGCGGGCGGCGAGGTGGGCTCGGCGGTGCGGAGCTCCTCGCGCATGACGGCGAACAGCGCGCCGAGCTCGCCCGCGGCGCGCCCGGGCACCGGGGTGCGGTTGTCGTTCGAGAAGGGCCGCGAGGGGTCGCGCCGCGTGGCCGCGTCGAGCGGCGTCGAGTCGCTCGCGACCACCTGGAGGAGCGAGCGGGTCAGCTCGACGAGCCTGGGGTACGCGAGGATGGGGCGCGCGACGCCGAGGGCGACCCCCGACGGGCGGTAGCCCTGGCGCGCGTCCAGGCGGGCGAAGGCGGCCTGGGTTTCGGGTGTAGTCTGCACGTGCTCGAGGACGTCGGCGAGCGCGCGGGTGAGCGCGGGGAGCGTGCCGTCGTTCTCGAGGTCGGTGAGCCGGCCGAGCACGTCGCCGAGGGCCTTCGGGAGGGGCGCCTCGCCGCCCGCCTCGCACGACCCCGCGCCCTCGCCGAGGCGCTTGACCGCGATGGGCTCGTCGGGGAACGCGGCGTCGAGGGCCCGGATGAGGTCACCGCGGCGCCGCGCGAGCGCCTCGATGCGCGCGACGCGGTAGCCGCGCCGGGCGCGCTGCTCCTCGATGGGGACGACGGCGCCGGCGGCGTTCCGCGCCCCCTTGTCGAGGGGCACGAGCTTGCTCAGGTCGACGCGGTCGGCGAACTTGCCGCGGGCGTCGGCGTGGCACACGGCGTGGAACGACGCGCCCGTGACGTCCTCGCGGAGCGCCTGCGCGCCGACGCGATCGCACACGAGCGTGAACATCTCTTGGCCGAGCGAGCCGCGCTTCGGCACCGCGCGCGTGGTGTCGAGGTCGGTGGCGCACGCCCCGAGCGCGGTCGCGAGCGCGGTCGCGAAGAGCGCACCCGCGGCGCGGGAGAGCCACCGCGGCGCGCCGAGCAGGCGAGCCCCCGAGGTCACGAGCGTGCGTGTGCGTAGCCGAGCCACCGTGCGTCCCTCTTAGGTCCTTTCGCGTCCTGTCGCCACGGCGAGCCGTCAGTTCTCCGGGACCGGGAGCCCGGTCTCGGCCGGGTCGAGGAGGCTGCCGATGTTGTTGACGAGCGCGTCGCGCGCGGCGAGCTGGCCCGTGGCGCCGGTGAACTGCCACTCGAGGTATTTCACGATGGACGAGTGCTCCATCACCACGTGCGAGACGTGGTTCTTGCGCGCGAACCGGCCGATCGCGAGCAGCGGCACGCGCGTGCCGAGGCGCTCGTCGTCCGCGGGGCTCGCGCCGCCGGGCGGGCCGACGTGGTCGAAGTACCCGCCGCCCTCGTCCCAGGTGAGCAGGATGAGCGTGTTCTTGCCATAAGGCGAGGCGAGGATGCGGTTCACCGCCGCGTCGATCCACGCCACGCCCAGCGAGATCTTCGTGCCGTATCCGGGGTGCTCGGTGTGATACCCAATCGGCTTGACGAACGACACCTCGGGGAGGTTGCCTGCGTCCAAGTCCACGTAGAAATCGTCCCAGTCGCGCAGGAACGCCGGGTTGTCTGTGAACTGGCGATAGTAGTTGAAGGGGATGTCCGAGGGGTCGTATGCGCACGGGTAGATGGCATAGAGCGGGTTCAGGCTCTTGCAGTCGGGCGGGTCCTTCGGGCAGGGCTTCGCGTCCCGCATGACCTTGTATCCCTCGGCGTAGAACTTCACGCGGTGGCCGGCGTTCAGCAGCAGGTCGGCGATGGTCGTCTGGCCCACGAACTGCTTCTTGTTCGCGAACGGGCGGCACCCCTGGCCGATCGCGTCCGGGAAGATGTCGTTGTCGATGAACACCTTCCGCGCCACCGCGAAGTACATGTCGTTCGAGGACGTCTGGCCGATGATCGACTGGAAGTAGCGGTCAGCGACGGCGTATTTCTGCGCGAGGGCGTGGTACGGCGCGATCACCGAGTCGGGCGCGATCGCGAAGTTCTTCGGGTTCGCGCACGACGTGCCCGTCACGTAGCGATCCATCTTCCCGCCGTTCATCTCGGCGGCCTCGCAGTCGTACGAGTGGTTGGGGTCGTAGTCGGCGTTCGCGGCGTCGTCGAGCACCCGCGGCGAGGCGCCCGAGGGCTCCTTCTCGGGCGCGGCCTCGCAGCACGCGGGCCCGGCGGTGCACGTGGGGTTCGACCCGGGCGGGGCCTTGCAGTAGCGCCCAAAGTAGGTGTCGAACGTGTGGTTCTCCTGCATGAGGATCACCACGTGCTCGATGCGGGAGGGCACGGGGCCGGGCGGCGCGGCGTCGGCCTCTCCGCCGTCGGGCGCGGCGGCGTCGAGCTGCGTAGGATCCGGGGTGCCGATGGGCAGGCCCGTGAGCGGATCGACCGCCGGCGGGTCGGCCGTCGAGCCGCACGCAGCGATCAGAGCGGCGAGCGCGGCGAGGAGCGGCGGGGCCGCGAGCCGCCGCGTGGCGGAGAGGGCAAGCATCGCCCACAGCCTACGAGCGAACGGGGCCGCGCGCGACCCGCAAACCGGCTGGGCTAGGTCGGCCCGATCGCGTCCGCTGCCGCGTCGGCGACTCGGGCGACGGTGGCGTGACCGTGCCCGTCGTTCTCGCTCGAAGTTCTCGGCGGCCCGAGTACGCTCCCTGCCATGAGGAACGTGTGCGCGGCCACGGCCGCGATCGTCGCTGTCGGGCTCGTGCTCGCGTGCTCCTCGTCCTCTCCGCCCCCGAGCTGCGAGGGGGCCGCGTGTGGCGACGATCGCACGGTCTACGTCGCCCCCGACGGCCTCGACACCCAGCCGGGCACGCGGGAGGCGCCGGTCGCGACCGTGCGCGGGGCGCTGCGGCTCGCCGCCTATGCGCGGCGCGCGCGCGTCGTGCTCGCCGAGGGGAAGTACACGGAGGGGGCGCCTGTGGTGTGGGTCGACGGCGTCACCCTCGAGGGGGGCTTCGCGCGCGCCACGTGGGAGCCCGGCGGGGGCCCGTCGGAGGTCGCGGGCGCGCCGATCGCGCTGGTCGCCACGCGGCTCAGCCAAGGGGGCTCCCTGTCGAACGTCGTCGTGCGCGCGCAAGGGTCGCCGTCGCCCGAGGTCCCTTCGGTCGCGCTGTGGGTGAGCGATCTCGCGGAGGGCGCGTCGTTTCGCGTCGGCGGGGGCGCGAAGCTCCTCGCCGGCGCCGGCGGGGACGGCGCCCCGGGCGCGCCGGGCCGGTCCGCCGGCTCCCTCGACGGGCCGCCGGGTCGTGACGGGAAGGCCGGGAGCGTCGACGGCGAGATCGAGCCCGGCGAGGGCGGCGAGGGCGGGCGGACCGCCGCGTGCCCGGCCG
>DAORJJ010000317.1:0-7957 GCA_035439005.1 Polyangiaceae bacterium | reverse complement strand
CCGGCCCCGTCGCGCCGCCCGGGCAGCGCTTGGTGCCCGGGGTGCACCGAGAAGGCGGCGCGCTCGCCGTGCCCGTGGCGCTCGGAGATGCCGTGGTCGCCGTCGTGGCGGTGGTGTCGACGGGGCCAGCTTCGTTGGATGAGCCGTTGTAGGACGATATGGTGTTGGTCTTGCACGAAGGCGCGACGACCCCCATCGCGCCCACAAGGAGCAATACACACGTTGGCAGTACTCGGGGAGAAAGCTTTTTCATGGTCGAATCCTCTCTGTGAAGGTCGCTTCGGCGAGGGGGCTGCCTCACCAACCGTGGCGCACGACCCCAAGGCCAAGAACGGGGATCGCGACGGAGGTGCTCGTCGCGCTGCCTGAGATGCCAAGAAAGTCGAGCCCGCCGAACGCGGCGGGGACAAAGCCGCCGAGCGCGGCGATGTCGGCGTCCACGAAGATGCGCCCGTGGACCTCGAGCTGTTGCTGCTGCTCGACCGACGACGTGGTCGTCAGCGCCCCACCCGTCGAGGCGACAGCGAGCTGCTGACGTGTGATCTGGAAATAGGCGCCGTCTGCCCGAAGGCGTACTCCAAGGATCTGCGGGACAACGCGCACGCGCACGCGGAGGCGCGAGGCCGCGTGCGCCGTCAGGTTCGACTGTGAGGTCAAGGCGAACGTGCTCCCGTTCGTGAACTTGGTCACGTCCGGATCTTCGTATTGCGCGCCACCGCCCACGAGCGCCTGGAAGGTCCAACGATCGTTCGGCCCCCCCCGACGCACGCCGATGAGCCCGGCTCCCCGTCCCATGCGTGAGTCGAAATCGTAGAAGCTGTTGAGCGTGTCCTTGAGAGGGACGGTCGTCGTGTCGTAATAGTCAAAGCCGCCGGTCAGCCTCAGCTCGAGCTTCACCTCTTCGTTCGCGGCCGCCTCCCCGGGGAGCCACCAACCCTCGACGGAGCCGCCACCGTGCGTGTAGTCGTTCAGTGTCTTGGCGTCGTCGAGCGAGTACATGTCGATCCAGCCCCGACCGACCAGTCCAAGCTTTGGGGTCGCGTAGCCAAGACTCGCGTCGCCGATCACCTTCTGCTCCGAGAAGTCCACCTCGGGGACGCCGCCGTTCAGCTCGAAGAGCCAGGGCGTCGCTCCCAGGCCGAGGAGCGACTTCAGCTCGAGCGCGCCGCCGCCGTCGACGCCATACTGCTCGGCGATCGCGGCACCGAGCTTGTTCGGGTCGATCGTCGTGCGCCCATCGCGCACGACGACCGCGCCGGGAAGCGCCCCAAACACCCCTGCGACGATGGGCGACGTGGTGGCTCCTCGCCCGATGGATTGCACAAGTGTGTCCACGTCGCTGCGCGCTGCCGCGCCCGTCGCGAGGCGCGCGATGAACGACATGGCCTCAGTGGACGACTCGCCGATGGCGCTCGCGACCTCACGCAGGTCGGCGCCGGCGAGGCCCTCCCGGCGAAGCTGTTCGAGCGCACCGGGAGGCGTCGCGCGAAACGCGTCAAGAGCTTCCAGGCACGCCCGCTCTGCGGGTGTGGGCGGTGGGTTCTCGGTCCCAGCGAGCGGAGGCGCGGAGCCTGCTCCAAGTCGCCGGAGCATGAGCGCCGCCTCGTCGACGGTCGTGGCGCGCACGACCTCAGGGGCCCCGGCAATGCGAGTGACGGGGTCTCGCGCGACGGCGGCGCAGCGCCCCTTCGCGGCCTCAAGCGCTTGGAGAACCCGCTCGAGGTTCGCTGGCGCGTTGTTCGGAAGGAGCGCGCGCAGCACCGCTTGGTCGACAGTTCGCGCCGCTTGCCGCGCGGTAGCCACGCAGGCGGCCGGCACGTGTCCTCGCCTCGAAGGAAACTCGAGCGGCGCGAGGGCCACGCTCAGGGCGAGGCCTTCGTAGATCGCGTCGAGTCTGCGCGTCGCCGTGCAGCCGCCCTCCGCGCGGAGGAGCTCGTCGAGGCGATACACGAGAGCGCCTCGCAGGACCGCGGCGCCAGCTCCGCCCAGCTCCTTGAGGTGCTCGTTGTCGGTGGCCACGATCGCGGCGATGGCGGCGACGACCTCGGCGAGCGCGAGGTCCTGGTCTCGGCCGAGCGCGGCCTTGACTGTGGACTGAATAGCGTCTGCGAGCGACCGCTTCGCCCGCCGCTCGACGAGGCCATCCGACTCCTGCGGGGCGATGAACGAAGGAGCGGCCACGAGAGGAGGACGCCCGGAGGAAGCGCGACAAACGGGGGCCACGCACCAGCGGTCGAACGGAGCCTCGCGCGCGAGGACGACCTCGGTGGCCTGACCGGAGGTGGGCTGCGCGCGGGCGTCGCCCAGGGTCGCGAGGTCGAACACCGCGAAGGCCGCGAGGGCCGCGAGCGGGGGAAGACAAGGTCGCCGGCTCATTGACGCGCAGGACGAGTCACGTCGTCGACGAGCTTGGCGCGCGGGAGAGTCGCGAATCCCTCGTAGGCGGCGAGGTGCGGGTGGAGGAGCTTCACCGCGGCCTTGTGCCCGTTGCGATGTGTCGCGAGGTATACGGCCGCCGTGCCGCCCACGCCGAGCACGCGCTCGAGGGTGTCTTTCCCACAAAGGACTTGGCCTAGCCTGGCCTCGGCGACTCGTCGATCCATAGGACTCCCCTCACCCCAGGAGCAAAACCGTCTCCGCAGTGACCCCAGAGCATGCCGCGAACCGGGCTCGCCCGGTATCGTGGAAACCCCGCAACTGGTGGCGTTTCTTCTCGGCCTCACGGATGTGCCGGGTCCTACGTGCCGGTTGCAATCCGCGCGCCACGCGAGCCAGGAGGTTTCTCCCGCAAACCAGCGGGGGAATTACCAACAAGGCCGTGCGCCAGTTGCAATCCGCGCGCCACGCGAGCCAGGAGGTTTCTCCCGCAAACCAGCGGGGGAATTACCAACAAGGCCGTGCGGCGTGCGGCGCGCGCGCACGCCGCACGGGCTCTCGGTAATCAGTGGGGTCGTGGAAACTACGTAAAACGCAGAGATTGCGCGCGACGCAGCCGGGGCCTGAGCGCCGCCTACGGGGCTGGCGGCGGGAGCGACGCGCGGTCGCGCTCCTCGACGAGGTCGCGGTGCACGAGGAGGCACGCGCCACCGCCGCCCGATATCCGGGTGATCGCGAGGTCCGCCGGTGGGCGCCCCCGGAGGGCCTGCCGGAGCATCCCCTCCCGGGTCTCGTCGCGATCGAGCCACTCCTTGCCCGCCGCGTTGACCTCGAGCAGCGCGCCGGCCGAGGTGAGCAGAAACGCCGCGGAGGGGATGGCTTGGAGGGCGGCGCACAGGATCGCCCGGAGCTCGTAAGGCCCGCTCGTGTGGGCGCCGTTCTGCTGCCGAGTGCCTTCAAGCGGAGTCTCCTTGGTAGTCACGGCGCGCGGCGGCCGAGCGGGCTCGGTGATTTCGCGATTGGTCGTCATTGTTCCCCCGTCCATTTCCTATCCATTCTATCCATCCCCAGAGCTCGTAGGACCCGCGCCGTCACGCGCATCGTGGCCCGCGCAACTCGCCGCTCCGCGTGGGAATCTCGTATCGAAGGGCGTCATCTCGGTCATCTGGTGGCCGGCCGAGGCGGGCCTTCGAGCCGCTCAGCCCCAAACGAGCGCGACGAGCTCGGCCCGCGACTCCACTCCGGCCTTCTTGAACATCGAGGTGAGGTGAGACTCCACCGTGCGCGGCGTGATGGCCAGGGCCGTCGCGATGGCGCGGTTCGAGCGGCCGTCCAAGAGGTGCGGGAGGATGTGTCGCTCGCGCGGCGTGAGCTTCCAGTCGCGCGCGACGGCGGCCACGGAGCGCCGGGGGGCGGGCCGGTGCACGACGAGGATCGCGCCGCTGTCGCCCACTCTCGTGATGGCGAGGTCGGTTGGGGGCGCCTCCGGCGCCTCCCTCAAGGCCGCGCGGAGCCCTCGCTGGCGGCGACCCTCGTGTGCGAGCCACGCGCGCCCGGCTTCGTTCGACGCGAACAGCACCCCGTCCGCGCGGAGGACGAAGGCCGCGGCCGGAATGGCCTCGAGCGCAGCGACGAGCAGCGCGAGCAGGTCATCGCTCGTCCTGGGGTCTTCGGAGGAATCGGAGCGTCGAGGGGCGTCCACGAGAGGTTCCGCGGGTGGAGGTTGTGGCGGGCGCTGGCGCGGCGAGGGCATTCTTGTCGCGGCGGGCGAGGCCCTATCGTGGGACCCCGTAGGCGGGTGCGCGGCGTGGGTTCTCCCTCACGCCCCTCCCCTCACCCTCTGAACGTCTTCGCCACGAGCTCGGCGCGCGACTGGACCCCAGCCTTCTCAAACATCGACGTGAGGTGTGTCTCCACGGTCCGCTCGGCGATCGCGAGCGAGGCCGCGATGGCGCGGTTCGAGCGCCCCTCGAGCAGCAGCGTGAGGATTTCGCGCTCGCGCGGGGTGAACTTCCACGCGAGCGCGGTCGCGCCCAGGCGGCTGCTGCCACCTCGAAGCGCGAGGTCCTGGTGCACGAGGAGAAACCCGCCACCTCCCGTCGTGACGTGCGTCACGAGCAGTTCGCGCGGCGGTCGCCCGCGCGCAGCCTCGCGGAGCCCGCTCGAGCGGGACGGATCGCGGTCGAGCCACTGCCTCCCGGCCTTGTTGCTCTCGAGGAGCGCGCCGGCAGAGGTGAGCACGAAGACAGGGGACGGGATGGCGTCCAGGGCGACGCGGAGGATCGCGCAGAGCTCGTGGTGGCTCGGGCGATCGGGCATCAGAGTGGGGTGTTCGACCGCGACCACAGAAGCCTCCTCGGTGGGGAGCGCGCACGAGGAATCTTGGCGCTCGCTCCGAGGGGCCTACAGCAACCGGCGTGCCGACACGGGCGCACGTCGCGCAGGGCCTGCGGGGGCGGTCGCAGGGAAGAATCCGCGGTTTTTTTCTCGGCGAGCGCGACCACGAGGCGTGCGCGTGCGGTACGTGTGCGCGTGCGCGTGCGGTTCGTGCGCACCGAGGCGGGGCTCCGTGCGATGCTGAGGGCTTCGTGGAATGACGAAGCGCGCGACCTACTCGAAGACCACACTTTCAGGGGAGTCGGACGCGGTCCCGGAGGGCCCCGCTCCCTGCCCCCCCTCCCTCCTCGCGCTCGTCATCGCCTGGTCGTCGGAGCCGCATCGGGTCGGCGAGATCGCCTTTGTCCTGGGCGCGCCCGCGGTCCTCGGGCGCGGCGCCGATCCGACCCCCGAGCCGCGTCTGCGCTTTCATCGACAGCGACCTGGCGGCGTCGAGCCGTGCCCGCCGCTCGCGGCGCCTGGGCTCTCGCGACGTCAGCTCCTGCTCGCCGCCACGACCGACGGGGTCTCCGTGCGGCGCGTTGGGCAGTGCGCGCTCGAGGTCAACGGGCAGCCTGTCGACGCGTGCGTCGCAGCGCCCGGCGACGTCATTCGCGTCGGTCGTGAGCTCGTCCTCTTGTGCGTCGAGCGGCAGGCCGCGCTGCCGCCGTGCCGGGCGTTCTCCGCTGGGGACTTCCCAGAGTTCGGGGAGGCGGACGCCGCGGGCATCGTCGGGGAGTCGCCGCCCGTGTGGCAGCTGCGCGAGGCGCTCGCGTTCGCGGCCCGGGCCGCCACGCACGTGCTCCTGCTCGGCGAGAGCGGGACTGGCAAGGAGCTCGCGGCGCGCGCGCTGCACGCGCTGGCGGCGGGGGCGGATCGCGTGAGGCCCTTCGTGTCGCGCAACGCCGCCACGCTGCCGCCGGGGCTCATCGACGCGGAGCTCTTCGGGAACGTCAAGAACTACCCGAACCCGGGAATGCCCGAGCGCCGCGGGCTCGTGGGGGAGGCGGACGGCGGCACGCTGTTCCTCGACGAGATCGGCGAGCTGCCGCCGTCGCTCCAGGCGCATCTCTTGCGCGTGATGGACTCGGACGGCGAGTACCAGCGCCTCGGCGAGTCGGCCACGCGCCGATCTCGGCTCCGCGTGGTGGCCGCCACGAACCGACCGCTCGGTGATCTCAAGAAGGACTTCGCGGCTCGCCTCACGAGCCGCGTCGAGCTCCCGCCGCTCGAAGCGCGCCGGGAGGACATCCCGCTGCTCGCGAACCTCCTCGTGCTGCGCGCCGCGGCCCGCAGCCCGGAGGTGGTCGGGCGCTTCGTCGCGCCGGGCAAGCCCCCGCGCGCGAGGCTGTCCTCGGCGCTCGTCGCGCACCTGCTCCGGTCAAGCTTCCCGCTGAACGCGCGCGATCTCGACGGGCTCCTCTGGGAGGCGATGGCCGCGTCGCCCGCCGACGTGGTCGAGCCACCCGCGAGCCTCACGGCCCAGACCCGCGAGCCGCTGTCGGGACCGCGCTCGGGACCGCGCTCGGCGCCGGCGTTGTCGCCGGGAGACCCGACGGCCGAGCAGATCCGCGACGCGCTCGAGAAGCACGGGGGCAACATGACGGAGAGCGCGCGCGCCCTCGGACTCTCGAGCCGGTTCGTCCTCCACCGGCTCATGAAGAAGCTCCGCGGCGCGTGACGCCGCGCGGCCTGTTTCTGTTGTAAAATTAGCTAGTTGCTACCGAAGGTTAAGCGCCTTGACCTTTCGCACGAAGGTGCGAAGCGGCATGTTGAGGCGCTTCGCGGCCTCGGTCTGGTTCCCGGAGCAGGCCGCCAGCGCCTCGGCGATGATCTTCCGCTCGTAGGTCTGGACGCTCGCGCGAAGATCGCCCGCGGGCTCGGCGGGCCGCCTCGCCGTGGGGCGCGCGGGCGCCTCCGGGCTCCGGGTCGCCGCGCTCGGGGACGCGACGTGCGGGGGCAGCTCTTCGATCGTGATGGGATCGCGCGCGGACACGACGAGGGCGCGCTCGATGACGTTGCGCAGCTCGCGCACGTTGCCCGGCCACGTGTAGGCGGTGAGCGCGGCGAGCGCGGCGGGGTCGAGCGTCCGCGGGGCGCCGCCGGTCCTCGCCACGGCGCGTCGCAGGAACGCCTCGGCGAGCGGGACGATGTCGTCCGGGCGCTCGCGGAGCGGCGGCACGGTGAGCGTGATGCCGTTCAGGCGGTAGAGGAGGTCGGCGCGGAAGCCCCCCTCGCGCACGCGCGCCTGCAGATCGCGGTTCGTCGCGGCGACCACGCGCACGTCGACCGGGAGCTCGCGCGTCGCGCCCACGCGCACGACCACCTTGCTCTCGAGCACGCGGAGGAGCGCGGCCTGGCCTTGCAGCGGGAGCTCGCCGATCTCGTCGAGCAGGAGCGTGCCCCCGGACGCGACCTCGAAGGCGCCGCGTCGTCGCTCGTTCGCGCCCGTGAACGCGCCCTTCTCGTGGCCGAAGAGCGTGCTCTCGACGAGCCCTTCGGGGATCGCCGCGCAGCTCACGGTGAGCATGGGGCCCGCGGCGCGCGGGCCGCCCGCGTGGAGCGCGCGCGCCGCCACCTCCTTGCCCGTGCCCGTCTCGCCCTGGAGCAGCACGGGGATGGCGGAGGGGGCCGCCCGCGCGACCTCCGCGAACACGCCGCGGATGGCGGCGCTCACGAGGATAGGCCGCCCGAGATCCTCCGCCGGGACGACGGCGGCGCCCACGGCCGACGCGGCGCGCGCGTGGACCTCGACCACCACCGCCCCGAGCCGCACCTCGTCGCCGGGCGCGAGCACCACCTTCGTGACGCGGCGGCCGCGGAACCACGTGCCGTTGCTCGCGCCGAGGTCCTCGCACTCGACGTCGGTGCCCGCGCCCCGCGTGAAGCGCGCGTGCTTGCGAGAGAGGGTCGCGTCTTGGAGGGTGCCCTCCGGCGCGTCGCCGCGCCCGACCACCACCGCGCGGCCGGTCTCGAGCTCGATCGCCTGCGCCCCGCCGGGGTGGTACACGAGCAAGGACAGGCGCGGCGCGCCGGGGCTCCCCGTCGCCGCGCGGGCGCGGGCCTCCTCGTCGAGTCGCTGGGTCTCCGCGTCCACTGCCCGGTGAGCATACGAGCCACGCGGATCTTTGCCCACCCGTCGCGGCCCCTTAGGTACCTTCGGGGCATGGCGACCGAGCCCCGCTTCGAGATCGGGCCGCGCCTC
>DAORJJ010000316.1:0-7959 GCA_035439005.1 Polyangiaceae bacterium | reverse complement strand
CCGCGTACGCGAGCGCCGCGGTCGGCACGCGGAGAGGCGCGTCGTCTGCCACCACGCGCGGAAGTTGCCTCACCGGGGCCTCGTTGGATAGTGCAAAGGCATGCGCACGCCCCTCGTCGCGCGGGCCCTGCCTAGGCTTGGCCTCGTCGCGCTCGCCGCGCTGGTCGCGGCGTGCACCGGCACGCGCGACACGCGCGAGCCCGGCGAGAAGCTCGGCACCTTCGCGGTCAACGGCGCGCTGCTCGGCACCACGTGCGGAAAGGCCGCGCCCACCTTCCGCTACGAGGTGCGGCTCTCGCGGGAGGGCAACACGCTCAACTGGGTGCAGGGCTCGACCGTGCCCGTGCAGGGCACCGTCGACGAGCGCGGGGGCGTCCGCATGGTCGCCGAGCTCGACGTCGTGGTCACGAAGGCCGACGAGCGCGCGGGAGTGCTTGGGTGCACCATGCACCGAACCGACACCCTCTCGGCCACGCTCCAAGGGGAGCCGCCGACGTCGTTCGTGGGCGCCCTCGTGTACAAGTTCAGCGCCAAGGCCGGCGACTGCGCGGGGCAGCTCGCCAGCGCGGGCGGCGACTTCGCGACCCTCCCCTGCACCATGACCTACGACGTGAAGGCTGCCGCGCTCGGCAACTGACGCGGGCCGCGTGCGCGAAAATATTGCCGCCCCCCCCTCGCGCGAACGCGACCCGATGCTACGTTCTGAAGAACGGGCACGCGCGGAGCTGGCCTCCCGGAATGATCCGGCGCGGTTTTTCCGCGGCGCGAGCCCCACACCGAAGGAGAAGTCCTTCCACGATCGAAACACCACGGCCCGGGCCTCGCGCGATGGCTGCTGCGTCCTCCCGAGAGGGAGCAGGCGCCGACGGCCCAAGCGCGGTCCCACGCCGGGTGCCGGTACGCCGGAGGAGGAGCATCTCATGCCGAGTACACACCAATCCCGACCTACAGGGCGGGCCGCGTAGACCGGAGCTGAACGTTCCGGTTCGCATGGCCGCTCGCCCCACGGCCGGCGAGGCGCTCGCCTCTCCGTAACTGGGGCCGTAGCCAGGGATCGTACCGACGGCTCGGGTGTCCGAAGCGGCACCCGGGCCGTTGCTTTTCGTACCGCGCGGGCATTTTTCAAGGCCCGCACGAGGACGTTGCGCTCCGGCGCGCGGCCGCGGTATGTTCTCCGTCGCTCGCGGGATTAACTCAGTTGGTAGAGTGTCAGCTTCCCAAGCTGAATGTCGCCGGTTCGAACCCGGTATCCCGCTCGAAGATTGGCGCGCTGGCGGCCCCCGAGGGTTCTCATCCGGTCCCACGGGCGGTATGACTCGAAGGATGTCTCCCTCGACCGGACCTGGGCGCGCGGCGTGGATGGTGATCGTCGCGGCGGCGCTGGCGGCGTGCGGCGGCGACAACCAAGATCCGCCGGGCGCCGACGAGCTCTTCGCGCGCGTGAAGGCCGCGAACTACACGTCGTGGCGCCGCGCGCCCACGATCCCCGAGCGGCAGCCGAGCTACACGGCCCACGCGGGCGCCGTCGACGTCTACGTGAACGCGGTGGTCGCGGGGGCGATCGACGACCCCACCAAGATGGTGCCCCGCGCGAACCAGAAGCCGGCGTTCCCCAAGGGCTCCATCGTCGTGAAGGAGGGCTACTCCGGCTCGAAGCTCGCGGTGGTCGCGGTCATGGAGCGGCGCTCCGACGCCGACGACGGCTGGTACTTCGCCGAGTACAACGGCGACGGGAAGGCGCTCTTCTCGGGTCGGCCGGCCATCTGCCTCAACTGCCACGGGGCGCGCGCCGACTTCTCCGACTCGCTCT
This sequence comes from Polyangiaceae bacterium, assembly GCA_035439005.1. GTDB lineage: Bacteria > Myxococcota_A > Polyangia > Polyangiales > Polyangiaceae > JAAFHV01. Next base: position 6,149 of record DAORJJ010000316.1, on the reverse strand, counting down.
TCACGCTCGAGCAGCCGCGATGAGCGCGCTCGGGGCGGCGCTCTCGGCCGCGCTGCTGCGCGAGCTCGTCGAGCACCACCGGCTGCTCAACGCGTCGCTCTTTCGTGGCGCCCTCACCACGCCGCGCGTGGAGCTGGTCGCCAGCGAGAGCCGCCTCGGGCGGTGGGTGCCGTCGTCGCGCACCATCGAAATCTCCAGCGCGCTCGTCGTGCGCGAGCCGTGGGGCACCGTCGTCGAGGTGCTCAAGCACGAGATGGCGCACCAGTACATGACCGAGCGCCACGGCGATCTCGACGAGACCGCGCACGGCCCCACGTTCCGCGCGCTGTGCGAGCGCCTCGCGATCGACGGCCGCGCCACCGGGCTGCCCGAGGCGACCGAGCGCGACTCCGACCGCATCGCGTCGCGCGTCGCCCGCCTGCTCGCCCTCGCGGAGAGCCCGAACGTGCACGAGGCCGAGGCCGCCATGCTCGCGGCGCAGCGGCTCCTGCTCAAGCACAACCTCGACATCTCGGCCGCGCGCGCGGCCCGCGGCCACGCCTTCCGCCACCTCGGCAAGCCCACCGGCCGGGTCACCGAGGCCGAGCGCGCGCTCTCGCTCGTCCTCGCGCACCACTTCTTCGTCGAGTGCATCTGGATCCCCGTCTACAGGCCGCTCGAGGGCAAGCGAGGGAGCGTGCTCGAGGTGTGCGGCACTCCGGAGAACCTCGAGATCGCCGAGTACGTGCACGGCTACCTCCTCCGCACCGCCGAGCGCCTCTGGGCCGAGCACAAGCGCGCCCGCGGCCTCCCCGGCGACGCCGACCGGCGGCGCTTCCTCGCCGGGGTCATGCACGGAATGCTCGAGAAGCTGGGGAGCGACGCGAAGGCCCAAGAGCAGGCGGGGCTCGTCTGGGTGAAGGACGCCGATCTGCACGCGTACTACCGCCGGCGCCACCCGCACGTGCGCCACGTGCGCTCGGCCGGAGAGCGCCGTACGCAGGCCTACTCGGAGGGGCGCGAGGCGGGGCGAGGTATCGAAATCCATAAGGGAATCAAGGGCCAAGCGGCCGGCCCCAAGCTCCTCCACGCGAAGCCGTGACGCGCCTCCGGTACGACCTCGCCGCGGCGACGGAGCACCTCGCGGCGCGCTCGCGCCCCATGGCGAGGCTCATCGCGGAGGTAGGCCCCGCCACGCTGAAGCTCGGGCCCGCGCCCACGCTCTTCTTCGCCCTCGCCCGCGCGATCACGTCGCAGCAGCTCTCGGGCAAGGCGGCGGCCACCATCTTCGGGCGGGTCGAGGCCGCGCTGCTCGCCACGCCGGAGGGCGCGTTCTCGCCCGCGGCGCTCGGACAGCTCGACGACGCGGCCCTGCGCGGGGCGGGCCTCTCCGCCGCCAAGCTCCTCGCCCTCCGCGATCTCGCGGCGCACTGCGCCGACGGCCGGCTCCCGACGATGCGCGGCGCCGCGCGGCTCGGCGACGACGCGCTCATCGAGCGCCTCACCCGCGTCCGCGGCGTCGGCCGCTGGACCGTCGAGATGCTCCTGATCTTCCGCCTCGGGCGCCCCGACGTCTTCCCGGTGCACGACCTCGGCGTGCAAGAGGGCGCGAAGCGCACGTTCCGGCTCGCCGAGCGGCCTTCTCCGGCGGCGCTCGCGGAGCTCGGCGCGCCCCTCGCCCCGTACCGCTCGCTCGCGGCGTGGTACCTCTGGCGCGCGACGGAGCTGCCGCCCGGGACCCTGTAGCCAGCGCTCGCGCGGCTCGCGCGCCGCCGGCGACACGTCCGTGCTAGGAGCGTGGCGATGGGGACGAACGAGCAAATCCAGCGAGCCGACGGACGCGTGGAGCTCGCCGAGGGCGTGGACCTCGCGGGCAGCCACCTCTACAACGAGGACCTCGCGCCCACGCCGCTCGCGAAGCGGACGTGGAGCACCTACACGTTCGCGGCGCTGTGGATCTCCATGGCCCACTGCATCCCCACCTACATGCTCGCCGCCGGGCTCATCAAGGCGGGCATGAACTGGTGGCAGGCGCTCATCACGATCCTCGTGGGCAACGTGATCGTGCTCGCGCCCATCCTGCTCAACTCGCACCCCGGCACGAAGTACGGCATCCCCTTCCCCGTGTTCGCCCGCGCGGCCTACGGCGTGAACGGCGCCAACGTGCCCGCGGTGATGCGCGCGCTCGTGGCGTGCGGGTGGTTCGGCATCAACGCGTGGATCGGCGGCAAGGCGCTCCACACCCTGTTCCGCACGCTCTGGCCCGGCTGGACCACCTTGCTCGGCGCCGCCCCGAAGGCGTGCGAGCCGGACCACGCGTGCACCACGCTCCGCTGGCTCATGTCGGGCCACCCGCCCACCGAGTTCATCGCGTTCCTGCTCTTCTGGGCCCTCAACATCCTCATCGTCTACAAGGGCATGGAAGTGCTGCGGAAGGTGGAGAACCTCGCCGCGCCGTACGTGCTCGTCATGACCGCCGCGCTCGTCGCGTGGGCCATCTGGAAGGCCAACGGCCTCGGCTCGGTGATGGCGGCCGAGGGCAAGTTCAAGACGCTCGGCTCGTTCTGGGTCATCTTCGTCCCGAGCGTCACGGCGATGATCGGGTTCTGGTCGACCCTCTCGCTCAACATGCCGGACTTCACGCGCTACGGCCGCTCGCAGCGCGAGCAGGCCATCGGGCAGGTCGTCGCGCTGCCCACGACCATGACGCTCTTCGCGGCCATGGGCGTCATCATCACCAGCGCCTCGCAGGAGATCTACGGCGAGGCGATCTGGGATCCGGTCGACCTCGTCGGGCGGTTCGAGTCGCGCCTGCTCGTCGCGGTGAGCATGTTCACCGTCGTGGTGGCCACGCTCGGCGTGAACATCGCGGCGAACGTGGTGTCGCCCGCGAACGACTTCGCGAACCTCGCGCCGCGCCACATCTCGTTCAAGACCGGCGGGCTCATCACCGGCATCGTGGGCATCCTCATGGTGCCCTGGAAGCTCCAGGAGGACCCGGAGGGCTACATCTACCGGTGGCTGCTCGGGTACTCCGGCGGCCTCGGCTCGATCGGCGGCGTGCTCATCGCCGACTACTGGCTCATCCGGCGCACGCGCCTCGACATCGCCGACCTCTACCGGCGCGACGGTCGCTACGGCAAGGACCCCGCGGGCATGAGCGTGCCCGCCCTCGTCGCCACCTTCGCGGGCTGCGCCCTCTCGTGGATCGGCGCCGTCGTGCCCGCGCTCAAGGGCATGTTCGACTACGCGTGGTTCGTCGGCGCGCTCGCGTCGGCCGGGGTGTACACGGCGATGATGTGGAGCAAGCGCGAGCCCGCTGTCCCGCCGCCGCCGACGCCCGCAGACGTCTAGAAGCGCCGACGCGGGCTCGAGCCCGCGCCGCCTCGCCTCGCCTGGTCGCCGGTCGCCTCGCCGCTAGAGGCTGAAGGTGCTGCGCCGCACGAAGCGGCCGTCGCCCTTCTTGCCGATGTACTTCCCGTGCTCGACCACGAGCTTGCCGCGCGAGAGCACGTGCGTGGGACCGCCCACGACGTCCCGCCCCTCGTAAGGCGTGTAGTCTGCACGCATGTGCAGGGTCTTCTCGCTGAGCGTGTGGCGGAGCTCGCCGTCCCACACGAGGAGATCCGCGTCGGCGCCGACCGCCACCGTGCCCTTGTGGGGATAGAGGCCGAAGATCTTCGCGGGCGCCGTGGAGGTGATCTCCACGAAGCGGTTCATGCTGATGCGCCCCGCGCGGACGCCGCCGTCCCACAGGAGGTACATGCGCGTCTCGACGCCGGGCATCCCGTTCGGGATCTTCGAGAAGTCGGAGCGCCCGAGCTCCTTCTGCCCCTTGAAGCAGAAGGGGCAGTGGTCGGTGGAGACGACCTGGAGATCGTTGGTGCGGAGGCCGCGCCAGAGATCCTCCTGCATGTGCGCGGGCCGCAGCGCCGGCGTGCACACGTATTTCGCGCCCTCGAAGTCGGGCCGCGCGAGGTCGTCTTGGCTGAGAAAGAGGTACTGCGGGCAGGTCTCCGCGTAGACCGGCAGCCCGCGGTCGCGCGCCTCGAGCACCTGCTTGAGCGCCCGCTCGGCCGAGAGGTGCACCATGTACACCGGCGCGTTCGCCATCTCCGCGAGGCAGATCGCGCGGAAGGTGCCCTCGGCCTCCATGATCTGCGGGCGCGTGAGCCCGTGGTAGATGGGCGCGGTGTGGCCCTTCGCGAGGGCCTGCTGCACGAGGATGTCGATCGGGATGCCGTTCTCGGCGTGCATGCAGATGAGGGCGCCGTTCTGCCCCGCGCGCTGCATGCCGCGGAAGATCTGGCCGTCGTCGACGTGCAGCACGCCGGGGTAGGCCATGAACATCTTGAACGAGGTCACGCCCTCCTTCACGATCTCGTCCATCTCGGGGACGGTCTGATCGTTCACGTCGGTCATGATCATGTGGAAGGCGTAGTCGATCGCGGCCTTGCCCTCGGCCTTGCCGTGCCAGGTGTCGAGCCCCGTGCGCAGCGCCGTGCCGCGCGTCTGGATGGCAAAGTCGACGATCGTGGTGGTGCCGCCGTAGGCCGCCGCGCGCGTGCCGGTCTCGAAGTCGTCGCTCGACGTGGTGCCGCCGAAGGGCATGTCGAGGTGGGTGTGCGCGTCGATGCCCCCGGGCATGATGTATTTGCCGCGCGCGTCGATCGTCGTGTCCCACGGGCCCGCGGGCGCCGCGTTCGGCCCGAAGATGGCGGCGATCTTCCCGTCGACGACGGCCACGTCCGCCGCGTAGGTGTCGACCGCCGTAACCACAGTGCCACCGGAGAGGAGGGTCTTCATAAGCCGAGAATAGAGGCCTCGCGGGGCGTGACAACGAAGATCCGTCTCCCGCCGCGCCCGCGCCCGCTTGGGGCCGGGCGGGGCTCGGGGTAGCATCGACCCATGCCCCCCCGGGACGAAGGCTCCCCGCTGCGCGATCTCGCGAAGGCGCTCGCGAAAGCAGAAGAGATGCTCCAGTTCCTGCCCGACGGCGCCGCGAAGAACCTCGTGTCGAAGATCGGCACGCTGCGCGGCCTCATCCTCGAGCAGCGCCCGCCGGCCTTCGTGCTCATCGGCCGGCGCGGCAGCGGCAAGTCGTCGCTCGTGAACGCCCTGTTCGGCAGGCGGGTCGCGAAGGTTGGCCACGTCGCTGCCCAGACCGGGCGCGGCGCCTGGTACGAGCACGCGTCCGAGCAGGGCTCGCTCCACCTCCTCGACACGCGGGGCCTGCAGGAAGGCTCGGCGCCGGCGGAGGAAGACCCGGGGCGCGACGCGCTCTCCTCCGTGGCGGTCGAGCTGAAGCGGCGTGTGCCCGACGCGCTCTTGTTCGTGGTGCGCGCTCAAGACGTCGACAGCGCGATCGACCGCGACCTCGACGGCATCGAGCACGTGCTGGCCGAGGTCGAGCGCGCGCACAGGTTCCGCCCGCCCATCGTCGGTGTGCTCACTCACTGCGATCTCTTCGAGCCGAAGCGCACGCGCCTGCACCGGCCTGACGAGGAGCCGGAGGAGGCGCTGCACGAGAAGCTCGGCTACGTGAACGAGGCCGAGGGCCTGCTCGAGCGGAAGCTCAAGGCGCGCGGCCTGTTGGTCACGCAGATCGTGGGCGTGCGCGGGGTGAGCGCGTACCTCTCGTTCGACAAAGAGGGCAACGTGCGCGACGACGAGCGGTGGGGCCTCGAAGAGCTCTGCACGCTCCTCTACGCCCACCTGCCCAACGCCGGCCGCGGCGCCTTCGTGCGCCTCGCGCAGGTGCGCGGGCTCCAGGAGGAGCTGGCCGTGAGCCTGTCGCAGGCCACCGCGGCGGTGTGCGCGGCCATCGCCGCGGTGCCGATCCCGGTGGCCGACGTCATCCCCATCACCAGCATGCAGGTCTCGCTGGTGATCACGATCGCGTGGATCTCGGGGCGCACGATCGACAAGCGCAGCGCGCTCGAGTTCCTCGCGAGCATCGGCGCGAGCGTCGGCGTCGGGTTCGCGCTCCGTGAGGGCGCGCGGGCGCTCGTGAAATACGTGTTCCCGGGGGGCGGCGCGGCGGTCTCCGGCGCAGTGGCCTTCGCGGGCACGCTCGCCGTCGGCGCGGCGGCTCGCGCGTACTACCTGCGGGGCGGCAGCCTGGACGACGCGAAGGCCGCGTTCGACGCCGACGCGGCGAGCGCCGCCAG
>DAORJJ010000315.1:6866-7961 GCA_035439005.1 Polyangiaceae bacterium | reverse complement strand
GCTCGCGGACGCGCTCGCTCGCCGCGCGGAGCTCGAGCTCCGGATGGGGAACACCGACGCCGCGCTCGCGTCGGTCCACGAGGGCCTCCGCCACGCCGAGGCGCCCACGTTCTTCCGCGGCCATTTGCTGGAAATCGAGGGGCTCGTGGAGAAGGCGCGCGGAGGCGCCCTCGCCGACGCGGGCCGCGAGGGGGAGGCGCGCGCCGCCCGGGAGCGCGCCATCGAGCTGCTCGACCAGGCCGTGAAGGTCCAAGAGGGCGTGATCCTGGCCGCCCTGCGTGACGCGGGGGGTGACCGGTGAGGTCCCTCGGATGGCCCGCCCGCTCCGCGACCGCGCGGGTCGCCGCCTCGTCGCGTGCCTCGCGGCCTGCGCAGCGCCCTCCGCGGAGGCGCCCCGCTCGCCGTCGTACGAGGCCGCCGCCAAGTCGGCCGACGGCCCTCGCCAGCCCTCATCGGCGCAGGCGGACGTCACCCCCTCCGCGCCCGCGCCTGGCGCCCCGGGGCCCGCGCCCGTCGATCCCGGCGCGCGCCGCGACGCCTTCGTGCGCGCGAGCGTCATGCTCGAGCAAGCGGGGGCCGACTGCCGCGCCGCGTGCCGCGCCCTCGGCGCGATGGACCGCACCGCGGGCGAGCTCTGTGAGGTCGACGGTGAAGGCCCACACGAGCGCGTCTGCACCGACGCCGTCGGGCGTGTCCGCGCCGCGCGTGACCGCGTGCGCGCCGCCTGCGTGGCGTGCGCCGACGGCACGGTCCTCGACCGGAGCGCGCCGGTGCCAAGCCCCCGGTGAGCGCCGCCCTGACCGACGCGCGCGACCTCCGCGAGGGGGGCCGCTGGACTCGCGCTCAAGCCCTCAAGAACGCTGTCATTTACGCCTCCGCGCGCGCGCTGCTGGCCGCGCTCGGGCCCCTCCCGCGCCCGTGGCTCCTGGCGCTCGGCCGCGGGCTCGGAGCGGTCGCGCACGTGCTCTTGCGGCGCGCACGCGTGGCCGCCGCGCAGAACGTCGCCCGCGGGCTCCCGGACCTCCCGGGAGCAGCGCGCGACGCGCTGGTCCACGCGACGTTCCGGGCGCTCGGCGCGCACCTCGGCGACACAGT
>DAORJJ010000315.1:0-6856 GCA_035439005.1 Polyangiaceae bacterium | reverse complement strand
GACCTCTACGGGAAGCCCGCGCTGTCGGCGGTGCTGCCGCTCGAGGACGGCTCCGCGGAGATCCTCGCCGAGGCGCGGCGCGAGGGGCGCGGGGTGGTGTTCGCCTCGGCGCACCTCGGCCCGTGGGAGAGGGTCGCGGCCTCCCTCGTCCACGCGGGCGTGCCGCTCGTCACGCTCGCGCGGGCGGCGTACGATCCCCGCCTCACGAGGGTGCTCGTCGCGCTCCGGGAGCGCCACGGGGTCCGAGCCATCTTCCGAGGCACCGAGGGCGCGGCCGCCCGCATCGTGCGGACGCTGCGGGCGGGGGGCGTGCTCGGCGCGCCGATGGATCTCGCGTCGCGCGTGCCTACCGTCGACGTCCCGTTCCTGGGCGTCCTGGCGCCGACCCCCGTCGGGCCCGCGCGCCTGGCGCTGCGCACCGGCGCCCGCGTGGTGGTCGGGACCTACACCGCCGCCGAGACGGTTCGCATTCGGGAGATCCCCACGGGCGACCTCACGGCCGGCGAGGCCGGTGAGCGCGAGCTGCTGCGGCGGGTCAACGACGAGCTGTCCGCGCGGATTCGCGCGGCGCCGGCCCACTGGCCGTGGATGCACGAGCGGTTCCCGGAGACCGGGCCACGCCCCCCAAAAGTTCCATCCTAGGGGTCTGATTCGGCTACGATCGGCAGCGGAGGGATCTCACTTGCCTACCCTTGTGCCCCGGGTGCTGCCCGGCGTGGATTTCCGCAAACTCCCGCTCGACCCGACCGACGGGTTTGTGCTCACCCGCATCGACGGCGCGACGACCATCGCGGCGATCGCGCAGACCACGGGCCTCCCCGAAGGCAGCGTGGCCTCGTGCGTCGACAAGCTCAAGGGCCTCGGGGTGGTCGACATGATCGACCCGTCGAAGCCGCCGCCCGCGCCGCCGCCGACCGCCTCGAAGCCCGACGCGTCGCGCGCCGCGAGCGCGGGAAGCGCCGGGCGCTCCCAGCGGTACCCAGACGCCGAGCTCGACGAGGTCTGCGACCTCGAGCGCGACCACCGAAAGCAAATCCTCGATCTCTTCTACGACCTCGACGAGCTCGATCACTACACGCTCCTCGGGGTGACCCAGGACGCCGACAAGAAGGCGATCAAGCGCGCGTATTACGACCTCGCGTCGCGGCTCCACCCGGACCGCTTCTTCCGTCGCAGCCTCGGCTCGTTCAAGTCCAAGATGGAGGTGGTCTTCGCCAAGGTGACCACCGCCCACGAGACGCTCACGTCGACGAAGGGTCGCGAAGAGTACGACCTCTACCTACGCGACGTCGTCAACACGCGGAGCCTCGAGGCCCAGCTCGCGCGCGCCCAGGAGGAGCTCAACGCGGCGGCCGCGGAGTACGCCACGGTCGCGCCCGAGGAGCTCGAGCCGGCGCCCCCCAAGCGCGACGCCGAGGCCGAGCTGCGAGCGAGGCGCGAGGCGCTCGCGAGGCGCCTCGGGCGGCCCGTCGCGCAGGCAGCCCCGAAGCCGCCCGAGCCCGCGCGGCAAGACAGCGCGCGCTGGCGCACGGTCGAGGAGAACCGCGAGACCGTCAAGCGCATGTACGAAGACCGCATGAACGGGGTCAAGCGCGCGCAGGTGAAGAAGTACACCGACATGGCCGACGCCGCGGCGGCGAAGAACGACGCGGTCGCCTGCGCGGCCGCGCTTCGGATGGCGCTCAGCGTCGACGACACCGACGAGGAGCTCCGCGCGCGCTACGAGGAGGCCGACGCGAGCGCCTCGTTGATGCTCGTCGACAGCTACCTGAAGACCGCGCAGTACGAGGAGCGCAACGACAAGTTCCCCGAGGCCGCGCGCTCGTGGCAGAAGGTCGCGGCGATTCGCCCCGACGATCCGGTCCCGGCCGAGGCCGCGGCTCGGTGCCTCGTGGCGGGCAAGGGCAACCTTCACCAGGCGGCGGACCTCGCGAAGCGGGCGATCGAGCTCGCCCCAGAGAACATCAAGTACCGTATCACCCTGGCGAAGGTCTACATCGCCGCGAACCTCCTCCTCGCCGCCAAGAGGGAGCTCGAGGCGGCCGCGAAGGTGGATCCGAAGAGTCAATCGGTGGCAGAGCTCCTGAAAACGCTTGCCGCGAGGCCCGCCTGACCACCTAGTGGGAAATCGCCGCAGCGTCGGCTGTGCACGACAGAAATGTGCACAACCCTAGCCACTTGAGGCATGCTGTGACGCGTTCTTTTTTGGAGACCCTCACGTATGGACAAAGTCATCGGAATCGACCTCGGCACCACCAACTCGTGCGTTGCGATCGTTGAGAACGGCAACCCGGTGGTGATCCCGAACCGCGGCGGATACAAGACCACGCCGTCCATGGTCGCCGTGACCGAGGCAGGCAAGCGCCTGGTGGGGCACATCGCCAAGAGGCAGGCCATCACGAACGCCGAGAACACGGTCTACGCCGCGAAGCGCCTGATCGGGCGCAAGTGGACGTCTCCGCAGGTGAAGAACGCCGTGGCCACGTCGAGCTACAAGGTCGTGGAGGGCCCCCACGCGGACGTGCGCATCGTCCTCCGCGAGAAGGAGTTCAGCGTCCCCGAGGTGAGCGCGATGATCCTTCAGGAGATGAAGGTCATCGCCGAGGACTACCTCGGCGAGCCCGTCACCCAGGCCGTCATCACCGTCCCCGCCTACTTCAACGACAACCAGCGCCAGGCGACCAAGGACGCGGGTGAGATCGCGGGCCTCGACGTCATCCGCATCATCAACGAGCCCACGTCCGCGGCGCTCTCGTACGGGTACGGGCGCAACGTCGAGAAGGTGGTGGCCGTCTACGACTTCGGCGGCGGCACCTTCGACATCTCGATCCTCGAGATCGCCGGCAACGGCGTGTTCAAGGTGATCGCGACGGCGGGGGACACCTTCCTCGGCGGCGAGGACGTGGACGCGCGCGTGATCGACTGGCTCGTGCAGGGCTTCAAGGACGAGCACGACATCGACCTCCGGCAGGATCGCATGGCGCTCCAGCGGCTGAAGGACGCGGCCGAGAAGGCGAAGTGCGAGCTCTCGAGCGTCAGCGACGCGGAGGTGAACCTCCCGTTCATCATCACGAGCAGCCGCAACGAGGCGCTCCACCTCCAGCGCACCCTCACGCGGCAGGTCCTCGAGGAGCTGGCCGACGACCTCATCGCGCGCACGATCGACATCTGCCGCCAGACGCTGGAAGACGCGCGCCTCGAGAAGAACGAGGTCGAGGAGGTCCTCCTCGTGGGCGGCATGACCCGCATGCCGCTCATTCAGTCCTCCGTGGCGAAGTTCTTCGAGCGGGAGCCCTCGAAGGGCGTCCACCCGGACGAGGTCGTGGCGCTCGGCGCGGCGATCCAAGGCTCGGCGCTCGTCGACGACAAGCAGCAGATGATCCTGCTCGACGTCACGCCGCACGCGCTCGGCATCATGACCTTCGGCAACTTCTTCGAAGAGCTCATCCCGGCGAACACGACCGTCCCGACGCAGCGGCAGAAGATCTTCACGACGAGCCGCGACAACCAGACGGCCGTCAAGATCCTCGTCATGCAGGGCGACTCCACCAAGGCGGAGGAGAACGAGCTGCTCGGCGAGTTCATCTTGACGGGCCTTCGCCGCGCGTCGAAGGGGACCGTCGAGATCGAGGTGACGTTCGAGATCAACGCCGACGGCATCGTGTCGGTCCGCGCGAAGGACCTCGAGACCGGCCTCGAGCAGTCGATCCAAGTGACGGCCACGAGCGGCCTCACGCGCGACGAGATCAAGTCCATGATCGACAACGCGAAGGATCACCTCGTCGATCGCCGCACGTCGGACGAGTTCGAGAGCGCCAAGCAGGAGGCCGAGAAGGCCATCGCGCAAATCGAGGAGCTCTTCCCCCAGGTCCAGGCGGTGGTCGCGTCCAGCGACTTCGGTCGCGACGCGATCGAGAAGGCCAAGGGCATCGTCGCGAAGGCGCGCAAGGCCATCGAGAAGCGCGACGCGGCGGCCGTGAAGGAGCAGCTCGAGGGCCTGCAGCGGACCCACCGGATGTTCAAGGGCGTGGTCGCCAAGACCTGAGCTGACCGGCCACCCACCACAGGACCACGCGAGTGACCGAGGACCCAAAGACCCCGACGAGCGACGCGCCCAGGGCCGGCGACGACCCCGACGCGACGCTCGTGGTGGACGGCCAGCGGGTGTGGGACGCGCTCAAGAAGTCCGTGGCTCCGAGCGGTCACTCGGCCGCGGCGGCCCCCGCGGCGCCCGAGACCGAGTCCCTCGACGACGACTGGGACCTGGGGCCCGAGAGTTCGAAGCCTCACGAGGCGCCCGCTGCCCCGCCGTCGCCCGCGCATGTCCCATCGGAGGCCCCGGCGCCACCGTCGGCGGAGGCGCCTGCGCTCGCCGTCACCGCGCCTCCGCCCGCGGGCGTCCTCCCCGGGTCGCAGGGGGCGAGCGCGGAGAGCGACCCTTTCCTCGACTCCGATCTGCTCGTGGACGAGGAGCCCGCCGCGCCTAGCCAGTCGAAGATCATCACCGCGCGGCCTCCGCCTGGGGACGTGCCCGTGGCCCAAGCGCCAGCCTCGGACCCTGGGCCCGCGGCGTTCACCCACCCGACGCCCGTGGGGTTCGCGGCGATCAACGCGCCCGCAGCCGCAGCGGCGACCCGCGCAGCGCCCTCGGAGCCGCCCCCCACGACGGCGCCCGCGGCTCCCGAGCCGAAGGCGCCGCGAGGTCCGAGCGCCGTCGACATGGAAGACCAGTTCGCGATCGGCGATTTCACGGGGGCCATGGCGATCGCCGAGGCGCTCCTCGCGCGGGACGCGGAGCACGTGGACGCGCTCGAGTGCCTCGAGCGATGCCGAACATCCCTGCGGGCGAGCCTCTCCACCAAGCTCGGCCCCCTCGATCGTGTGCCCGTCGTCGCGGTCGCGCGCGACCAACTCCGGTGGCTCGCGATCGACCACAAGGCGGGGTTCATCTTGTCGCACGTCGACGGCGTCTCGAGCGTCGAGGAGATCGTCGACATCAGCGGCATGAAGGAGCTCGAGGCGCTCGGCATCCTCGCGGAGCTGCTCGAGCAGCGCATCATCGACTTCGCCGCCAAGCGCTGAGCCTCAAATCGCGCGGCGCGGTTTGCGCGCGTGTCTTGTTCTCGCTACACCAAGTGCAGCCATGAGAGGGCGCCGCACCCGTGACGACGATGCTCCTGCGCGACTGCGTCGCCGTGCGGAGCACTCGCTGCGGCGATCGGGCGACCCGGTCGGCGTGGTGCCTCTGCTGCACCAGCTCGCGCGGATCGCGAGCCCCGCGAGCGAAGACGCCGCGTTCGCGCATCAGAAGCTCGCGGAGCTCCTCGCAGAGGAAGAGCCGTGGCGCGCCGCGCTCTACGCCCGCCGCGTGATCCAACACTTCCCGGCGAGCGATCGCGCCTGGGCCGTCCTCGCGCTCTCGCAGTCGATGTTGGGCCATTTTCGCTTCGCGCGGACAGCGTACGAGCGCGCGCTGGAGCTGGCGCCAAAGAACGGCTCCTACGCCCACAACCTCGGTCACCTCCTCGACGTGGCCCTGGGGGATGCGTCGGCGGCCGTTCCGTGGCTGCGACGAGCCCACGATGCGGCGCGCAGCGACCCATCGGTCGCCGCCTCCTACGCTCACGCCCTCGGCCGCGCGGGGCGATGGGCGGACGCCAAGCGAGTGCTCGGGCGGGCCCTCGCCCATGGCGCCACGCGAGAGCTCTCGGCCCTCGCGCGATGGGTCGAGCGCCGCTCCGAAGACGTGGCGATTCGCCCTCCCGTAGCGCGGCGATCGCCCTCCCCGAGCGCGCGTATCCTCGCGCGCGCGGGCACCCCGGAGGCCCTCAGCCGGACACTTCGCCTCGGACTCGAGCGCCTGCCCTTCAGCGACGAGCAGCGCTCGCGAGCCCGCGAGCTGGCGCGCGACGCCACAGAGCAGGCGCGCCTGTCGGTCTCACACACACGCTCGAGCGAGAGCCTCGCGGCGGCCATCGCGTACGCCATCGTGTTCGTCGACGAGGTGCCGCTGACCCACGCGGAGGTCGCCGCGCCGTTCCGTGTGCCAGTGGCGCAGCTGCGCGGATGTTTCGCCGAGCTCCGCGCCGAGCTCCGCATCACGCGGGGCGACGACCGCTACGCCACCTGACGCGCCCGCAGACCGGCGAGACCGCGCCCGCCTCGCGCTGTGGTAACTGAGCGGCATGCCCTCGAGTCACTCTTGGAAGCTCGCCCTCGCGCTCGCCGCGCTCGTAGTCGTCGAGGGCCCAGCGGCCGCGGCGGAGGCGCCGACGCCCGAAGCGCCGACGCCCGCGACGCCCGCGAAGGCGACGCCCGCGGCGCCGACCGTCGATGACCCGATGCTCGTCCCCGTGCCGCAGCCCGCGCGCAGACTTCACCGCTGGGAGGACGCGCTCGTCTACATCAAGGCTCGGTCCACCGACCTTCGCATCGCCGAGGTCGAGATCGCGCGCGCGGAGGCGCAGTGGCGACAAGCCCTCGCCGGCTCCCTGCCGACGATCAACCTGAACGCCTCCCTCACGCACCAGCTCATCACCAACACGTCGCTCCAACCCAGCTCGAAGTGCACGCCCGACGGCTCGGTGTCGCTCTGCCCGATCGAGACGCCCTTCCCAAACGCCGCGAACGCCGGGATCACCGCCGTCCAGCCGCTGCTCGCGACGCGCGCGTGGTACGCGCTCGGCACGGCGAAGCAGAGCGAGGCGGTCGCGAGGCTGAACGTCGCGGACGTGAAGCGGCAGATCGCGCTGCGCGTCGCGAACGGCATGGTCTCCGTGGTCACCGCCGAGCGCCTCGCCGAGCTCAATCGGGTCGGCCTCCGCAACGCGCTCGAGCGGCTCGCGCTCACCCAGAG
>DAORJJ010000314.1:0-7971 GCA_035439005.1 Polyangiaceae bacterium | reverse complement strand
CCGCACCCGGTCGACACGTGCGCGGCGACCTGCGCCGCGAAGGCTGGCGCGGCGTGCTCGGAGGCGGAGTGCGCGCGCGGCTGCGAGCTCGTCCTCGATCGCGTGGTCGAGCGCCAGGCCGAGGGCATCGTGGCGTGCGTGGCGCGCTCGCGGCGCCGCTGCACCGACGCGGCGTGGGCCGAGTGCGCCGCCCTCGTGGGCCCGCACGCCGATGGAGGGCCGCCCCCCCTGCCGCCGCCGGACGACTTCGAGTAGACGTACGCCATGAACCTGCAAGCGAGCCCCGGGCGAACGGCATGAACCTGGAAGTGAGCCCCGCAGGGGCGAACGCAGGTCGATGGCGAGCCCGAGCCTGTGGCGAGGTCTCGAATGAACCGGCAGTGAGCCCCGCAGGGGCGAACGCAGGTCGATGGCGAGCCCGAGCCGGAGGCGAGGTCTCGAATGAACCGGCAGTGAGCCCCGCAGGGGCGAACGCAGGTCGATGGCGAGCCCGAGCCGGAGGCGAGGTCTCGCCATGAACATCCTCTTCGACGAGCTGCAGCGCCAGCACATCTTCAACGTGGCGCCGAAGCGCGTCGTGTCGCTGGTGCCGAGCGACACGCTCACGCTCGCCGACCTCGGCGTCGGCGGGGCGCTCGTGGGGCGCACCGACTACTGCGAGCTGCCCGAGGCGCTCGTCGCGGGGGTGCCCTCGGTGGGCGGCACCAAGAACCCTCGGCTCGACGACGTGTGCGATCTCGCGCCCGATCTCGTGCTCGCCAACAAGGAAGAGAACACCAAGGCCGACCTCGAGAAGCTCGTGAAGCGGGGCGTGCGCGTCTTCATCGCGTTCCCGACCCGCGTCGCGCAGGGCATCGCCCACATGGCGAGGCTCGCGCGCGCGTTCCACGTCGAGCGCGATCCCGCGGTGCGCGACCTCGTGCGCGAGGGCTACGCGATGCTCCGCGAGGCGGAGGCGGAGCGCGGGCGGCGCGCGCCGCTCGGTACGTTCTGCCCCATCTGGATGGACCCGCTCATGACCATCCACGACAACACCTACATCAGCGACGCGCTCGACCTGGCGGGCGCGGCGAACGTGTTCGCCGATCGCGAGCGCCGCTATCCGCTGGCCGCCGACCTGGGCAAGCGCGAGCCCCTGCCGCCGGAGAAGGTGGCCGGGCGCGACACGCGCTATCCGCGCATCACGCTCGACGAGGTCGTCGCGCGCGCGCCGGAGCTCGTCCTGCTCCCCGACGAGCCCCACCCGTTCTCCGAGGACGACGCCCGCGTCTTCCTCGCGCAGGACACCCCGGCCGCGCGGCGCGGCGCGGTGGTCCGCACGAGCGGCAAGGACATCTGCTGGTACGGCTCGCGGGCCGTGTCGGGCATCCCGCGCCTGCGGGCCTTGGTCGACGGGCTCCGCGACGGCGGCCCCACCTGAACATGCAGACTACATGCTCCGCGCGTCGGTCGCGAGCAGCGAGAACATCGCGTGGTCGAGCCAGCGCCCGTGGCAACGCTCGGCCTCCCGGGCGATGCCCTCGAGGCGAAACCCGAGCCGCCGGATGACCCCGAGCGACGCGTGGTTGTCGGTCGCCGCGGCCACGCGGACGCGGTGCGCGCGGAGCACGGTGAACGCCCAGACCACGACCAGGTTGGCGGCCTCGGTCATGTAGCCCCGCCGCGCGCAGTCGAGGCGCAGCCAGTAGCCGAGGTCGGCGTTCTCGTGCATGTGCGAGAGCGCCTCGAGGCCGACGACGCCCACGAACCGGCGCGTGGCGCGCTCGCGGATGGCGAGGCGGCAGCCGCGCCCGAGGTCCCAGTCGGAGGCGCTCGAGTCCGCGTAGCGCAGCGTCGAGTCGAGATCGACCGTGTAGGGCACCCACGGGAGCCACGGCTCGAGGTGAGCGCGCGAGGCCTCCACGGCGGACCACATCTCGCGCGCGTCGAGGGGGTCGAGCGGGGTGAGCACGAGCCGGGCGCTCTCGAGCGGGCGCCCGCGGGCTTCGGCGCGTGAGGGGACCGCGAGCATCGGACCCGCAGCCTCGCAAGAAATTCGCTCGTTGAGAAGGGTCGAGAGGTCAGCGCGTGCGCTTCGGCCGGCCCGGCGGCAGCGTCGGGTACGAGAGCACGAGCTCGCGCGGCGGGCGCTCGACCGACTCGAGCGGGCTCGTCACGAGGTCGCGCTCGCCCTGCGAGAAGCACAGGGCCTCGCCGGCCTCGGGCTCGCCCGGGTTCGGCACGATGGCGCCGTTCGTGTGGAAGCGGAGCGAGCCCTGGATGCGGCGCCGGAGCGCGAGGTGCCCCGGCAGGAACGTGCCGGAGCGTCGATCGCGCACGGCGACGCAGAACCCGTCGCGGAAGTGGTACTCGGTGTTGCGTGTAAGATACACGCGATGGCGCCGCCGCTCGGGCTGCGCGGGGAGGGAGAGGGAGGCCTCGGAGCGCATGGTCATGCACGCACCATGGGCAACAACGGGATCGCGGGCCAAGTTCGGCGCGACGAAGCCCGCGCGCTCGATGCGCGCGAGATTGCACGGCTGGGCCGAGCGCGTTGCAGTCTTGCAAGGTCGCGCCCCGTGAGGGCGCCGCGGCACGCGAGACCGCTGCGCGGCCAAGTGGCGCGGGTCTTGCTGGAGCGGGGGTGGAGGCACGATGGTCACGCTCGACGACGCGACAGCCGAAGAACCCGACGAGGAGCTCCCCAGCCGACGCATCACGTCGCCCTGTCCGCCGAGCCCCGAGTCGCAGTCGGAGCACCGCGAGCTGCTCGCGCAGCTCGACCAGGCCCTCGAGGTGGCCCGGCGCTCGATGGCGCGGCTGCGGGTCGAGCGGTCGGACGACTGACCGCGTGCACCCTCAGAGGTGCATCGTCCGCGGCTCGACGGGGACGTTGAGCCGCAGCTCGCCGAACCGAATGTCGCTGCGATCGCCGTTGCGCTCCACGAGGGACGCGAACGTCGGCCGGGCGCGGTCCTTGCCGACGCCGAACGAGAACGACGCGAGCCCGCGCACCCCGCGTGGATCGTGTGCCGGAGCGGCGGACGCGCGCGCCCGCGCCTCGAACACGGCCTCGTCGCCGCGCGTGAACGCGGAGACGTCGTAGCGCTTGCGGAGGCCGGCGAGCTCGCCGCCGAGCATCGCGCGGAGGTCCTCGAGGCCCTCCGACAAGGCGCGGGCGTCGCTCGTGCCCACGGCCCCCTGGCTCGAGCGGTTGCGGTACGCGAGGCCCTCGGGGGTGACCCAGTAGATGACCTCGTCCGGCGGGAGCAGCTCCCACCGCAGGCGGTCGGGGAGCACGAGCGTGACCCGCCCCTGAGAGGTGACCTTGGCCTTCATGAGGCCGAGCTTTCGGGTCTGGGTAAAGGGGCCGCTGAACGAGCGCACGCCGCGCCGCGCCTGCGCGACCTCGCGGAACAGGGCGTCGAGCTGCGCGCCGACCACGGGGTGCCGCTCCGGCTCGTCGGCCCGCGCGACCCGCCCCGCGAGCTCCGCACCTGCGACCGCGGCGAGCCCCACGAGGAGCGCGCGGCGACGGACGGGCGTGGCGCTCGGTGAGGTGGCGAGCGGCGTGGCGAGCGGCGTGGCAGACGAAGAGCGCATCATCAGGGACTCGGGGGCGGCGGGAGGAGCGGACCGCCGGCGCGCTTGCGACCCTCGGCGTAGGCGCCAGCGTCGCGGAGCAGGGGATCCTCGGGGAGATCCCCCGGTTGGACGAGCGGAGGAGCCACTGCATTCGTAGCAAGCTCTCGGGACAAGTCGAACCCGATGAATCTCCCCGACAAATGGGGCCCCGCGCTCACCCACAAAGTGCGCGCCGTCGTGTCCGCGATGACACCATGCGTCGCGATGAGCGCGTCGATGGTGCGGCGGTCGCCCAGCGCGCACGGCCCCTCTGCGCGCGCGCAGGCGTGGTCGCGGAGCATGGCGAGGGTCGACGACGGCGTGGCCGAGCCGGGCGGCACCGCCGCCAAGAGCTCGTCGAGGCGCGCCCGCCGCGCCAGCGTGGTCGACGTGGCGCGCACGGCGCGGTCGCGCGGGTCGTCCTTCAGGGGCCCCTCGAAGTGGTTCGTGAGCGCCACGCGCGCCGGATCGGGGAAGCGGGTCACGACGTGCGCCGGGGCGTGCGGGGCGCGCTCGACCACGGCGAACGCGCCGCGCGCGTCCGCGACGAACACGAGGTGGGAGACCATGACCTCCTGGCTGGCGAGCAGCCGGGTCGCCTCCTCGGTCGTGCGCGCGCGCTCGAGCGTCTCGCGGAGCGAGAGCACCACGGGCACGCCGCGGGTCTCGGGCTCGCGCGCGCGCGCGCCGTTCACCGACACGAACACGCCCTCGGCGTTCATGCCCGTCAGCACGCCCACGAGGCCCGGCCACGAGACGCTCGCGAAGGGGATGGCGCCCGCGGGCTTCACGAAGAAGACCGCCTTGTCGCGGTCGAAGACGTCGGCGACGTCGAAGTCGAAGGCGCGCGCGACGAGCGTGTGCCCGTCGGCCGTGGCGGCGCCGCCGAGCCCGAACGCCGAGCAGCCGAGCAGCGGCGAGCCCTCGAAGCCGAGCGAGATGTCGTAGAGCGCGTGCAGGAACACCATGCGCTCGTACGTGGGGAGCCGGCCCGCGTACGGATCGGGCGAGAAGCGCGCGGCCTGCGCGGCGAGCTCGCGGCGCCGGTCGTCGGGGAAGTTCCGATCGACGTTGCGGTGCAGCACGCGCCCAAAATCGAACATCGCCACCCTGGCCGGCGCGAACGGCACGAGGGCCGCGAAGCCGGCCCACACGTCGCGCTCGTTCTCGACCATCGGCCGGTAGAGGAGCGTCGAGTGCTGGGCACCGATCTCTTCCGGGGTGCCCGCGAGGTGCGCCTCGATCACGCCGCGCGCGCGCGTCGTCCGCCCGGCGCCGGCGGTGACGACCCCTCCGACCTCGCCCCGCTCGAGGGCGGGGAGCGTGATCGCGGGCGGGACGACGCGGACGACGACGCCCACGAGCCCGTGGGCCACGAGCGGCGCTGCGACGAGCGACGCGAGCGCGATGAGCTTCTTTCGGTGCCTGGCGAGCAGGCTCACCGGGTGCTTCCGCGAGGCCCGCGCTCCGCGCGAGCTCGCGACAGGTCGCGGAGCGTCGAGAGTACGCTCGCGATGATGCGGGCGGGGTCACGGACCGAGTCGAAGTGCGTCACGCGGAGCTCGCCGGGCGGATAGAGGACCGGCACGCGCGTCTCGACGAGCGCCAGCCTCGCGTCGACGGCGCGGAGGAGCAGCTCCGACTCGTAGGCGTAGCCCGGAGCGCGACCCGCGAGCGCGAGCGTGCGCTCGATCGGGTACCTGCGCAGGCCGCACTGCGTGTCGCCGAGGGGCTGGCCCGCGAACAGCGAGAGGAAGAAATTGGAGATTTGGTTCGACACCTGGTTCTTGCGCGGCGCGCCAGCCCCCACGAGGTCGCGGACGCCGAGGACGAGCGCCTCGGGGTCGCGGGACGCGTACAACACCTGCCGCGCCGAGCCGCCGGGGTGTTGGCCGTCGGCGTCGACGGAGAGCGCCGCCACGTAGCCGAGGGCCCGCGCCGTGGCGAGCCCCGAGCGGAGGGCGGCGCCCTTGCCGCGGTTGTCGCCGTGGGCGATGACCGTGCAGCCGAGCTCGTGGGCGAGCGCGCCCGTGCCGTCGGTCGAGCCGTCGTCGATCACCAGGACCCGAGGGCCCGCGGCCGCCTCGGGGACCTCGTGGCGCAGGTCGTGGACCACGGCCGCGAGGGTCTTGGCGGCCTGGTACGCGGGGATGAGCGTGCACACCGCGAACGGGAGGGCGAGGCGCGGCGCGGCGAAGCTCGGCGCAGGGGAAGGCTCTGAGGAAGAAGGAGAAGAAGTGGCCATTTCGATGGGCATCAGGGCAGAAGGTGCGAACGATATCGCAGCCGGCGCCGCTCGCCAGCGGGCACGGGAGGAGAAGTTTGTCATGCCTTTTCGCTTGAGCATCCTACGAGGGCCGCACGAGGACGTGAGCCGCCGCGAGCTGCGGGTCCGAATCGAGGCGATGATGCAGGCTCGTCAAATCGATAACGACGAAGTTTCATTTCTCCTAACTGACGACACACAAATACATAAACTAAACCTTCAATATCGCGGCTTCGACAAGCCGACCGACGTCCTGGCGTTCGCGCTCAGCGAGGGCGAGTTCGGCGGCGTCGCCACCGGGCTGCTCGGTGACGTGGTCGTGTCCGTGCCCACGGCGAGGCGCCAGGCGCGCGCGGCGAGGCGCCCGCTCGTGAGCGAGCTCACCATGCTGCTCGCCCACGGCCTCCTCCACCTGCTCGGGTACGACCACCAGACCCTCAAGGAGGACCGCGTCATGCGCAAGGAGACCGCGCGGCTCTGCGAGGCGGCCGAGGCCGCCGCGGCGCCTGCTCGAGCCCCTGCGCAGAAGGCCTCGACGCGCACAAAGAAGAGAAAGGAGCCCGGCGCAATCGCCCAACGAGCGGGCGCGCGCCGCGCTCGCGCCCCCCTGAACGGATGACACTGTGCGACGTTGGCCCCTATTTTCCAGGGGGCCGCGGTGAGAATTCGCCCAAAACGCGCGAATTTTCCCTTGCGAGGGGTGAATGCCCGATGCTAGCCATGTGTCCAGCCCGAGCAGTTAGGAGCTTTTTTTAGGCTCTCTGCGCGAGGCGAATCGAGTCTTCAGCGTCGGTCCGCTGGCCCCGAGCCCTCGCACCCCGCCCTGAACACGCGAAAGAATCGTGATTGAGCGCATAGGTTCCAACAGGAGGAAGCGCAAATGGCTGCAGCGAAGCGGATGACCAAGGCCCAAGTAATTTCGGATATTGCGGAGAGCGCGGAGCTCGACAAGAAGAGCGTCTCTCGCGTGTTTGATGGACTGACGGATCTCATCAAGAAGCAGCTCGGCTCCCGCGGCCCGGGCGAGTTCGTGATCCCGGGGCTCCTCAAGCTCAAGTCTGTGAAGAAGCCCGCCACGAAGGATCGTCCGGGCAAGAACCCGTTCACCGGCGAGGCGATCACCATCAAGGGGAAGCCGGCTTCGAAGAAGGTCCGCGCGACGGCCCTCAAGGCCCTCAAGGACCTCATTCAGTGAGGGAGTGCGCGTGACGACGTCGTCCTGACGTCACCACGCGTTTGAGCGGGCGCCCGTCCCTGACGTGGCGCCCGTTCTCATTTTGTCGCGGTTCGCGTGTCGCGTCGCGCTTCGTGTAGCGGCTACGGGCTCTTCGCGAGCACGCCGTCGAGGCGCGCGAGGTCGACGACGGCCTGGCTGCCCTCCACGACGACCCACTCGACCGCGTTCCGCATGGCCCGCACCGCGCGCAGCGCGGCCTCGAGGCTGGCGAAGACCCAGGAGAGCACGCCGGGCTGGACGTTGTGCCACCCGAAGACGCAGAGCGTCACGCTGGACGCGGCCGCCGGGGCGAGCGACACGAGGCGGACGCCGCGCCGGGACGCCGGCACGAGGATGTCGTGCGTGACCGAGGCCACGGGGACCATGCCCGACTCGGCGAGGGGATCGCGCTCGTGCTCGCAGACCTCACGTTTGACAGGACGCTGCCGAAGATCCCGAGGGGGAAGGGTCGGTGATGAGCGTCGTGCCGTCGAGGTCATGCGGTGCGTCTCCTCCCGGTGCCGGTGAACGGGTGTCTATGACGAGAGAATCGCGATCGGTAAAGGACGAAATCGCGAAAAAATAGTGCCGCGGTGTGTTGGCGCAGGTGCGTCATGCGGCCCTCGGCGAGGCATCCGAGTATCGGAGAAGCCGCTGGAGGGACAACTTCTACGGTGCCGCGTTCCTTCCCGGTGTTCACGCGCGTCGAAGCGGCGCGGCTCGCGGGGGCCCCGGCTCGCGTGCGATGCTCACCGCGCCGTGAGCCCGCCCGCCGAAAGGACCTTCGCGCTGCCGCTTCGGCGCCCGGGTCGACCCGTCTCGCTCGCCGCGCTCGCGCCGATGGTGGTGGTGGCGCTCGGCCTCCTGCTGGCGGTGGCGATCGGCG
>DAORJJ010000313.1:0-8009 GCA_035439005.1 Polyangiaceae bacterium | reverse complement strand
CGCGCGCTCGCGCCGGAGCCCGATGCGCTGGGTGGCCGGCTCGATCTGCGCGAGGTCCGCCAGCAGGCGCGTCCGCACCGGCTCGCCCACGTGGTCGAGGCCGAGGCGGAGCGCGCGCTCGGTCTCGCGCCACAGCGCCATCGCGCCCTCCGCGGCGCGGAAGACGCCGCTGCCGTAGCGGCCGCCCGGGCCCTCGCGGAAGGAGAGCTGCCGCTGCACGCAGGGCGAGTGGTCGGCGCGCAGCTCCGGCGCGAGGCTCGCGTCTTGCCCGGAGCCCACGAGGAAATACGTGGCGCACGCGCCCGGCACGCGCGTCGCCACCGCCAGCGTCATGCGGCGGGCCACCGCCTCGTCCTCCGTGCGCTGGCCGACGACCGCGGCCTCGCGCGCCATGCCGCCGGACACCACGAGGCGCAAGGCGTCGACGCCCGTGCCGCGGCCGTTCTTCAGGAGATCGAGCCAGGCGTCGGCGCGGCCCACCGCGTAGCCGAGGCCGTCGCGCCCCACGAGCACCGCGACCGTGGCCGCCGTGGCCTGGTCCGCCGGGACAGCGCGGTAGCCTGTCTTCGAGCCGAGCGCCGTGGCGAGGCGGTCGAGGCACGCGGGCTCGAGGGTCTTTGCGGCGCCCACCGGCGGGCACGCGGGCAGGTCCTTCGCCGCCCGCGCGAGGCCAGCCTCTCCCTCGAGCGCGCCGTCGCGCACGGCGGTGATGCGCGCCATCTTCCCCTCGCAGCCGGCGAGCGCGGGCGCGGCGAGCGCGACGAGCGCGGGCGCGGCGCACGCGGCGAGGAGGCGACGGAGGGTCACGGCCCCAACGTACCCCGAAACGCGCGACGCGCAGCGCCCGAGGTGCGGGGCTGCGCGTCGTCTGGGCGCGGACCGGGTCCACGCGGCGGGCGTCACACCGCCGCGAACGCCGCGTCGGTGATGTCGACCGCCGACTTGTCCTCGAGGCCGAGCAGCTCGGCCTTGAAGGCCACGCCGGGCAGGATGTTGCGCGAGAAGAACAGCGCGGCCTGCACCTTGCCTTGGTAGAAGGCCGCGTCCGGGTGGCCCGCGTCCACCGACTTGGCGGCCGTCTCGGCGATGACCGCGCCGTCGAGGAGCAGCCACCCGAGGACGAGCTCGCTCATCATCTCGAGGAAGCGGTTCGCCGCGAGCGGCACCATCGAGACGTTGCCCGACTGGAACCACATGAGCAGCCGCATCGCCGAGCCCGCGACGGCCTCCGCGGCGGAGCCGAGGCGCTTCACCTCGGCGCCGAGGGTCGCGTTGCCCGCGTTCGCGGCGACGAATTTCTGCACGTCGGCCATGAACGCCTGGAAGTTCGCGCCGCCCGCCTGCCCGAGCTTTCGGCCCACGAGGTCCATCGCCTGGATGTGGTTGGTGCCCTCGTAAATGCTGAGGATTTTGGCGTCGCGGCAGTACTGCTCCACCGGGTAGTCGCGGGTGTACCCCGCGCCGCCGTAGGTCTGGATGGCGGTCTCGCACACCCGGAAGCCCTGGTCGGAGCCGTACGCCTTCATGAGCGGCACGAGCAGGTCGACCTGGCCCTGGTGGTAGCTCGCCTTGGCGTCGTCGGTGCCCTTGTAGAAGGTGACCTGGTCTTGGTGGTGGGTGAGCTTGATGGCGAGCGCGCGCAGGCCCTCGACGCGCGCCTTCATGTCGAGCAGCATGCGCCGCACGTCGGCGTGCTCGATGATGGGCACGCGCGGCGCCGTGGGGTCCTTCCAGTGGGCCATGCTCGCGCCCTGCTTGCGCTCCTTCGCGTACTCGAGCGCGTTCAGGTAGGCCGACGACGCGAGCGACAGGCCCTGCACGCCCACCGAGATGCGCGCGGCGTTCATCATCACGAACATCTGCGGCATGCCCTGGTTGATCTTCGAGTCGCCGCCGACGGGCCACCCGATGCAGCCGTCGGCGTCGCCAAAGGTGAGCACGCACGTGGCCGAGCCGTTGATGCCCATCTTGTGCTCGAGGGCCGTGACGTGGACGTCGTTCTCCTGGCCGAGGGCGCCGCTCTCGTCGGTGCGGACGCGCGGCACGATGAAGAGCGTGAGCCCCTTCGTGCCCGCGGGCGCCCCCTCGACGCGCGCGAGCACGAGGTGCACCACGTTCGCGGCGAGGTCGTGGTCGCCGCCGGAGATGTAGATCTTGGTGCCCTTGATCGAGTAGCTGCCGTCGTCGTTCTTCTTGGCGCTCGTCGTGGCGGAGCCCACGTCGCTGCCCGCCTGGGGCTCGGTGAGGCACATGGTGCCGCCCCAGGTGCCGTTGAACATGCGCGGGGCGTAGAGCTTCTTCTGCTCGGGGGTGCCGAAGTGCGCGATGACCTCGCCCGCGCCGAAGGCGAGGCCCGGGTACATGTTGAACGCGGTGTTCGCGCCGGACATGAACTCCTCGACCACGATCTGCACGCTGAAGGGGGAGCCGGCGCCGCCGAACTCGGGCGAGACGCTCATCGACTTCCAGCCGGCCTCGTAGAGGCGCTTCCAGGCGTCCTTGAAGCCGGTGGGCGTCACCACACGGCCGTTCTCGAGCTTGCAGCCCTCGATGTCACCGACCACGTTGAGCGGCCCCGTGACCTCGCGCACCCAGCGGTAGCCCTCGTTGATGGACGTGCGGACCTCCTCCTCGCCCCACGCCTCGAACGGGCCCTTGCCCAGCAGCTCGGTGATCTTGAACTGCTCGAACAGCAGGAAGTAGATCTCGCGGAGGTCGGCCTTGTAGCGGTTGATGGCTTGGACGTTCGACACGGTCGGCTCCTTCGAAGGTGGGCGGGGGGGCAGGCAGGCAGGCAGGTCAGGCGGGCACGACGCGCTGCGCGAGAGGTCTGCCGGAGAGAAAGCGGCGGAAAGTCGAGCGCTTTTCGCGGGGCCTTCCGGGGAGAATCCTGGAGGCAATGTGCGGGTGCGTCAAGAATGAATGAGCATTCAGTGTCCGAAACGCAAGAGGGGCGGCGGGGTGAGGGCTCGGGGCGGCACGCGCACGCGAGGGCCTGACACGAGCGCCCGACCCCGCGGCCCCACGCAGCCGCTTCGCGGCCGCGCGCGCGGTGTTTCCGTGCTGGCACGCCCGCTGCTTAGCGACTCTCCAAGGGCCCTGGCCCCGCTTGGCTTGTCTTGCGCCGCTTCGGCGCTCTTCGCTTCGGCCGAGGCGCGCGCTACTCCCCGCGCGTCGAGGCTCCCTTCCTTGCCCTAAGAGCCCCTCTCCCGCGCTCGCGGAGAGAGGGGTTTCGTCTCTCTGGAGCTCTTCGCCGGAGGCGAGCGCGCGGTCAGCTCGGCAGGTCGAAGACGCCCGCGTAGAGCGCGTCCACGTCAAGCGTGACCGAGACCGAGCGGACCACGACGCGCCCTCCCGCCGAGGCCTCGCGGAGGCTCCACGAGCCGTCGTCTTGCCTCGCGAAGTGCTCCACGTGCGCCTTGTGCTGGCTGATGAGCACGTGATCCGACACGGACGGGAGGCTCCGGTAGCCCTCGGCCTTCTCGCCCCGATCGTACCGCTCGGTGCTCTCCGACAGCACCTCGAAGAGCACCTTCGGGTTGGTGAGCACGTCGGTCGCGCCCTGGTAGAGCGCGGGTGCGCCGCACACGATCGTGACGTCGGGGTAGGTGAACGTCTCGAGCGCGGAGACATAGACCTTGAGGTCGGAGGGGAAGACCCTGCACGGGCCCGCGCCGAGCGCGCCTTGAACATGAAAGAGCAGCTTCGCGACCAGCGCGTTGTGCCGCAGGCTCGCGCCGGCCATGGCGAACACCTCGCCGCGCACGTACTGGTGCTTCTCGCGGGAGGCGCGCTCGAAGGCGAGGTACTCGGCCTCGGTCATGAGGAGGCGCTCGGCCGTCTGGGGCATGCCCTCAGGGTACCACACGCCCCGGGCGGAGCCCGGCCGAGGCGCGCGCCCGGGTCACGCGTGCCCGCCTCAGAACTCGGCGCGGATGGTCACGAACTTGTTGCACACCGTCTTGTCGGTGAGCTCGGTGTACTTCTTCGCGCCCACCTCGGTGCGGAGGCCGCCGAGGCGACCCGGCTCGGTGACGAAGAACATGACGTTCACGCCCTTGTCGCGCTGCTCCTTCACCCACTTGGTGAACGGCGCGCCCGACGAGACGAACGCGGGGATGCGGTTCGAGGTGTAGAAGTTCTCGCCCTTCCAGTTCATCTGGTAGGCGACGAGCGGCTCGGCCGGCGAGGTGCGGGCCTTGTAGTAGGCCTCGATGATCTCGCGCTGACCCCAGTGCGGCGCGGTCTTCACCATGTAGACGTCGACGCCCCAGAGGGCGAACAAGACGCCGACCGCCACGAACAGGCTCACCGCGTGCGCGCGGACGCGCTTCACCGCGAAGAGCAGCGACGCGAGGATCGCGATCGCCGAGAACGCGCGGAGCGCCGCCGAGAAGTCGAGGTGGTCGGGCCAGGTGCGGCGGTAGTTGTACGTGAAGAGCTGGAGCAGCCGGATGGCGCCGGGCTGGTCGGCCCCGAAGGGCTTCGTGCCGAGATCGCGCCCGACGAGCACGAGCAGCAGCGCGCCCGCGACCGCCCCGGTGGCGATCATGAGCGCCTCGTGGGGCGCCCGGGTGGCCGCCTCGTCCTCGGGCTGCACGGAGAGCCCGCCGCGGTACGGGCTCTTGTCGTCGCGGACCACGGCGCGCGGCGCCTCGTCCTCGTCGCGCGCGGGCCGGTGGAACGCGGCGATCGTGGCGCCGACGACCACGAGCCCGAAGACCACCATCGCGCTGCCCACGAACATGGAAGGCTCGGCGAGCTCGGTCTGCGCGGCGCCGAGCTTGGTGCCCAGCACCGAGCCCGCGAAGAAGCGCGACACGCCGTAGACGAGCGCCGCCGCGCCGACCAGCATGCCCGCGCCGTACGGGAGGACGCGGTCCTTGCGGGCCCAGCCGGTCCGGCGCATCGCGTCGTCGAGCGTGACCCCGATGAGCATGGCCGCCGGCGGCACGGCCGGGAAGATGTAGTGGTGGAACTTCGTGCCCATGAACGAGAAGAGGGCGAAGGCGAAGACGAACCACATGACGAGGAAGATCGACGCGTCGCCGCGGCCCTCATCGGCCGAGTCGCCGCGGCGAAGCCAATACATCAGACCTAGCGGCGCGAGCCCCGTCCACGGGAAGAGCGCGTAGCCGAGCTGCCACAGGTAGAAGCGGATCGACGTGTCGTCGCCCTCGTTCGTGTCGTGCACGTGCGAGAAGGCGCGGTTGAACATGTCGTGGAAGAACAGGCGATCGGTGAACGGCGAGCCGTGCCGGATGTACATGGCGACGAACCACGGCGCCGCGACGGTGGCCAGCACGAGCAGGCCGCTCCAGAGCTCGAGCTTCGTGATCTCCGACCAGCGCTTCTTCGTGGCGACGTACGCGAAGGCGCACACGCCCGGCAGGATGAACCCCGCGGGGCCCTTGCCCATCGTGGCGATCGCCGCGAAGAACCACGCGCCGATGTAGAAGAGCCGCCGGGTGCGGCGCTCGCCCCAGTTCAGGTAGAGCAGGCCCGAGAGCAGCGCGAGCCACACCGCGCCCTGCACGCTCGGCTCGAAGCTCCCGAAGAACCGCAGCATGGAAGGGCCGAAGCCCGTGGGGCTCGACGGCAGGCCGCGCGGGATGCTCGCCGGCAGGGCCGCGCGGCACGCCTCGTTGCCCGGCAGGCCGCAGTTGAGCGCGGAGCCGGCGCGGAACTCGTCGAGGTGCAGGCGGAAGCCCTTCGGCCCCGCGCCGTAGAGCACGAGCTCCACGTTGCGCGTGAGGAGGTACACGATCTGCGGGAGCGCGCAGAGGAGGATGACGCCGAAGAGCAGGTGGAAGCCGGAGAGGCGCAGCTTGCGGCCGAACGCGTCGACCTCGTAGAGCCGGGCGCGCTCCTCCTCGGAGGTGTTGAGGCCGAGCAAGAGCAGGCCCATCGCGGCGGTCATGGCCGACACGAAGGGCATGTCGGTCATGGTCTGGTGCGCGAGGAAGAACCAGTCCGGCATGGTGGCGAGCACGAGGCCGCCGAGCAGCCCGGCGCGCCGGCCGAACACGCGCGCCACGCCCTTGTAGACCACGTACTGCGCGAGGAGGGTCATGAGCACGTTGGGCGCGCGCACGACCCACTCGGGGTGGGCGATGCCGCCCTGGAGCATCTGGTCGGCCTGGTAGTGCGTGCCCAGCGCCGACATGGCCAGCGACTGGATCCAGAAGTTCAAGATGGGCTTCGACCAGAACCAGCCGTCTTGCGCCCACCAGAGCGAGATCCAGTCGTCGCGCGCGAGGATCTCGCGGGCCACCTCGCCGTAGTGGGTCTCCCACGGATCCCACAGCGAGAAGACGCCCATCGCGGGGAAATAGAGCAGCGCCCCGACGAGCACGACCCAGAAGCCGTGGCGCTTGTGCAGCGGGCGCGCTCGGTCGAGCTCGTCGGTGGCGTACGGGCCGAGCACGACCCCGGCCTTGAAGACGCTGGCGACGAACGCGACGAACGTGGCGGTGACGACGAGGCCCCAGCCCCACTGCGGGCCGAACGTGTTCGCCTGCGCGAGGGTGAGCGAGCCCGCGAAGGCGCAGAACGACCCGACGGTCGCCGCGAGGGGCAAGGCCAGGGCGCCGAGGGTGCTGCGGTGGACCACGCGCTCCTCGGGGTCGTCGAACGAGCCCAGGAGATCCATCACGCCGAACGCGGCGATGCACGCGAAGACCAGCCCGAGCGGCACGCCGAGGCGCCACTGGGCGTTCTTCGCCATGAGGAAGAAGAGCCCGAAGCCGCCCGCCAGCACGAGGCCAAGGGCGCGAACGCGAAGGGGATTTCCGCGCCGCTTGTCGGGCGGGGGCTCGGCGCTCGTCGCCGCGGCGCTCTTCTCAGCGTCGGCGGCCTCGTCGGCGGCCTCGTCGGGCGCGTCGGCGGGCTCGTCGGTGGCCTCGCCGTCGACCTTGGCGGCCTCTGCGGGCTGGGCCTCGGCAGGCGCGTCGGCCTCGGAGGTCGCGGCGGGCTCCGACGACTTCGCCTCGGGCTCGGAGGGCTCCGGCGACTTCGCCTCCGAGGGCTCGGCCTCGGGGGTCGAGGGAGCGATCGCCGGGTCGGCGGGGGAGGGCGCGTCGTCTGGGTTCGGGGATTCTGGGTCGCTCATGGCCGGCTCAAGCGCAAGATCCGCACGGGATTAGCAACTTTGCGCGCCCCGGGCTATCGGTTTGCCGCGCCGGGCCCATTTGCGCCTGGCGTCTGCCCTCGCGCGGTCTCCGCGTGTTAGGCCGAACCCGCGCGCGGCGCCGAAAATCGTGCGCTGGCGCGGGAGCTGATGCAGACTTCGCGCGCGCGGCCGTCCTGTACGCGGAGGTCGCCCGCTTCGCCATGCTTGGCCAGGTTCGCGCGTGGAGGTCGAGAATGAGACGTGTCGCCGTCGTGGTCCCGGTCGTGCTGGGCGGGCTCGTGTTGTTGACGGGGTTGACGGGGTTGACCGGGTGCCCGCAGTTCCCCGCGGCGTGCGACTACGGGGGGTGTGACGCGGCCGGCGGCCTCGCCGACGGCGCGACGCCGCCGGGCGAGGGTGGCGTGGACGGGAGCGTGGACGCCGAGCCGCCGCCCGCCGGGTGCGACACGCCGAACGAGCCGACGAAGAACCCCGGCAAGTGCCTGGTGGACGGCTTCGGGGTGTACGTGTCGCCGACGGGGAGCGACGCGGACCCTGGCACAAAAGCGAAGCCCTTCAAGACGTTGGCGAAGGCGCTGGAGACGGGTCGGCAGCGCGTGGTGCTGTGCGACGGGCTCTACGACGCGGGCGTGACGCTGACGCGGGACGTGGAGATCTACGGGGGCGTGGCGTGCACGTTCGACAAGGCGGGCCCGAAGGCGCGGCTCTCGGGCGCGGCGGGGAAGGAGGCCGCGGTGAGCGTGGAGGGCGGCCGCGTGAGGCTGACGGATCTCGACGTGACGGGCCCGACGAACGCGGCGGGGGCGAACGCGATCGGCCTGCGGGTGGGAGCGGGGGCGACGGTGGACGTGGTGCGGGGCGTGACGAAGGAGGATCT
>DAORJJ010000312.1:0-8011 GCA_035439005.1 Polyangiaceae bacterium | reverse complement strand
TTGCAGCCCGCGGTGAGCGAGAGCGCGAGCGCGAGCGCGAGCGAGGTGGAGGCGAGCGGGACGGAGAGTACCGAGCGACCGACCTGCAGACGGGCGCCACGGTCGCGCTCAAATGAGGCCGGGGATGTCGGCCACCACGAAGGACGCGTTGTCGTCGACGCGCACCACGCCCAGCTGTGGCACGAGCTCGAAGCTCCTCGTCGTCTCGGCGCTCGCGCTCGGCGTGGGCCTCGGCCTGGCCGCGCGCGGGCCTCGCCCCGTGCGGCGGGAGGTCTTCATGGGCGCACGGTAGACGAGCCGGCGACGGTCCGGAAGACTCGTTCAACACCTCGTCCCGACACAGCGCCCCGCGGACGTCACCGCGCGCGGCAGCGAGGCGGCGATGAGTCGGGGATGCTCACGGCGTCACCGCGAAGATCGCGAACCCGTTGTTCTTGCCGTCGTCTGGCGGCATTCCGTCGCTCGTATAGGGCAGTCCGTTGATGGTCAACTTGACATGCACCTTCCCAACGACCCCACGCGCGAGCCCCGTGAGCTTGGCCTCGCAGCGCGAGGCCGAGTCGCACGGCATCGGAGACCAGGTCACGCCGTCACTCGAGGCTTCGAGAGCGACGGTCTGAATGGTGAACTGAGGCTTTCCCGCGGCGTCGACGAGCACGAGGCCGGGCTTCACCGGTGGCCAGACCATGTTCCCCTCCTGAATGGAGGCGACAAAGACGCGGAAGGCCCAGCGCCCGTCCGCCTCGAGCGCGAGGCCGTCACGGAAGAGCGGGTACGATCGCGGCATCGCGCTCCCCATGGTCTGAACCTTGTCGGCCGCGTTCTTCAGCATCACGTGGGTCGTGTCGACGCCGAGCGCGGGCCTGACCGGAACGGTGATCGAGCCGAGCTCCCCAGCGCCCGAGGCCACCTTTACGGACCACTCGCCGACAGGGCTCCCGCTCGCGTCCACCGAGGCCATCGGAAAGAAGAGCGTGCAGTCGTACGTGCCCGGGGTGGCGCTCTCGCGCACGGCGTCGATCGGGACGGGGGCGCCGTGCGCCATGTTCGGCATCGTCATGACCGGCCGGAGCGAGAGCGACGAACCGAGCCCCGTCGCCGGGAGGCCCTTGTCCTCGATCTGAAGCTGGAAGGCCCCGCGCCCCACGCGGAGGCCGTCCCCGGCCGGGGCGTACTTGAGGGTGTAGCCTCCAGGGTTGACGGGGGCGTCCGTGGAGGCCGCGGCGTCGATCGAGGCAGGCCCCCCCCCACCGCCACCGTCGGCCGCGGGCGACGGCGAGGCGCCCGGATCGGCGGACGTGCACGCGGCGACGGGCACCGCGAGGGCGAGCAGGGTTGCCACGAACACGGCTCGATCGCTTCTGGTCGTCATCATCATGGACCTCTTCGAGCGGCGCGTGTCGGTGAGGCGGGCATCTGCCTCCCGGAGCGACGCACTCCGGACAGTGCGCCCTGCGAGCGACCTCGACCATGAGGCATGTTGACGCAGCCTCGGGGAGACGCGCGCGGGAGTTCACCTGCGCGAAGGCCGCGGGTCGACCCGACCCCGCGGGCCCGGACGAGCGGAGCGCGCGCGCCCATCGAAGGCCACGAGCCACGCGCGCCGACCGTGACGATGCCGCGCGCTCACTGGAACGCGAGCGCGACGTTGAGCGAGATCGGCACGACGTAGCGGCTCTCGACGGCGGGCTCGCGCGGTGCGGAGGAGGAGGAGGAGGAGTACCCGCCGGACGACGCGCTCTTCAGCGTGAAGAACGGCGCGTCGGCGCGCAGGCTGAGGTTCGCCCCTACGTGGCTCGTGCGGAGGATGCCCACGCCCAGCTCGGCGGAGGCCTCGAACCCCGACCCCGAGAGATCGCCGAGCGACAGGCGCGCGGGCCGGTCCACGTTGAAGTAGCCGACGCCCACGCCGAGCCCCACGAACGGGGCGACGTCGCCGTCGGTCAAGAAGTAGCGACCGCCCACGTCGAGCTGCGCGTAGCCGAGCTTGCCCTCGGCGCTGCCGATCCCGCCCGCGCGACCGTGCCCGACGAGCGCCCAGCGCTCGCGGCGGAAATGCAGCCCCAGGTAGACGCCGCCCGAGGCCGACATGTCCGTCCCCATGGCGGTCATGCCGGTGAGGCCGAGCTCCGCGCCCGCCTGGAGCGGCTTGCTCACGACTGGCTTCGCGTTCTGCGCGAGCACGTTGTCGACGGTCTCGCCGTCCTTCACCGCCGCCTTGCGGACGATGGCCTCCGCGAGGCGCGGCGCGACCACCAGGATCTCCTCCATGTTCTGCGCGACGGCGCGGCGCTGCTCCTGGGTCCTGCGCTCGACGACCACCACGAGGATCTTCCCGCCGAGCTTGCCGAAGCGCACCTCGTACGGGGAGCCCGCGGCGCCTCGCTGCGCGAGCTCGTTGCACACGACGTCGAGGCTCGTGCGCACGTCGGCCTCGTCGAAGTCCGCGTGGTCGCCGAGCACGCACTGCACGGCCCCGGCCTGGATGGACACCGCCTCCGAGGGCGCGGCGGGCGCGACCGGCGCGGGGACTGCGGGCGCGGCAGGCGAGACGGGCGCGACAGGGGCGGTCGGCGCGGCGGGTGCGACGGGGACCGCCGGCGCGAGCGGCTCCTGGCTCCAGGCGGGGGCCTCGAGGGCGCAGAGGAGCGCGAGCGACGCGCCGAGCGTGGCGCGCCAGAGGCGGCCGGCGCGGGGGAGCGAGCCAGAGAACGAGCGGGAGAGCGCCGGACCGGAAGAGCCGTGGGAGGATGCCCTGTCCTCCCCTTTCGCAAGCCCCGGGCCAGCCGCGACACCCACGAATCCTGCGGCAAGATGGCCTCGGTCGACCGAGCGCGCGCCCAGCCGTGTTCAATGGTTCACAGGTTGAACCACTTCGAGCGGCGCCGGTTCACGAGGCGGTCGCGGGGCCGTCTCTACGCGTTTTCCACGATGGTCGCGCCTGTCGAGGCGTGCTCGGCTCGCACCTCCCTTTGGAGGGCTCCGAGGCTGTCTCGATTTCTCCGGCGTCGGTGAGTCGGCGCGTGCCTCTGGGAGCGCCACGACAAGGGGGCCTGGGCCATGCGCTCGAGCCTCGTCATGAACGCCACAGTCATTCGCGCCGCGAGCGCGCCGAAGGAGACCCACGGATGCAGCAGCGCAGGAACCTACGCGACCCCCTCCGGCTCGGGAGCGCGGAGCCGTCGCTTCGCGCGCGACAATACGCAGGGATCACGTGGGCGCTGCTGCTCGCCTCGCTGTGCGGGTGCCAGGGCGCTGGGAGCGCGAACCTGCACGCCTCGGGCGACCTTCGAGGGTCGGCTACGGCGACCGGCGACGTCCACGTCGCGCTGCGCGACGGGAAGCTCGACTACACGGACGGGAGCATCGACTTCAGCTACGACGAGGCGACGCTCGTGGGCGATCGGACCTTCGTCACGCTCGAGGCGTTGGCCCGGTACCTGAGAGACAACCCCGCCGTCGAGGTCCGCGTGGAGGGGCACACCGACTCCCGGGGCAGCAAGGACTACAACCAGCAGCTCTCCACGCGCCGGGCCAAGGCCATCCGGGAGTGGCTCATCGCGCACGGCGTCGTGGCGGGACGCCTCGACGCGGTCGGCCGCGGAGAGGACGCCCCGCAGTCGCCGGAGCCGGACGGGTGCCCGCAGAAGGGCCCCGCCTCGGAGGCCTGCGAGCGCGCGTGGGCCGTCAACCGCCGCGCGATCTTTTCGGTGACCGCCGGCGCCGCGAGGCCGAGCGCGCCGGAGGGGCCAGCGGAGGCGCCGCCGGGGAGCGTGGCGTTTCAGGCGGCGCTTCGCCCGGGCTTCTCCTCGGCGCTCGACGAGAAGGACCGCACGGCGGCCCAGGCCGTCGTGTTCCTCGACGTGGGCATCCGGCCCATCGAGTGGCTCTTCGTGGGCGGCTATGGCGGCCTCGGCGTCGGCCTGGCCGCCGAGTCGAACGGCTCCCACGCGACCCTCGCGCGCGGAGGGGTCGAGGCGCTCTACATGTTCCCGTCGCCCAAGGTCACGCCGTGGATCGGGCTCGCGGTCGGCGGCGTGGGCTGGCTGTCGAGCGGTCGCGCGCGGAGCGGCGGCCTCGAGGTGACGCCGCTGATCGGCGGCGTCGACTTCCACCTCTCCCGGGTGATCGGGCTCGGGCCTTGGGTCGGCGTGTCGTTCGGCTCGTACGACGGCAAGGTGAGCGGCTGGGTCTTCGCCGGCCCGCGCCTCACGCTCTTTCCGTGAGCGCGGGCGGGCCCGGAAGGTGCACGATGACGCCGCGAGCGCCCTCCGCCCCGTCGCATGCGCGGCGGTTCCTCGCGCCAAGGCGGAACCCCGTTCCGCCGATCCTGAATCGTTGGACGGCGACGCGCACACGTAGCCGTCATCGAGCACGGAATCCCACGGCTAGGTCCCCCGCTCTTGAGAGGAATCAGGCTGCCAGGGGACTAGCCGAGCGCCGAGTCCAGGAAGCGCAGGGCCTCGAGCGTGCCTATCTCCCGCAGCCACGGCTGATCGTGCGGCCCCGGCGCGACGCAGAGCTCGTGACGCACGCCGCGCTCCGCGAGAGCGCCGGCGAGCGCGCGCGTCGCGCGGAGGAACGGATCGCCCGTGCTCGACACGAGCTGCACGCGCGGCCGCGCGCCGGCCGCGAGGCCCGCGATCGCCGAGAGCTTCGCGGCGTACGCCGGCGCGCTCGCCGCGCCGATCGCGGTCTGCACGCCGCTCACCGCGCCGAAGCGCGTGGGATGAAGGAGCAGCACGTCGAGCGCGACCGCGCCGCCGAGCGAGCAGCCGGCGAGGCCCACGCGATCGTCGCCCGCGTGGACCTTCGCCTCGAGGCGCGCGCGGGGCACGAGGGCGTCCACGAGCCACCGCGCGTAGCGCGCCGTGCCCGCGCGATCGCCCGAGACGTTTGGCATGTGAGGGCACGCGAGCGTGAGGCCAGCGAACGGGCGCGCCGCGAGCTCGGCGGTGAGCGCGCGCGCCCGCGCTGCCGTCAGGTCTCCGCGGGGCTGCGTGGGCGCGATCGGCGGCCGGCGGAGCCGCGCGTACGACGTGAGGAGACCGTAGCGCTCGATCCACGCGAACGCCCCCGCGCGCTCGCTCCCCGTCTCGCCGAGGCCGTGGAGCAGCACCACGAGCGGCGCAGCCTGCCCTGCGGGCAGGTGGCGAGGCGTCACGAGGGTGAAGCGCCGCCCGGCCTCGCGCAGATCACGGACCTCCAGGTCCAGCCCGTCGGCCGCGGCAGGCCGCGCGAGCGCGAGGCCCGGGAGCGCGTGGAGGAGGGCGCGGCGTGCGAGGCGCATCCCCGCCAGTGTAGCGCGATGCCGCCGCGCCACGGCGCGTCGGCCGCGGCGTCGTCGGACTACGGCCGCGCGAGGGACGCGGTCGCGTAGCTCGCGCTCGCGCCGCCGCCGCCCGTCGGGCACGGGATCGAGACGCTCGCTCGCCCCGTGATGCCCACGTACACGCGGAGGTACTGCGCGTGCACGTGCACCCCGCTCACCTCGATCTTGTCGGCGTCGGCCTTCACGC
The DNA here is from genome assembly GCA_035439005.1 of Polyangiaceae bacterium. Classification (GTDB taxonomy): domain Bacteria; phylum Myxococcota_A; class Polyangia; order Polyangiales; family Polyangiaceae; genus JAAFHV01. Next base: position 2,492 of record DAORJJ010000312.1, on the reverse strand, counting down.
AGCCCTGGCCGTTGCCGAACGCGAGATCGGTGGAGAGCTTCTGCTTGACCGGGCCGAGGCGCTCGCTGAGATCGAGCCGGAGCGCCGCGCGCGCCTGATCGCGGATGTTCGCCGCGTCGAGCCGCGCCTTCAGGTTCACGAGGAAGCTCGTGGTCTCCACCGTGGGCTCGAGGTCGGGCACGCGCAGCTCGCTGTCGACGACCACGGGGTGGCCCGTCATGAAGAGATCGCCGTTGAGCTCGAGGCCGATCCCGTACTTGCGCACCGGCCCGCCGAGGTGGAGCTTCAGCACGATGCGGTCCGCCGCCGCGTAAATCTCGGGGTTCGCCAGATAAAGCTCCGGGTACTCTTTTGAGAAGAAGAGCTTGCCGTCGGTGAACGCGAGCCCCATGGCCTTCGCGAGCTCGTCGTAGCGCGCCGCGACCGGGATGCTCACCGTGAAGGGCCCGGGCTGGAGCGTCGCCACGTTCTGGAGCGGCGGCAGCGCCTGGGGCTTGTCGTCGATCGCGCAGGGGATGGTCACGCTCGGCGCCACGATCATCGCGAGGTCGCGCTCGAGGCCGTCGGCGACCACGAGCGGCCCCGCCTCCACCCCGAGCACCTTCAGGTAGGCGCAGCCCTTCGCGTCGCCGAGCGGCAGCGGGATGGGCCGCGCGATGCGCTGGAACGACTCGCCGAGGGTCGGGCGCAGGTCGTACGCGAACGCGAGGAGCTTCGCCTCGAGCTCGTGCTGGAGCTTCGGCAGCACGTCGGCGAGCTTGTCGACGGCGCGCACGAGCTTGCCCTGGGAAGAGACCTTGACCTCGAGCGACTGCAGCCTGGCGACGTACTCGGAGGTGAGCACCGGCTCGGCCTGGATGGCGAAGTCGAGCGGCACGTCGAGGCTGCTGATGGGCAGGTCGGCGTTCGCGTCGACGTGGAGCGACAGCCCGATCCGCCCGCGATCGAACTTGAGGCCGATGGGGCCGCGCCGCCAGGTGTAGCGCCGGTCCTTGCCGAGCATGGGGAAGGTGCCCTCGCCGGTCTGCGGGACGGCCTCGTCGAGGGCCTTCGCGAGCCCGGCGGAGGTCACGGTGGTGTGCATGACGACGCGCGAGGGCGACGGATCGGCGATCGCCTCGCCGGGCGTGGAGGGCGGCCGCGGCGGGTAGAGCGCCTCGCCGCCGCACGCGCCGAGGCCGAGGCAGGCGACCGCGGCGAGCGCGAGCGCGGCGCGGGCCGCGCGGGCGACGGCGCAGCCTTGGGGCAGAGGGCGAGGGGTCTTCATCGGGGCGGGAGCAAAGTCTCTGCGGCCCGGTGTGTCAATGCGGCGGAGGTGGCGCGGGCGCGGTCGTGACGGCTTCGCTTGCGGGGAGGGCGCGCCCCGTGGAGACTGGCCCGCGATGATGGGCCTCCTCGAACGCCTCGCCGGCTCGCCAGAGATCGCGAGCCGCGTGCTGATGACGCTCGGCATCCTCGTGCTCTGGTACGTGCTCGAGCGCATCCTGAAGCGCGGGCGCGAGCAGGCGGCCGAGCAGTCGTCGTCGGCGTTCCAGCTGCGCCGGGTGCTCTCGTACGTCACGGGCTTCGCGGCGCTCGCGCTCATCGCCCGCACGTGGGCCGGCGGCCTCTCGGGCCTCGGCACCTACCTCGGCCTCGCGACGGCGGGCGTCGCCATCTCGCTCCAGGACCCGCTCACGAACCTCGCCGGGTGGCTCTACGTGCTCGTGCGGCGCCCCTTCCGCGTGGGCGATCGTATCCAAATCAACACCCACATCGGCGACGTCGTCGACATTCGCCCGCTCCGCTTCGTGATGCTCGAGGTGGGCAACTGGGTGCACGCCGACCAGGCCACGGGGCGCGTGCTCCACGTGCCGAACGGGTGGACCTTCAAGCACCCGGTGGCGAACTACGACGAGGTCTTCCCCTATATTTGGAACGAGATCGAGGTCGTCGTGACCTTCGAGAGCGACTGGCGGCTCGCGAAGAGGACCCTCGAGGGCATCCTCGCGCTGTCGGCCGAGGACGTGGAGGTCGACGCGCGCAAGCACATCGCCGCCAACTCGGGCAGCCTCCACCTGCGGTTCTTGCACCTGACGCCGGTGGTGTGGACGGCCGTCGGGGAGAGCGGCATCAAGCTCACCATGCGCTACCTGTGCAGCTCGCGGAAGCGGCGCACCTCGGCGAGCGCCATCTGGGAGCGCGTGCTCGACGCCTTCGCGGCCGAGCCCACGATCGACTTCGCGTACCCCACGATCCGGCGCTACGACCACCTGCGCGAGGGCAACACGCTCGTCGCCGGGGTGAAGGCCCCGGTCGACGTGGCGCCGCTCGACGCGGCCCGGGCCAGCGACGCGCCGATGGCCGCGCCCGTCGAGCCCCGCGAATGACCGACGCGCGAGGCCGGGCCCGCGCGCTCGCCGCGCTCATCGCGTGGCTCGGGCCGTGGGCGCCGACGCGCGCCCCGCGAGGGGTGTCGCGGCGCAGCTGGCTGCTGCGCGACGGCGAGCCCC
>DAORJJ010000311.1:0-8037 GCA_035439005.1 Polyangiaceae bacterium | reverse complement strand
CTCCCCGAGCCGCTCCCGCTCCCCGAGCCGCTCCCCGAGCCGCTCCCGCTCCCCGAGCCGCTCCCGCTCCCCGAGCCGCTCCCCGAGCCGCTCCCGCTCCCCGAGCCGCTCCCGCTCCCCGAGCCGCTCCCCGAGCCGCTCCCGCTCCCCGCCGCAATGTTGCACTCCAAGGGAGCCAGGCTGTTGGTCCGGAAGCAAGAGTAGCGCAGCGGGTCCGCGGCGGTGGAGTCGCAGAGGCCGGCGTACACGGCGGTGCAGTCGGAGTCCTGGGAGCACGAGACGCCGTGGCAGCGATTCGTGCCGGCGGAACCCACACGTTCGCAGGAGAGCGCACCGCACTCGGAGTCCGAGCTGCAAGAGTGAATGAAGTTCTTGAAGTAGGTCTGATAGCAGGCGCTGAAGCCTTGGGGTTTGGTACCTCCTCCCGAGCCGCCATTCCCCGAACCGCCAGTGGTCGAGCTCGGGCCGCACGCCGTGGCGAGCACGAGGACGGTGGCACCGACGCTCGCCCCTACGACGATGAATGGTTGGCGCGACACGCGCTGCTCCTCTTCCCCTTCGACGGGGCCCGGCTCTCGGCCATACCAAAGCCGCCAAGGACCACGCCCTGGCCGCAGGCCAGGGCGAGCGGGCGGACGTCGCGAGCGAGTGCACGAATCCTCATGGTCACCTCTCCGAACGGTGGAGGCGGCCCGGCCCGGTTGTGACGTCGCGGGCTGAAGAAACCTCATGTAGACTGCTTTTATGGCGTATTCGGGCCGCAAAGGCCGCTCTCTTGAGGCGCTCCTCGGGGAGATCGCGCGCGCGCCCGACGTCGCGCCGGCGCGCTCGCTCGTCGGGACGACCGTCGGCCGCTACCGGGTGGACGGGCTGCTCGGGCGCGGCGGAATGGGCGTCGTGTACCGCGCCTTCGACGGGAAGCTTGGGCGCCACGTCGCCCTGAAGGTCCTCCCCTCGGAGCGGCTCGGGGACGCGGAGCGCCGGGCGCGCTTCCTCCGCGAGGCCCGGCTCGCCGCCGCCGTGACGCATCCCTGCACGGCGGCCGTCTACGACGTCGGGGAGGAAGGCGACGCCGCGTTCATCACGATGGAGCTTGTCCGCGGCGAGACGCTGCGCGCCGCGCTCGAGGCCGGACCGCTCGACGTCACGCGCGCGGTGCGCATCGCGAGGGACATCGCGCGCGCGTTGTCGAAGGCGCACGAGTCGGGCATCGTGCACCGCGATCTGAAGCCCGAGAACGTGATGCTCGACGGCGAAGATCAGGTGAAGGTCCTCGACTTCGGGCTCGCCAAGCTGCGCGAGCCCGAGGGACAAGGCGACCCGAGCACGTCCGAGGTGGGGCGCATCCTCGGGACGCCGAGCTACATGTCCCCCGAGCAGGCGAAGGGCAAGAAGGTCGACGCGCGGAGCGACCTGTTCTCGCTCGGCGTGGTGCTCTACGAGATGCTCGCGGGAGAGCGCCCCTTCCGCGGGGACTCCACGCTGGAAGTGCTCATCGCGATCGATCGCGACCCGCCCCCGCCGCTCGAGCGCAAGGACGCGCCGCGTCGGCTCGTCGACGTGCTCGCGCGGTGCCTCGAGAAGGATCCTGGGCGCCGCTACGCGAGCGCGCGCGATCTCGCCGACGCGCTCCATTCGTTGCCGGCGGTGCCCGCGCGGGCGATCCCCGCGTGGTGGCTCGTCGCCGCCGCCGTGGCCATCGGCCTCGGGGCCGTCGGCGTCACGGCGAGGCGCGCGCCGGCGCCGGGAGCAGCCGCAGAGACGAGCACGCCTGGCGCGGCTTCCTCGCTGTCGGTCGCGGGCTCGGTGCTCGCGTGTCCGCAGCTCGAGGTGAAGGGGGTCGACCTTCCGAATGGCTGGCTCGGCGCGGCCGCCGCGAGCCTCGCGTGTCGCAGGGCGGCGTGGTTCCTCGGCGGTCAGGACGCGCGCACGCGCATCCCTGCCGAGCTCCTCGAGCTCCCCCGCGCGCCCCGCGACGACTTCCCCGCCGATCCGTTCTGCGAAGAGACCGCGCGCGCGCGGCAGGTCGAGGTCGCCAGACGAACGGCGGCCGCTTGGCTGGACGGCGACGTGGAGCGGAGCGACGAGACGTTCCAGGTCCGCCTGAAGCTTCGGGACGCCGGCGGCCGCGAGCTGTCCCATGGGGAGGGCACCGCAGCGATCCTCGTCGACGCCGTGGCGCTCGCGCTCGATGGCCTCGCGCTTCCGCAGGCGCCGCTCGACAAGGAGATCGCCCTGTGGAGCGGCTTCGACGACCCCGCGTTGGCGCGCACGTTCGACGCCTGGGTGACCTCGCTGGACTACGGACGCACCGAGATGAGCCCCGCCCTGCAGGCACGCGCGGCGGAGCTCGGCCCGACCTGGGCGCTGGTCCGGGCGCTGCACGCGACGTACTCCGCCAAAGACGTCGCGGCGATCGCGGCGCCGCCTCTCGACCGCGCGACGCCCGCGAAGCTCGCGCTCACGGCGGGCCCTCGCAGCGCGATCGAGGCGGAGCTCGACCCGACGCTCGCCGATGAACTCCACGGGCTCTTCGAGAAGCAGCCCGACGGGATAGGCCGCGTGACGCTCGCGAACCTCGAGGCGCAGATCCGCTACCGCCGCGGCGACGTCGCGCCGATTCGCGACGTGCTGACCGGGATCGTCGAGAGACACCCGAGGGCGACGATCACTTGGTCCACGCTTCTCTCGGCCACCATCGGCGGCGATGTGGCCGTCGTGGCGCGCGGCTACGCGGCGTGGGTCCCCGACCAACCCGACGTCTGGAACATCGCCTCGTGGTCCCAGCGCGATCCGGCGGTGCGGATGAAGCCGATGAAGCGCGCGTGGCTCCTCGCGCCCGATGCGCCCCTCTTCGCGAACAACTACGTGCGCGAGCTGATCCAGAGCGGAAAGCGCGCCGAGGCGCGCAGCGTGGCCGCTCGGCTCCTCTCCGGACCAGGGGCCCACAAGCCCGCGGGTCTCTCGGCGATGGTCACCGTGGAGGCTGGTCACGCGCGCTTCGGCGCGGCGCTCGCGCGCGCACGGGCGATGTTCGATGCGAGCGAGCAGATCGGGGCGCTCGAGGACGGGACCGGCCACGGGCTCATCGCCGCCGTCGAGGTGGCCGCGCTGGCCGGCGAGCAGCCACGCTTCTCCGACGACCTCGTCGAGCGCTTCGTGCTCGTCGAGCCGCCACGGATCTTCCGCGGCCATTTCGCCCCGCTGCACGTGCTCCACATCTGCGCCCGCGCGCGGCCAGAGCTGGCCAGGAAGTGCGTCTCGCGTCTCCAGGCGCTCATCGATCAGGGCTATTTCAGGAACGGCGTACTCGCGCAGTCGAAGCCGTGGCTCGCGTGCTACCGCGCGCTCCTCGCGGGAGACTTCAAGCGCGCCGCCGACGCCGCCAGGCCGACCCTCGAGAGCAACCGGTACCCGCTCTTCGTCCTGGAGGCGCTCGAGCGTTCGGGGGACGTGGCCACCGTGGAGGCGATCGACGAGAAGCTCATGGCGCAGGCCATCTACAACGGCGCCTCGTCCGCGCACGTGCGCTCCGCGAAGCGCGCGATGAAGCGCGGCGAAGCGAAGCGCGCGCGCGAGCTCGCCGAGAAGGTCGTGGGGGCCTGGGCCGAAGCGGACGTGCAGGTCGACGCCGTCCGCGAGATGCGAGAGCTCCTCGCCAAGCTCCCGCCGCGCTGAGCCGCGGTGACGTGGCTCAGCTCCCGAGCAGACCGCGCGCCTGCGCGAGCGCGCGGAGCTTGTCCTTCAGGCGCTCGAAGCGCTTGCGGATCGTGGGCTCCTCTTCCCCCATGACGTCCGCGACCTCACGCCACGGGAGCTCCCGATCGATGCGCAGGATGAGGAGAGTCTGCTCGTCGGGTGACAGCTCGCCTCGGAGCTCCTGCACCGCGGTCTTCGTCTCGGTCCGGAGGTGCGCGGCCGTGGAAGAGCGAACCTTCTCGGCGAGCTGCGAGGCCAGGGACGACGCGAGCGGCGCGTTCCGCTTCTTCGCCGGGTCTCGCAGGGTCCGCATGGCGGCGTGCCACGCGAGCTTGTAGGCCCACGTCCGGAACGACGAGGCGCGCCGAAAGCCTGGCAGGCCGACCCAGAGGTCCTCACTGAACGCCGAGAACACCTCGGCGGCGAGATCTGCATCGCGGACGACCGCCGTGACATAGCCCAGGATCTGCGGGCCGTAGCCCTGGATCGCGGCCGTCGCGGCGCCGGTCATGTCGCCTGCGTCGAGTCGCGCCGCGATCCGATCTTCGAGCGCCTGCTCGACGCCTGCCATGTCACAAGCGTATCGCGGAACGGCGCGCGGCGGCGCGAGAGCTCGGTGATTTCTCGACGCCCATCGCTCGAGCCGCGAACACCGGACGTGCCGCGACGCGCGCGCGGGCCTCGGATGAGCCGAGCTGAACGCAGGGCCACCCGCGCGAGGCGCGCACGACGGCGACGGCGACGGGGGCGGCGACGTGGGGTATCGTCTGCGCGCCCCCGAAAGGAGCCCGCGTGGACGAAGACCAAGTCGCCAGTCACGAGCACCTCGACGTCCTCATCGTGGGCGCGGGCCTCTCGGGCATCTCGGCCGCCTACCACCTCCAGACCGCGTCCCCGGATCGCTCGTACGCGGTCCTCGAGGCGCGCGACGACCTCGGGGGCACGTGGGACCTCTTTCGGTATCCAGGGATCCGCTCGGACTCCGACATGTACACGCTCGGGTACTCGTGGAAGCCCTGGAAGAGCCCCAAGGCCATCGCCGACGGGCCCGCCATCCTCGCCTACATCCGAGAGGCCGCCACCGAGAACGGCATCGACCGGCGGATCCGCTTCGGCTGCCAGGTGGTGAGGGCGAGCTGGTCTACCGCCGAGTCCCGCTGGACGGTCGAGGTGCGCGAGCGAGGGGCCGCGAAGGTGCTCACCTGCGGGTTCCTCTTCATGTGCTCCGGCTACTACGACTACGAGGCGGGTCACACCCCCGACTTCCCGGGACGTGACCTCTTCCGCGGCGTGGTGGTGCACCCGCAGCGGTGGACGCCCGACGTCGCGTACGAGGGGAAGAAGGTGGTCGTGATCGGCTCGGGCGCCACCGCCGTGACCCTCGTGCCCGAGCTCGCGAAGCGCGCCGCGAAGGTGACGATGCTCCAGCGGTCTCCGTCGTACGTGGCGTCCCTCCCGGAGCGAGACCGCGTCGCCGGCACCCTGCGCGCGCGCGTGCCCGGCGCGGCCTACGCGCTCACACGCTGGAAGAACGTCGCCTTCGGGTTTGGCTTCTACACGTTCTGCAAGCGCTACCCCGCGCGCGCCAAGCGGCTGCTCATCGACCTCGTGCGCAAGGAGCTGCGGGGCACGGTCGACGTCGACAAGCACTTCACCCCGACGTACGACCCCTGGGACCAGCGCGTCTGTGTCGTACCGAACGGCGATCTCTTCGAGGCCCTCCGCAGCGGCCGGGCCGATGTGGTCACCGACCACATCGAGGCGTTCACCGAGACCGGCCTGCGCCTGCGCTCCGGCGCCGAGCTCGAGGCCGATCTGGTGGTCACGGCCACGGGCCTCCAGCTCAAGTTCGGCGGCGGCGTGGAGCTCGTCGTCGACGGGCGGCGCGTCGAGCCGCGCGAGACCATGACCTACAAAGGCATGATGTGCAGCGACGTGCCGAACCTCGCGCTCGCCATCGGGTACACGAACGCCTCGTGGACGCTCAAGTGCGACCTCACGTGCGAGTTCGTGTGCCGCGTGCTCAACACCATGCGCGACGAGGGGCACACGCGCGTGCTCGCCCGGCGGCCCGGCCCCCACGTGAAGGAGGCGCCGGCGATCGACTTCACCTCCGGCTACGTGCTGCGTTCCATCGACCAGTTCCCGCGACAGGGCACGCAGGCGCCGTGGAAGCTCTACCAGAACTACCCGCTCGATCTCGTGGCGCTCAGGCACGCGCCGCTCAAGGACGGCACCCTCGAGTTCTCGTGAGGTGCCCGCCCAGCCCACGCGCGCCGCGCATCGATCTCCCGGCCCCGCGGCGCTAGTCTGCGCCCGTGACCCCAGACGCCCCGCCCCCGCGCGACCCCGCGCAGCCGCCCGAGACGCTCCCCGACGAGCCGCCCTCGCCACGCGCGGCCGGGGTCCCGCTCCGCGTCGACTCCGACGCCCTCACCCTGCCGCCGCTCGACGATCCCCGGTCGGCGCCGCGGCTCAGCGCGCCGGAGTCGCGCCCGGCCTCGTCGTCGCGCTACGTCGCGAAGGCGACGCTCGGCGAGGGCGGCATGGGCGTCGTGTCGCTGAGCCACGACGTGCACATCGGGCGCGACGTGGCGATCAAGACCATCCGCCCCGACCGCAACGCGCAGCCCGACCTGAAGGCGCGCTTCCTCCGCGAGGCGCGCGTCCAGGGGCGCCTCGAGCACCCGTCGATCGTGCCCGTATACGACCTCGGCACGGACGAGTCCGGCGCCGCCTATTTCGCGATGAAGCGCGTGAACGGCGCCACGCTCTCCGAGATCATCGAGAAGCTCTCCAAGGGCGACCACGCGACGGCCGAGAAGTACTCGCGCCACCGCCTGCTCGGCGCCTTCGGCAGCGTCTGCCTCGCGGTGGATTTCGCCCACGAGCGCGGCGTCATCCACCGCGATCTCAAGCCCGGGAACGTCATGATCGGCGACTTCGGCGAGGTCTACGTGCTCGACTGGGGCGTCGCGAAGGTCGACGACGAGTCCGACCTCCAGGGCTCGTCCGACGACGTCACGGGGTCGAAGACCCGCGCCGGCAGCTACGTGGGCACGCTCGGGTACATGTCGCCCGAACAGCTCACGGGCGGCGCAGTCGGGCGGGCCGGCGACGTATACGCGCTCGGCGCCGTGCTGTTCGAGCTGCTCACCTACGCGCCGCTCCTCCAGGGCGACGCCACGCAGCTCCGGGCGCAGACGCTGCTCGGGGTGGACGCGCACGCGAGCACACGCGCGCCGCACCGGGCGGTCCCGCCGGCGCTCGAGGCCATCTGCGTGCGCGCGACGGCGACGAGCGCGCTCGACCGGTACGCGACGACCCGCGAGATGTTCGAGGCCCTCCAGCACTACCTGGACGGCGACCAGGAGCAGGAGCGGCGACGCGAGCTCTCGCAGCAATACGCGAGCGCGGCGGTCCCGCGGGCCGAGCGCGCGCTTGCCGACCAAGACCCGAACAACGAAGAGCGCGAGCAGGCCATGCGCGACGTGGGCAACGCGCTCGCGCTCGACGCCAAGAACGTCACCGCGCTCCGCACGATGACGCGCCTCATGGTCCACCCGCCGCGCAAGACCCCGCCCGACGCGGCGGCCGCGATGGAGCAGTCGCGCCTCGCGCTCATGCGGGTCACGGCTCGCATCGGCGCGTTCGCGTTCGGCTCGTGGTTCGCGTGGCTCCCGCTCCTCGCGTGGATGGGGCTGCGGAGCCCGCTCACCGTGGGCTTCATCTCCGCCGCGTTCGGGGGCGCGCTCGTGCTCTGCCTGGTCGAGGCGCGGGAGTCGGCCACGCCGAAAGACGCGATGAGCGCGGGCATCGTGGTCCTCGGCTGCGCCGGTCTCGTGGCGCTCACGCGCCTGTTCGGTCCGCTCGTCCTCATCCCCACGGCCGCCTTCGGCTTCGCGATCACCTTCGGGCTGAACCACTTCCGGCCGCGGCTCGGGGTCGTCGCCTTCGTCGCGAGCCTCGCCGTCGTCCTCGTCCCCACCGTCCTCGAGTACACGGGCGTGCTGCCGCCCTCGTACGCGTTCGAGGGCGGGCGACTTCAGGTGCTCCCGCAGGTCGCCGATTTTCCGGCGGAGGCGACGCTGCTCATGCTGTGCGTCGCCAACGTGCTCCTCATCAGCGCCATCTGGTGGCTCACGAGGCGGGTCCAGCGCGCCCTCTCCGACGCCGAGACCCGCGTGGCCATCCAGGCGTGGCACCTCCGGCTCATGGTCCCCGAGGAGGCGCGACACGCGGTGCGGGCGCCCACCGTGCGCTCGGGGCGCGTCACGCTCGAGAAGCTCCCCGACGTGTAGCCCCTGCCCTGGTGACGCGACGGCGCGCGAGGCTCAG
>DAORJJ010000310.1:0-8099 GCA_035439005.1 Polyangiaceae bacterium | reverse complement strand
CCCCGTGGACGCCCTCGCCGGCCTGCGGCGGCGCCGCCGCAGGCGTCACCGTGGCGGGATGTCGTGGAGATCGCGCCCCGACACGCGGCGCGCGTCGGAGGGGCCGCGCGGGGGTCCACCGGCCGACGATCCCGAGGTCGAGCTCCCGTCGAGCGAGTTCGACGCCGAGCCCGCGGACTCCGCCGACGCCGACAGGGAGAGCCCCTCCGTGAGCACCTCACTGCTCGAGCTCACCACCTCTTCCGCCATCGCGCCTCGCCTCCACCCGACCGGCCAGCAGATTATCCGCCGGGCTCGGCGAGGAGCAAGCGCCGCGCGCGAGCCGCGCGAGGTCGCGCGGGCGGACCCGGCGACCTCGCGGCGAGGGGCGGAGCGGCGACTAGAACGAAGCGATATACATCTGCTTTATCTGGTGACCGTAGTCTCTCGCGCCGGGCGCGGGCACCTCGGTGATCGACATGCACGAGTCGCCGAGAGAGATGTGCACGGGGCGCCGCGGGCCGACGTCGGAGGGGCCGCCGGAGCCGCCCGCGATGTTGCAGCGGTCCTCCCAGACCATCGACGTGTCGCCCTGACCGTTCGCGTCGAGCTGGGTCGACCAGTTGGCGTCGCGGTCGGTGGCCCGGCAGAGGTACGTGCTGCTGCCCTGCTGCGAGGTCGACACGCCGAGGCCGATCTCCACCTTCGCGCGGCGCGTCGGGTCGACCGACGTGATCCCGTAGTTCGTGCTCGCGCCCACGCCACGCTCGTCGCGCTTCGTCCAGGGCGTGCACACGCCGAAGGAGTCGCAGTCGCGCTCGTAGCTGACGCGCACGACCGACGTCGCGTTCAGCGGCCCGGTCGTGGGGAAGCGCGGCGTACCCGTGCACGTCGGCAGGGCGGGCGCCGGGGGCGCCGCGTCGGGCGCGGGGCCCGCGTCGACCGGCGGCGCGGCGGGACCCGTGAACTCCACGCTGAGGGTCGCGTTGGCGAAGGCCGTGTCGCGGAACGCCACGTAATACGTGCCCGCCGCCGCGAGGGTCGCCTTCACGTGCGCGTCTTTGGTCGACTTGCTCGCGTTCCCGTTGCTCTTCAGCGTCGCGAACGAGGGCCCGAGGATGTAGGCGTACGGGTCGCCGCCGCTCGGAGAGCGCACCCAGAAGTCGACGACGTCGCCCTTCTGCGCCGTGAACGAGTAGGCCCAGTACTTGGGCGTCGACGTGTACGCCGCGGTGAGGGTCTGCCCGGGCGTGATCGCGCCGAGGACGTGGACGCGCGACGCCGTGAGGTCGGACTCCACGTCGGCGGACTCTTCCTCCTCGGCCGCGCCTTCGAACGCGCACGCGCCGAGGCCGGCGACGGAGAGCGGGAGGAGAGCGGCGAAGAACAGGGAGCGGAGGCGCATGGTGGGGTCCGTGGGGTGAGGTTCGACGGGGTGTCGCCGCTTCCTACGGCCGCCCACGCAGAACCTTCCCCCCGCCACGCGCACTTTCTCAGTGGCTGATGAACACGCCCTGGCGGTTGGCGGCGGTGATCGCCAAGCGGAGACGCGCCTCGGTCGCGTCGAGCTTGGCGCTCGTCTGGCCGCGGCGCCGCCGGCTCTTGATGAAGGCGAGTTCCACGAGGGCGAGCTGCTTCTCACGCCGCTTGCGCCACACCGAGACGCCCTGCGTGAACAACACGACGACGTTCCTCCAGCCGAGGGTGGCGTACGAGCTCACGAGCCGGAGCTCGGTCGGCTGGAGGAGATCGCCCACCTCCCCGAGCAGCTCGCGGATGACGATGCGCCGATCGCGGGTCACCAGCACCCAGAGCAGCCCGAAGAAGGCGAGGTCGACGAGCCAGGACACGAGCAGCATCACGAGCACGCCGCCCCCGCCGAGGAACGTCGGGAGCCCGTTATGAACCGCGTGCATTCCCATGGCGGCCGCGAACCCGAGGGTTGGCCCGGCCACCTTCACCCACAGCTTCTTCGACTCGGCCGCGACGCCGAAGCCGAGCCCGGTGCACGCGGTGAAGGTGCAGTGCGACAGGCCGAGGAGCACCGTGCGCAGGAAGAGGAGCACCACGAAGCCGCCGAGGCCCTCCACGGCGAACTGCCGCCCCACGTACAGGATGTCCTCGGTCAGCGTGAAGCCGAGCCCCACGACGCCCCCGTAGATGGCCCCGTGGAGGGGCCCGTCGATGCGCCTCCACCCAAGGACGCCGAGGAGCGCGATCAGCGCCACGCCCACCGCCTTGAAGCCCTCCTCGAAGACCGGAGCGAGCACGGTCGCGCCGATCGCGTCGAGGCGGGGGTCCTTCTCGCTCATGCCGAGCCCGCGCTGGAGGACGCCCTCGAAGTACGACGACGACGCCCCGCCCGCCGTGGTCGCGATGATCGCGCCCCAGAGGAAGGCGAGCGCGATGAGCCACCACGGCTCCGGCTCGAACCTGTCCACCCAGCGGATGAAGAACAGGTAGGTGAGCACGAACGGCGTCACGAAGAGGACGCCGAGGAGCAGACCCGAGAGCATCTCGCTACGGTAACACGCGGCCCGCGCGCGCGGCGCGGCGCTACTCGCCGGCCGGGGTCGCCAGCGGACCGGGCGAGCCCGCGCCGGGCGCGAACCCCGCGCCGATGGCCTCGCGCCCGTCGCTGGAGCGGGGCTCGGTGAAATACAGGTACCCGCGCTCGCCCAGGTCGAGCAGCGCCGGGGCGCGCTCCTTGCCCTTCGCGGCGTACACGGCGAGGGGCTGGCGGGTCAGCGGGCCCTCGTGGCCGTAGCGCGCGGCGAAGCCGATCGCCGTGGTCCCCGCGGCGGCGAGCCCTGTGTAGAGTACACGCACATGCACGCGCGTGGCGGCGGCCGGGGTGTCGCGCACGCTGACGCACGGATCGGCGACGCCGGCCTCGTCGAACGGGGGCTTCTCGCCGGGCGCGAGGGTCGAAGGATCGACCCGAGGGCTCGGGCCGAGCGCCGGATCGAGCGCGGGGGTCCTTGGGTCGGCGTCGACGCGGGTAAAGGTGCGCGCGGAGAGGTCCGACACCGCCTCGCCCAAGTACCCGCCGGACGAGTAGAAGAGGTGCACCCGCCCGCCCTCCACGTACGCGGTAGGTGCCGCCGGCGCGCCTCGCTCCCACGGGGCCGCGCCGCGCGCGTCGAGGACGGGCGCCGCGTCCTTCACGAAGGGCCCGCTCGGAGACGGGGCCCGCGCGAGGCCGACCCCACCCGCGCCCGCGTAGAAGAGCCACACCTCCGCGCCCACCCGCAGCGCGAACGGCGATCCGACCACCCCGCCCTCCCACGGCTCGCTGGGCGCGAGGGCGAGCCCCGCGCCGCGCCCCGGCGGAACGCGAGCGCCTGCTGGCCGCTCTCGAGGCCGCGCCGCTGCCCGCGAACGAGCGCCCGTCGGTCGCGTAGGTGCGCACGATCACCGGGCCCTTCGGCACGCCGTCGTCGCCCTTCCCGACCGCGCCGGCGAAGAGCCACACGCGCGGCTCGCGCGGATCGTCGCCGAGCACCGCCGGCTCGCGGTAGCCGCCCTCACCATCGAGGACGAACGGCGCGATCCCCGGCACCTCGCCGGCCGCGAGGCGACGGAACGGCCCGACGCCCGCGGTGGGCAGGCCGAGATCGCCCTGGCCATCCGACCCGAGCGTGGAGCACGCGGCGAGCAGCCCGAGGGCGCCGCCGATCGCGATCGCGCGCGCGCGCGGCGGGAGGGTCATCGTGAGCTCCCTTTCACGCCCGCGGCGGGCGAGGCCCCCGCGGGGCGAGCGCCGACCACCGCGCCGTCGAACGTGGCGGTGAGCGTGGCGCCGAAGTTCCAGATGGTGCCGCCCGCGCGGAAGTCGCCGACGAGATCGGCGGGGCTCGCCTTCAGCGTGTCGGCCTCGGGCAAGACGCTGAGCTGCGCGTGGCCGTCGAGCGCGATCGAGCCCGGCATGATCTCGCCGGGGTGCACGAGCACGAGCCCGAGCCCCAGCGAGCCCGTGTGGCGATCGCGATCGATGTACGACACCGACGAGGTCTGCGCCGCGATCGGGCTCTTCTGCACCTCGTAGCCCGCGCGAACGAAGCCCCGGAGCCACGCGCGATCGAGCGCGCGCCACTCGACGCCGAGGTGCGGCACGACGCGATCGCTGAGCCGCAGCGGCACGACCTTGAGCGGCGCCGGCGTCTCGGGCGGCGAGATGCTCGCCGGCCAGCCGCCCTTCGGCGGGGGGATGTCGAGGCCGACGTCGAGCTTCGCCACGGGCGCGACGTAGGCGCTCCACTCGAGCCACGTGAAGTCGGCGTTCACCCGCACGGCGTCGCTCACGGCCCACGAGCCGCCGAGCACCACCTGCCGCGGCAGGTAGTTGTTCACGCTCGAGGTCGCGAGGTCGTAGCGCGCCGTCGTGAGGCCGGAGATGTCGCCCTGGAGGTGCGCGGTGAGGTCGAGGCCGAGCTGAAACTCGTGCCGGTAGACCGCCGCGAGGGCGATGCGGTCGGTCAGGGCGACGCGCGCGCCGACGATGGGGTACCGCACCGCGGTGAGGTCGGCGTCGACCTCGTGGCGCAGCTGGCTCTGCGAGGGCGCGAAGATGTTCGCCGAGCCGGTGATGTCGAGGCGCCCGCGCGTGGACGACATGAACGACAGCCCGCCGCCGATCTCGAGCCAGTCGGTGACCGCCACCGCGAGGTTCGTGGCGAGGGTCAGGCGCTGGTTGCGGTTGTCGTAGAGCTCCCAGCGGGGCTGCTCCTGGCGGAAGGCGCGCACGCGCGAGATGCGGTCGTCCGGGAGGTGGGCGCCGAGGCCGAAGGCGAACTTCACGCCGAAGATCTCGCCGGGCGCCACGACCCCGAGCACGAGGCCCTTCACCGGGTCGACCTCGTTGTCGACGCCGTTGGTGGACAGGTGGTGCGAGGCTCTAAAATAGCCGATCGAGAGCTCGAGCCCGGCCGCGCGCGCGAGGCCCGCGGGGTTGTAGTAGTTGGCCGAGGCGTCGTGCACGTCGGCCGCTACGGCGCCACCGAGCGCCGTGCTGCGCGACCCGAAGCCGAACGTGTCGTGCGGGTTGGCTCGCGCGGCGCCGGACCACGCGACGACGAGCGCGACGAGCGCGGCCCGGCCAGCCCACGAAGCGCGGCGGCTCCGCGCGCTCAAAACCGCACCCCCGCGAGGAGGCCGTACACGTGCACGCGGCCGGTCACCTTCGTGCGCTCGGCGCTCCCGTCACCGAGGTCGCTCGTCATGGTGCGCGGCAGCAGGAAATGAAGCTGCGTGTACATGTCGAGGTCGATCGGCGGCAGCGGCGATTTCAGCGAGAGCCCGAGCCCGAGCGTGCCCGCGAGCCGCGCGGCGTCGTAGTAGCGGGTGGGCACCGGGCCCGTGGTGCGGTCGGAGAACCGGAACGCGTCCGAAGACGGGAGGGTCGAGGGCAGCGGGCTCCCCTCGAAGAACGCGCCCGCGCGCACGTGGCCCACCGCGGAAGGTGTAAGTTGCACCTTTTCATCGAGGCCCGCGCGCACGACGAGCGTGTTCGCGTAGCCGATGACGGCGGGCACCAGGGCGCCGCACCCCTCCTCGCCCGGCGGACACGAGATCGTGGGCTCGATGGGGCCTTTGTAGCGGCTCCACAGCTTGTAGGTCGCGCCAAACGCCACGGTGCGCGCGTCGCTCTCGTGCGCCACCTCGAGGGCGACCTGCGAGGGATCGTACTGCGCGAGGCCGGAGATGTTGAACACGGGGATGTTGAGCGACGAGAGCTTCGTCGCGTCGATGGTCACGGCGAACCGCGCGTCGAGCGTGCCGCGGAACGCGAGCCCGACCCGCCCCCCACGCCAGAACGGGAGATCGTACGTGGCGCCGAGCGTGGGCGCGTACGTGGTCACGAGCTGGTCCTCCACCCGGGTGCCCACGCGGCCCGACGAGTCGGTCGCCACGAGCACGTCGCCGACGATCTCCGCGAGGGCCGCGAAGCCCGCGCCGACGCGCAGGCCGTGGCTGAGATCGACGCCGAGCCCGCCGCGCACGGTGAGCGACTGCGCGCGCTCGCCGAGCAGGGGAAACTGCGGCTTCTCCGGGTAGAGCAGCCTGCCGCGCACGATGATGTCGGAGGGCGTGTAGAACGCGAGGCCGACGCCCAGGCGATCTTTCAGGACGCCGCCGAAGGGCAGCGGGAGATCGACCCCGATGAACACGCCGCGCGCCGCCGCGGTGCCGCGCGCTTGGCGCTCGCCGCCCTCGGCTTGGGTCGCGAGGCCGAACGCGGCGCCGCCGTAGCCGAGGGTGAGCTTGCGCTCGCGGAGGTGCGACAGCAGCGCCGGGTTCGCCCACGCCGCCTCGAAGCCCTGGGCCGAGGCCGCGCCGGTGCCGCCCATCGCCGAGCTGTGGGGCCCGTAGCCGAAGAGGTCCTCGGGCGAGGCGTGGCCCTCGCGCGCCACGAGGGTGGCGGCGAGCGCCACGCCGAGCGCGAGCGCCGACCGCGCGCCCCGCCGGACCTGCGCGCCCCTCGCCACGGACCGGCTCCCCCAGCTCCTCACTCGCTCACACTTCACGAATCCCGAGGCACTGACAAGGGCGTTGATGGCGAGACCTCGCCTTCGGCTAGGGCTCGAGACCTCGCCTTCGGCTCGGCCCCGCCTTCGACCCGGGTTCGCCCCTCCGGCCCCGCGCGCGGGCTCACGGGTCGGTGAAGGTCGGCGCGCCGTCGGGGCCTCGCCCGACGACGAACTTCTTGCCCACCACGAAGCGCGCGAGCTCCTCCGGTGTCTTGGGCGCGAACAGGATCTCGCCGCCAAAGTTGTCGACGAGCTTCACCTGGAAGGTCTCGCTGCGCTCCTCGCGGGTCTCCGCGGGCCCCGCGTCGGCGAGCGGCGCGACCTCGGCCACCGGCCACGCGAGCGGCTCGTCCGGCCTACCCTGGCGCGCGCCGCGGAACACGGGCACCCACGCCCACGCGCGGAAGGCGACCTGCGGCGCGTACCGCGGCTCCTGCCGGAACCGCTCCACTTGGCGCGTCCTGCGGTCCTCGCGGGTCTTCGGCACCTGCCGCGTCTTGGTCACGTCGCAGTACTTCGTCGAGCAGCTCTGGCCGCCGCCGGTGCACACGTCTTTGCAGGTCGCGAAGCCGTTCTTGTTGGGTGTGCAGCTCTTCGTGCACGAGCGCGGCTTGCTCGTGCAGTTCTGCCCGCACGCCTGGCGCTCGGTGTACGTCTCGCTGCGCGTGCCGTCCGGCACGGTCACGGTGTACGACTCGGTCTCGAAGTGATCGAAGACCTTGTCGTGGTGGTGCACGCCGACGCCGGCGTCGGTCACCTCGACCGCGTCCTTGGGCACGGCGTCGAGGAACGCCGTCCGCGGCACGAGCTCACGCCGCTCGACGGCGAGGCTGCGCGTCCACGTCGCCTCCTTCACCACCGCCGTGTGCGGCTTCGCGGCCGCGAACACGATGAACACGCCGATGACGGCCATGGGCAGGCCGACGACCATGAGCGCGACCAGGGCGATCACGCGGAGCGGGCCCAGGCCGGGCCGTCGCGTCGCGACCGCGTTTGGCGCGACGCGCGGGGCGCGCGGCGACGCCTCTGGGCCCCTCCCCGCCGCGCCGGCCCCGCAGCGGCCGCACGCGCCGTCGAGCGCGCGCTGGTCGCTCCCGCAGTACGCGCACCGCCAGTTCTCGCCCCCGTGGGCCAACCGCAGCAGCGCCGCGTCCGTCACCTGCGCCGCCTCGCTCACGTCGCCGGGCATCACGTAGGGCTCGCGGTCGTCCTTCGGATCGCCGCACCCCTGGCAGACCATGTGGCGGCCCAGGTTCTCCGCTCCGCAGGCGGAGCACCGCCAGCGCATCTCGACCTGGTACTCGCTCACGACGCCCTCCCCGACACCTCGCTCGCGTCGCTCGCGTCGGCGCGCCCCGCGAGCTGCCCACACGCCGCGCCGACGTCGCCGCCGCCGCTGTACCGCTTGTGGGTGAACACGCCGAGGTCCCGCAAGACGGCGCGGAACGCGTCCTCCGCCGCGTCGGACGCGCGCTCGAACGGGTCGTCCACCGCCGCGATCGCGTTGTACGGGATGATGGAGAGCCGCGGGCGCCGCCCCGTCCTCTCCGCGAACGCGTGCACGAGCGCCGCGAGCGCGCGGGTCGCCGC
>DAORJJ010000309.1:0-8123 GCA_035439005.1 Polyangiaceae bacterium | reverse complement strand
GGGCGCGTCATGAGGCGACCGAGGGACATAGCACGCGAGAGAGCGTCGCGCGCCGGGCGGCCATTCCCGTGCGCGCGCCGTTTTCCGCCGCGCGGCACGCGCGAACCGCGCGCCTAGGCGTTTCGGAGCAAGCGGTGGAGGTTACGGCGCTCCCAAGCGTGGGCGCGGTCGAACGCGCGGAACTCGCGCTCGCGCTCGCGGAACTCCGGCGGGTGGAGCTGCCGCCGGCCCTCGCCGCGGGCGGCGGGGATCATGTGGTGGAGCAGCTCGTGGTAGAGCACGAACGCCGCAAAGTACCGGGGAACCCAGGGCCGATCGAGCACCGGGTGGATGCGGGCGAGGCGGTCGACGTCGTTGTAGCTGCCGAGCTTGAGGCTGCGCCGAGGGACGACGCTCTTGCGTGAGCGCTGGCCCCAGGTGACGAGGGCGTCGCACGCACCGCCGAAGTATCGGTCGTTCAGCTCGCGGTAGATCGAGAGCAAATCGTGGGTCTTGCCCCGCGTGACGAGCGGCCCGCCGCGTGAGACTCGGCAGGCGAGGCGCGAGTTGTGCGCGTCGATGAAGGCGCTCACCCGCAGGCTCGCGTCCCGATCGCCGAGCACCAGGTAGCGGACGAGCGCGTCCACGACGCGAGGCGCGGCGTCCAGGAACATGTGGTGCAGGCGCACCACGAGCACCCCGGCGCGGGTGGAGTGCGACACGATGGTGTGGCGGTTGTCGGTGATCGCGAGGCGGACCGGCCCAAGGAAGGCGCCGACGAGGCGCCGCTCCAGCGACTGCCGGGAGCTCTCGTGCACGAAGAGCCGGGGCGGTGGGACGAGGGCGAGCTGGACGCGGCCCGCCGCGTGGGTGGGCACGCGGATGGCGGACGCGCCGATGGGCCCCGCCAGCTGGGCGGCGTTCGCCCGCGCGAACCGTGGCCCGGGGAGAACCTTCTGAGCCACCGCCGACCGAGAGCCCATCGCCGCTTCGACCTCCTCCCTTGGGGGTAAAGGAGGGGGGTATCCCTGTCAAGGAGGGGGGCAAAACGCTAGGATATCCTATAGATAGACGTGTAGGCTCCACCCCCCAATCGCGCCGTTCCTCGCACTTGGCGAGAACCGCCGCTTCGCCTTGACGGGGGCGCGTTGGCGAGGCAGGGGCTGGGCGGAGGGGGTCAGCGGGCGAACGTGAGGGTCTTCGGATCGAGGATGAACCGGACCTCCGCCCGGTACCCACCTCGGCGCGCGGGGTCGGCGTGGAGCTCGAAGGACGCCACCATCGCCTTGAGCATCCCGGATGGGGGGCGCCCCGAGAGCTCCGCGACCAGCTCCGAGAGGTCGGGCTCGTGGCCGACGAGCACGGCGTTGTCGGCGCCCGCGGCGAAGAGCTCGCCCACGAGCCCGCGCTGATCGCGCCCCGGAGCGAGCTCGGAGCGCACGACGAGGGGCACCTCGCCCGGCAAGCGGAGCGTGCGACGGAGCGCGGCGCCGACCTCCTCGGCGGTCTCGTGCGCGCGCACGAGGGGGCTCGTGAGCAGCACGCGGGGGGCCTCGCCGGCGGCGGCGAGGGCCTCTGCGACCTCGCGGACCCGCTGGCGGCCACTCGGGGTCAGCGCGCGATCGTGGTCCCGCCCTGAAGCGGAGTAGTCCTCGGCCGGACCATGGCGCATGATGGCGATTCGCAAGAACCCTCCCCTTGGGCCCGCGCTCGCGGTCCCCGGAGTGTTGAATACCACGCCTGCCGCGCGGCGGGGGCGGCGAAGGCGCGCGCGGCGCCCTTGCGAGGAGGGCCTCCGCGGGCGACGCTCGGGCGATGGAACGCACGATCACCCTCCACTCCGCGGGCGCCCGCCTCGCCGGCGTCCTCCGCCTCCCGGACGGACTCCCGCCCGGCGCCCGCGTCCCCGCCCTCGTCTGCTGCCAGGGCTTCAGCCTGGTGAAGGAGGTCTGGCTCCCCAAGAACGCCGCGGCCCTGAACCGCGCGGGGTACGCGACCCTCAACATCGACTACCGCGGCTTCGGCGAGAGCGAGGGCGAGCCCCGGTGCCGGCTGGTGCCCTGGGCGCAGGTCGACGACGTGCGCGCGGCGCTCACCTTCCTCGAGACCGTGCCAGAGGTGGACCCGAAGCGCCTCGGGCTCTTCGGGATCAGCCTCGGCGCCAGCGTCGCCGTCGGCGCGGCGGGGCGGGACGACCGCGTGCGGGCGCTCGTCGCCGTGGCGGGCCCGGCCGATCTCGGCCGCGTGTGGGCGAGCTTCCCCGATTTTCCGCGCTTCCGCGAGAAGGTGCGCGCCGCGCGCCGCGCCACCACGAGCACCGGCGAGGTGACGTACGTGGCCGTGCCGAAGCTGCTCGCCTCCGATCCCGAGACGTGCGCGCTCCTCGTCGCCGACGCCCCGCGCTTCCCCACCTGGCGGCTCGAGATCACCTTCGAGTCGCTCCAGGACCTCTTCGAGTTCGCGCCCGAGGACGAGCTCCCCAAGAGCCGCGCCGCCTCGCTCTTCGTCTACCCCGAGCGCGACGCGCTCATCGCGCGGAGCGAGATGACGAGCCTCTACGCGAAGGCCAGGGGCGAGAAGCGGCTCGTGGCGCTCCCCGGCCTGGCTCACCACGAGATCTACAACGACGGGCCGGGGTTCGAGCCCGTGATGCGCGAGACCCTCGCCTTCTTGGACGCGCACCTCCGCTGAAAGCGCGCTCTTCGGCTCACGCGCCGGGGCAGAACATCGAGTGGAACCCCAGCGGGATGCGGCGGGGCAGGTCGACGCGGGCCACCTCGCGCATGTCGCGGGCGTCCAGCACGAAGCACACCGAGCGATCGTCGCGCGCGCTCGACCCGAACGTGACGAGCCACCCGTCGTCTTCGCTGGCCCCGCGGCCTGCCCCGCCCGCGCGCGGCGCGAAGGCCGCCTCGCCCACGAACATGCCGGGCGGCGCCTCCCACACGACGCGGGCGGGCGCGAACGCGCCGCCGGCGAGGTCGTACTTCACGAGACCATCGAACTTGAGCGCGGAGTCGCGCGCGATCCGCGGGTTGTAGGTGAAGCGCGCGCGGGTGCCCTGGACGGTGTCGTTGATGCGCGGGAACTCGGTCGCGAGATCGTCGAGCGCGCGCTCACGGGTTTCGCCGGTGTCGAGGTCGAACCGCCACTCGTAGAGATGGGGCACGAGCTCAATCGTGTCGAGTCGGGCGACTCCGCCCGAGGTGTCCTGTCGCTCCGGGATGGGGTCCCGAACGCGACAGCCCACGAGCACGATCTCGCGGCCCACCTCGTAGGCGTTGATGGTGTGATACATGTAGCAGGGCTCGGCCTCGAACCAGCGCACGTCGGCGGCCCCGCCGAGCCGGGGGAGCACGCCGAAGCGGCTCCGCCCGCCTCGATCGAAGGCGATCTTGCGTTTGCCCGCTTTGAGGCGCTCGGGGTCCCACCCCATCGGAAAATCGAGCAGTATCGAGTAGTTCTCCGTGATCGCCATGTCATGCAGGATGTGCGGCGAGTCCGTAGGGATGGCCTCGTAACGCACGAGCTCCCCGTCGGGCGAGACGACGCCATAGCGAAGATACGGTCTCCGAACCATGGAGTGATCGAAGAACACGAGCTGGTTCGTGCGGGGGTCGACCTTGGGGTGGGCGGCGAAGCCCCCGGTGAGCTTCCCGTCGAAGCGCTCGGGCCCTATCGTGGACAGATCGCGCGTGGAGAGCTCGTAGGGAGTCCCCGAGAGCCACCAGAGCGCCATGAGTCGACCTCGGTGAAACACGAGATCGGTGTTCGCGGTGTCCTTCACCGGGCCGCCGGGCAGGCTCATGGCCTCGGGCCGGAGGGGCTCCAGGATCCCCGTCCACAGCGCCTTGCCGGCCTCGCGCTCGGCCTCGAACCCGCGGGTGCGCACCCAGCGGTTCATGTACGAGGCGCGGCCGTCTTCGAAGCGGATGCCGTGCACCATCCCGTCGCCGTCGAACCAGTGGTACTTGCCTATCGGCGCGAACTGCGGGTTCGGGGAGTTGCGCACGTAGAGCCCGCGGAGCTCGCGGGGGAGCTCGCCGTGGACGCGGAGGTCGGTGGCGTCGAGCTCGCCTTCGATGGGCGTGTGCTCGGCCTCGAGGTAGCCTGTGGGGTGGGCGGTCGCCATGAGCCAAGCCTACCTCCGAGTGGAGGCCGGCGGCACGCGAGGAATCGAGGTCCCCAACGCCGCGGCGGGCAGTTCGCCCCGCGCCGCGATGCAAACGGCGCGGGTTTCCGGCCCTTCCGGCGGCCCCATCCGCTACCGTTATCCCATGGGTGTTGCTCAGCTCGCTTGGGTGGTGGGGGCGCTCGTGCTGGTCTTGGTCGGCGCGCCCGCCTGCAAGCGGAGGTCTGCGCCATCGCCAGACGCGGCGGCGACCGCCTCGCCGACCGCGCAGGTCATCCGGCGAGGCGCCGGAGGGTTCCCGCTCCCGAGCGGCGCCACCGGAGGGAGCGGCGCCCCAGGTGGAGGGGGAAAGATCGTGATGTACGAGGTGCCTCGGAGCCGGGACGCCGTGGCCGCCGAGGTCCGCGTCCTCCTCACCCAAGACGGCTGGACGACCGACGCGAGCGAGCTCTCCCCGCGCGGCTCCGTGCGCCTCACCGCGAGCAAAGACGGGAAGACCGTGAAGGCGAGCGTCGCGGGCGACGCGAGTCGGGCCGCCTTGATCCTGACCCTGCCGTGAGACGCGAGCAAGCTCTAGAGGAAGCGCGGGCATCCTGTGCGCCGGGGGGGGCGCGCTTGACGGTGCGTCGACGGTCGCCCACACTATTGGGCGCCATGTGCGTGCGCAGGCGTCCGCCACGCTGCGGCTCCCATGGCTCATCGAGCGAGGCCCCCTTGAATCCCCAGAGACGCCGCGGGCGAGCCCCGAGCCCATCGCGCCAGGTCTTGCTCTGCGGAGTCCTGGCCGGCGCTTTGGCGGCCGCGTGCGACGAGACCTCCGACACGCTCCTCGGCGGTCCGCCCCCCGCCGTCGAAGATCCGGCCGTGGCCGCCGCCGGTCAGCAGCTCGCGGCGGGCCCGGCGATCACGCGCAACCTGTCGAACCGCGAGTACCTGAACGCGGCCTCGGCGCTCCTCGGGGAGCGCCTCCCGCTCGACCTCCAGAAGAGCTGGACCCCGACGACGCAGTTCTCGGGCTTCGACGCGGTGCCGTGGAGCAACCTCGACACGAAGGCGATCCGCGACATCACCGAGACGGTCGAGGCGCTCCTCGATCGCGCCTTGGCTTCCCCCAAGGTGGTCACGTGCGCGGCGACCACCGCGGCCGAGCTCGCCTACGATCCGTGCGCGCGCTCGATCGTCGAGCCCTTCGCCCGCCGGGCCTACGGCAGGCCGCTCGCCCAAGCGGAGTCGGCCGGGCTCGCCGCGCGCTACGACGAGGGGATCACCCTCGCGAAGACCTCGCTCACCGAGCCGAGGGCGATCTTCCTCGACGGCCTGCGCTCGGCGCTCGGCACCGTGCTCCTCGCGCCGCAGTTCATGACGCGCATCGAGGCCCCGCCGAGCCCTGAGTTTTCGGGCGAGCGCGACCTCGACGCGTACGAGCTCGCGAGCCGCCTGTCGTTCATGTTCACGGCGTCGCTCCCCGACGACGAGCTGTGGGCCAAGGCGGTCGACGGGAGCCTCGCGAAGGACCCCGCCGTGCTCCGCGCGCAGACCGAGCGCCTGCTCGACACGAAGACCGAGGCCTTCGTCCAGAGCTTCATGGGCCAGTGGTTCGATTTCCGCGCCTACGAGGGCGCAGCCGCCGGCACCCTCGAGCACACCATGTGGGAGGAGAGCTGGCGCGTGATGGCCGACGTCGTCCGCGAGGGCCTGCCGGTGACCGCGCTCGTCCGGCCGGGCTTCACGTACCTGAACCAAGAGCTCGCCGCGCACTACAGCGTGGACGCCAAGCTCTCGCCTACGCTCACGCGGGTCGCCACGATGGAGCGCGGCGGCGTGCTCCAGCAGGGCAGCTGGCTCACCCTGAGCGCGACCCCGCTGAAGACGAGCCCGATCCACCGCGGGCGCCTCGTGCAAGATCGCCTGCTCTGCAAGGCGATCCCGCCGCCGGACTCGGCGCTCTTCGAGCAAATCAAGAAGGCCGCGGACGCCATCCCCGCGGCGGCCTCCGTGAAGGAGCGCCTCGAGAGCCACCGAAACGCAGGCCCCGCGTGCGCGGGCTGCCACGAGTACATGGACCCCATCGGCCTCGGCCTCGAGGGCTTCGACATGAGGGGACGACTCCGCAACGCGTACGCCGACACCGGCAAGCCCGTGGAGAGCGCGAGCACGCTGCTCGGGCGCCCGTTCGCGCGGTTCGACGAGCTCAACACCATGCTCGCCGACCTGCCGGACTACCACCGCTGCGTGGCCGAGAAGCTCACGGTCTACTCCACGCGCCGCATCGTCGACGCGAGCGCGAATGCGGACAAGGACCTCCTTTATTATTTGACCCTCCCGGTGGAGGGCAAGCCGCCGAGCCTCCGCGCGATGATCACGCGCCTCGTCATGAGCCGGGCGTTCCGCAGCGTGAACCACGGAGCCGCGAAGTGACCACAAAATCCCGTATCTCCCGGCGCAACGTCCTCCGCGGTCTCGGCGTGTGCATCGCCCTCCCCCTCGTGGAGTCCGCCCGCGAGCCGCTCGCCCACGCGCAGGGGATGGGGCCGAAGAAGCGCTTCATCGGCTGCTTCTTCGGCAGCGGCGCGCCCATGCCCGACGCCAACAACGGCGACTGGGGCTACGCGGGCGCGCGGGGCGGCGCGCTGAAGCCGCTCGCCGATCTCGGGGTCGCGGCGAATGTCTCGGTGATGCGCGGCTTCCGCGCCGTGAACAACTTCGACGTGCACTGGTCGGGCACCGCCGGCTTCCTCTCGTCCACGCCGGTCGGCACGACGAGCGCCGCGAACCCGAGCGCCGATCCCAACTACCAGCGCTGCGCGAAGTCGCTCGACCAGCTCGTGGCGGACACCGATCCCAAGGCCTCGATCCGCAGCCTCCACGCGGGCTTCAGCCAGGTGCCGAGCTGGGACCAGGGCCACGACCGCGCCGGCTCCATCAACTACGTGAACTCGATCGCGTGGCGCGACGCGACGAGCCCCATCTCGAACATCCTCGACCCCATGGCGATGTTCGCGCGGGTCTTCGGCTCGAGCGACAAGCTCTCGAACGAGCAGGCCGCGTACCTCTTGAAGCGCCGAAAGAGCATCCTCGACGGCGTGCTCGATCAGTACAAGCACCACAAGTCGACCCTCTCCGCGGCCGACAAGCAGCGGCTCGACGCGTACGCGCAGAGCATCCGCGAGGTAGAGGGCGAGCTCGCGAGCGCCGCGAGCGCGACCACCTGCGTGCGGCCGGCCGCCGAGACCGCGGGCGAGGCCTACGTGCGGAACTTCCGCACGATGCACAAGCTCATCATCGCGGCGATGCAGTGCAACCTGACCCGCTCCGCGACCATCATGTACAACGACGGCATCGGGCCGAACCGCCCCACGGCGGCCGTCGCCGCCGAGCAGCACGACTCGGCGCACAACAACTGGGCGAACCTCATCCAGATAAACCAGATCCAGGTCGGGCTCTGGGGCGAGCTCATCGCGGGGCTCAAGGCGGCGGGGCTGCTCCGCGAGACCGTGACGATCCTCGGGAGCAACATGTCCGACGGTCGCACGCACAACTCCGCGAACGTTCCGCTCCTGGTCGCGAGCGAGAACGTGGCGAACGAGCTGAAGCTCGGCCAGGAGATCTACGGCACGCCCACCCCGGCGGGCGTGACCGACGTGAACCTGAACAGGAATATGTCTGATCTACACGTCGACCTCCTGAAGCTCTACGGCGTCACCGTGCCGAGCCTCGGGGACGGCGCGTACAAGAGCACGGGCAGGCCCTCTGGGATCCTGGCCTAGCCGGCGCGCCGTGAGGCTCTCCCCGAGGACCGCGCCGCTCGTCGTGCTCGCGAGCGCGCTCGTGGCCGCGTGCTCGAGCGACACCGCGGGACCCGCCGACGCGGGCCCCCCTGCTGTCGCGCCCGCCGACGCCGCCACGGCGCCCGAGGCAGCCGCGCCCGTCACGGGCCCACCGCTCGGCCCCTCGTGCGCCAACGGCGCGCGGGACGGCGCCGAGGTCGACGTCGACTGCGGCGGACCGCTCT
>DAORJJ010000308.1:0-8136 GCA_035439005.1 Polyangiaceae bacterium | reverse complement strand
GGCCGACGCGGCCCCCGACGCGCTTGCGCCCGGGAGCTGCCCCGGCGCGCCGCCGCCCTACGCGACCGCCTGCTGCGGCGCGATCCCGTGCGCGGGCGACTGCGCGACCGCGTGCGCGGAGTGCGCCGCGCGGTGCGGCGCGAGCGAGGCCTGCTGCGCCAAGCGCAACAACGTGTTGTGCAAGCGCCCCGAGGGCTTCGTCTGCAACTAGCGGCCGCCGTTGGCGAATCGGTCGGCGACCGCCTACTCTGACCGTGTGGCGTCCCAACCCGAGCGCTTTGGTCACTACACCGTCGAGCGCCTCATCGGCCGCGGCGGGATGGCGCTCGTCTACGCCGCGAGGAACGAGCGCACCGGCGCCGATGTCGCCCTGAAGGTGGTCGTGCCGCCGCCCGACGGCGCCGACGACACCGACGCGACGATCGCCCGCTTCAAGCACGAGGCCGACATCTCGGGGCGCCTCGTCCACCCGAACATCGTGCGCATCTACGACTTCCTCACGACCGAGGCCGGCGAGGCCGTCCTCGTGATGGAGCGGCTGCGCGGCGAGAGCCTCGCGGCCATCCTCCAGCGACGAGGCAAGCTCGAGGTGGGGGAGGCGCTCGCCGTCCTCTTCCCGGTCCTACGCGCCCTCGCGCATACGCACGCGCAGGGGGTGATCCACCGCGACGTGAAGGCGAGCAACGTCTTCCTCGCGGTCGACACCACGGGCGCGGTGACCCCCAAGCTCCTGGACTTCGGCATCGCGAAGCGCCCTGGATCGAGCCCGAGCTTCACGGCGCGCGACGAGGTCCTCGGGACGCCCAGCGCGATGTCGCCCGAGCAGATCCGCGGCGGCGTCGAGCTCGACCCACGGAGCGACGTGTTCTCGTGCGCCGCGATGGCCATCGAGCTGCTCACGGGCCGCGGCCCGTTCCACGCCGCCTCCGCCGCCGCGAGCCTCGTCGCGGTCCTCGAGCGAGAGGTGGACCCGACCCCCGAGATCGCCCCGCGGTTGTTCGTCGAGCTCGAGCGCGCCCTCCGCAAGGCCCCGCTCGAGCGCCACGCCTCGGCCGCGGAGCTCGAGCTCGCGCTCCGCGAGGCCTGCCCCGACGAGTCCGCCGAGGGGGCGCTGAGCGTGAGCCTCGCGTCGATCCCGGTCGACGAGGGCACTCCGACGCGCCCGTCTCACGCGGAGTCCGGCGGCCTGGGGCGCCACAGCCTCCGGCGCCCGCGCTCGCGGCTCACGCGCGTCGGCGGCGCGACCCTCGTCACCGGCGGCGTCGTCCTGGCGCTCGTGTCCGGGGCGGTCTTCGCGCTCGCGCGAGGTGACCACCGCGACGCCCAGGCGCCCTCGCCGAGCGCCCCGGCGAGCGCCGCGGCGCCCACGCTCGCGCGCGCTCCGGCGCCACCGCAGGCCGAGAGCGCGGCGTCGAGCGCGGCGGCGGCCTCGACCGTCATGGCGCCCAGCGCTCCCTCCACGGCGCCACCGCCGCCCCCCCCAAAGGCACGCGCCGCGCCGAAGGCGGCCCCGAAGGTCGCCAAGCCCGTCGCGACCCGCCCCGACTTCTAGCCAGCGGCGTCAGCGCGGCGGCGCCGGGGGCTGATCATCCCGCTGCACGCAAGAGGACAAGTCGAAGAGCATGAAGAGCAGCGCCTTTTGCTGCGGCGTGAGCTCTCCCGCAGCGCAGCCGCTTGGGAACGGCTGACCGGGCGTGCTGCCCGCGCCCACGTGGAGGTTGCTGAAGACCACACGCCCACACACCTCGGCGTCGGCGGCGCCGACGGGCGTGTTGAAGGACATGTACTGCACGGCCTCGGTGTTCCCCGAGCGCGTGTTGGTCACGCGGATCCACGAGAGCGATCCCGGGCCCAGCGCTTCGATATTGTGCCTCGCCTCCTGGATGGGCAGCCCGCCGGTCGCGCTGAGGGAGCCCGTGTTCTGGAGCCACGCCTTCATGGCGGCGCCCTTCGGGAAGCTCGTCTCGACGGTGCCCTCGATGGTCTCGAGCTTCCCCGCTGGGTCGGGCCGCGTGTCGGTCCACGTGGCGAGCCCCTGGACCGCGGGCAGCGTCGAGGCCGAGAAGAAGTAGTTGTGGTAGTGCGAGGCGAACACGCGTCCGCCGTTCTTCGCGTAGTCGTAGAGGGCCGCGCGCGCCGCCTCGGGCTTCGACGACGGGTTCTCGTCGCCCTCGCAGGCGAGGAGGACCACGTCGTAGCGGCCGAGGGACGCGGCGTCGCGCCACAGCCCCGTGCTCGCGGTGAGCGGCGCGCCCCCGGCGAGCGCGGTCGGGGCGGTGACCGGGGTGCCGTTGTCGGTGTAGCCGCCTCCCGAGAAGAGATGCACGCGCGCGGGGCTCCCCTCGGGGCCGAACTCGGCGTCGTCGAGGCCGATCTTGCGCAGGAGGCACTCGAGCGCGTCCGCGCCGCCCGTGGAGAGCGCGATGCGCGGGATGTGCCCCTCGGCCTGGTTGCGGGGCAGGCGCGTCAGCCCGGCGTCGAGCGGCGTGTCGACGCAGGCGGCCACGGCCGGGACGACGACCTTCCGGCGCCACTTCCCGATCTGCACGACGAGCGGGATGTCCTTGCCGACCGGCACGTTCTCGAGCCGGAAGCGACCCGCCGAGTCTGTCGCGGCGACGGCGATGGGGCGACCGCTGAGCTGCCCGTCGCACCGGTCACAAGACGCGCCCTCCTTGATGGGGCTCGGCTCGCTGTTCGGCACGTAGACGAACGCGTTGTAGAGCGGCACCTTCCCCGAGGGATCGAGCACGGTGCCGCTCAGGCTCGTGGTGACGCCGGCCTCGCAGCCGACCTGCTGGCACTGCAGCCCCACGCAGCTCGCGTCAGGGTTCCCGCAGGCGAGGCCGACGCACGCGCCGTCCCCCGGCGCGTCGACGCCGCCATCCACGGCGGGCACGGCGCTGTCGGGGTACTCGGAGACGCCTGAGGTCGTGCCGCAGCCCGCCCAGACCGCGCCGAGGCCGAGCGCCGCGATGGGAGCCAGGGAGACGAGGGCGGAGAGGCGACGAGCGCGCTTGAGAGGCCCCTTCATGGCGTGCGGCACCGGCCGCTCGTGCAGGGGACGCCGTCGCAGCAGTCGCCCGCCACGGCGCACGACTGCCCGTAGAGCGCGCACCCGGGCGGGGGTGTGCCGCCGTCCGCCCCGCCGCCGCCGTCAGGGCCGGGCGCGCCGGAGTCGGGCGTCGGGCCGACGCCGCCGTCGGGCAGGACCACCCCGCCGCACGCGCCGGACGAGGAGCCCGGCGCGAACACGCACGGGGTGCCGGGGCAGCAGTCGGCGTGTGTGGTGCAGGCCCCGGCGACGGGCACGCAGCTCCCCGGATCGCCGCACACGAAGCCGCCGGTGGGGCTCGGCGTACACGGGTTGCCGCAGCAGTCGGCGCTGGAGGCGCACGCCGTACCGGCCGGAGGCGGCCCCCCGGCGCAGTCGATCGGGGCCGTGAGGCACCGCGGGACGCCGAGGGCGTCCTGCTGGCAGCGCAGGGGGTTCTGCTGGACGGTGCCGGAGCAGCACCGGTCGGTCGCGTTGCACGACGTGGTGGCGAGCTTGCAGATGGAGCCGGCGGGGCTGCAGCGCTTGCCGTTGTCGCACTTGCCGACCGGATCCGAGGGGTTCCGGCGCGCGCAGGTGACCTCGGACAGCGTGCCGTCGGGGAGCGTGGCCGAGCCGCAGCAGTCGGCGCTCGACACGCAGATTTCGCCGGTGGGGCGGCAGCCGCTCGCGGGCTGGCAGATCGAGCGGCCCGAGGGGGCGTACACCGCGCACTTGCGGCTGCAGCACGACCCGCCGCAGGTCGTGGACGCCTCGAAGCACAGCGTGCCCGCGGGCGCGCAGTTGGGGCTGCCTGGCACCGACGGCACCGCGCCGCAGACGCCGAGCGTGGCGCCGCCCGCGATCGTGCAGGTGCCCGTGCAGCAGTCGGTGTTGCGCGCGCACGCGTCGCCGACCTGGGTGCAGAACGACGGGCGCGCCGAGCACACGCCGCCGTTGCAGAAGCTCGAGCAACACTCGGTGTCCGCCGCGCACGGGTTGCCGGCGGTGCGGCACCCGGGGTTCAACGGCTCGCACTTGCCGCCCCCGAGCGGATCCGGCTGGCAGTTCGCGCCGCAGCAGTCGCTGTTCATCGCGCACGAGAGACCGTCCGCGACGCACGCGCGCGCGTCGCACACGCCCCCGTTGCAGGCCGAGGTGCAGCACTCGAGCCCCGTCGCGCACGCCTCGCCCGGGCCCTTGCAGGCACCCACCGAGGGGGCGCAGAGCGACGTCGCCATGTCGCAGTTGGCGGTGCAGCAGTCGACGCTCGTGGCGCAGGCGCCGCCCGTCGGCGTGCAGACCGCGGAGTCCGCGCGGGACCCGTCGACGACCGTCGCGTCGCGCCCCCCCTCGGCGGCGCCGTCGCGCGCGCCGTCGGCCGCCCCGCTGTCCGAGGCGTCGGGCTGCGGCGGATTCCCGCCGTCGACCACCGGCGGAAGCCCATCGGTGGAGGCGTCTTCGTCGATCACGACCCCCTCTTGGCTGCCGCACCCGGCGAAGAGGGCGACGACCGCGGAGGCGGCGCCGAAGGCGATCAATGTGGCGGAGCGTCGTCGCAAGGTGCACCTCATGGGGCGGGGAGCCGCCTCGAGCTGGAAGCACGATTCGCGCCGTCGACACGTCGGGCGAACTCCTGCAAGAACCGCCACACCACGACGCTCGCCCCGCGGCGCCGATGGTCAGGCCGCCGGCCGCGCTGGTCGCCCGAGCGACCACCGACGCACGTTTGCTTACATCGTCGACTCGGGGTTTGCGGCGCCCGTTCCCACGCCCCCGAATCCGGACTACGACGAAGCCATGATCGACGCTCGCCCGGTGCTCCTCGGTCTCCCGCTCACGCTCGAGACGCTCGAAGACGTCGCCGCCCGGCGGCGCCCGGTCGACGTGTGCCCGAGGGCCCGCGAGAAGGTCACGGCGTCTCGCGAGGCGATCGACGCCATCGCCGTGGCGGGCGACGCCGCGCGGAACGTGTACGGCGTGAACACCGGGTTCGGCGCGCTCGCGGAGACGCGCATCTCCGCCGCCGACATCCGCGCGTTGCAGCAGAACCTCGTGCGCTCGCACGCCACGGGCATCGGGGAGGACCTCGGCGTCGCCGAGGTGCGAGGCATCATGCTGCTCCGCGCCCAGGTGCTCGCGCTCGGGCACTCGGGCGTCCGGGCCGAGGTGCTCGACACGCTCGTCGCGATGCTGAACCGCGGCGTCCACCCGCGCATCCCGTCGCAGGGCTCGGTGGGCGCCTCCGGCGATCTGGCCCCGCTCGCCCACCTCGCGCTCGTGCTCATCGGGGAGGGCGAGGCGCGCGTGGGCGACGGCCCCGTCGAGGACGGGCTCGCCGCCATGCAGCGCGCGGGCGTCGCGCCGATCGTCCTGCAGGCCAAGGAGGGGCTCGCGCTCATCAACGGCACGCAATACATGGCGTCCCTCGGCACGCTCGCGCTGCTCGAGTGCGAGCGGCTCGCCACCGCGGCCGACATCGCCGGCGCGATCAGCCTCGAGGCGCTGAAAGGCTCCACGAAGCCGTTCGACCCGCGCCTGCACGCGGCCAGGCCCCACCCCGGCCAGGCCGTCGTCGCCGCGAACCTCCGGGCGCTGCTCGCCGACAGCGGCATCGCCGAGAGCCACCGCGACTGCGCGAAGGTCCAAGACGCCTACTCGCTCCGCTGCATGCCCCAGGTCCACGGCGCCACGCGCGACGCCTTGGCGTGGGCCCGTGGCGTGCTCGAGCGCGAGGTCAACAGCGTCACCGACAACCCCAGCGTCTTCATCGACAGCGGAGAGACCGAGATCCTGAGCGGCGGCAATTTTCACGGGCAGCCCCTCGCCCTCGCCCTCGACCTCGCGGCGATCGCGGTGGCGGAGCTCGCGAACATCAGCGAGCGCCGCGTCGAGCAGCTGGTGAACCCGTCGCTGTCGTCCGGCCTCACGCCGTTCTTGGCCGCCGGCTCGGGCCTCCACTCCGGCTTCATGATCGCGCAGGTCGCGAGCGCCTCGCTCGTGAGCGAGAACAAGGTCCTCTGCCACCCCGCCTCGGTCGACAGCATCCCCTCGTCCGCGGGCAAGGAGGACCACGTGAGCATGGGCAGCGTGAGCGCCCGGAAGCTCGGCATGGTCGTGCGCAACACGCGCAACGCGCTGGCGATCGAGGTCATGACGGCCTGCGCGGGCGTCGACCAGCGCGCCCCGGTGACGCCGAGCCGGGGCGTGGCGGCCGCGCTGGCCCTCGTCCGCGAGCGCGTGGCCCCGATGGTCGGCGACCGGCCGCTGTCGAAGGACATCGAGGCGCTGGCCAGCCTCGTCGGCTCGGGGGGCCTCGCGGCGGCCGCGGGAGCCGCGGTGGGCCCTCTCGCCTAGAGCCGCACCTCCTACGACCTCGCCACACATGGACCCACAGTGGACTTTGTCCCCGTGGTTTCGCTGACTTACGGGCGGCCGGCGCGGGCCTCGTGGCCCGCAGCGCCGCGCACCGCGGGTCGTGACGCACGCGTCTCGACGAGTCAAGTATCCTGAATCACTTCACTTTATTCATGACGCTTCGCAACAAGCGGGTGCAACGATTTACAAGTCGGTGACAACTTCCGAGGGGCCGAGTGGTTTGGTTCTGCCCATGCACGTCGCCCTGTGTGTCGCCTACTTCAGCGTCCTGCTCTTGCTCTCGATGTACGGCCTTCACCGGTCGCACCTCGTCTTCACGTGCCTGCGCCTCGCGAAGAAGCTGAAGGTCATGAAGGCAGGGGTCGCCCCGCTGGGCGACGGCGTCGATCCGTCGACCCTGCCGACCGTCACCATCCAGCTGCCGCTCTACAACGAGGCCACCGTCGCCGCGCGCCTGCTCGACGCGGTGTCGCAGGTCCAGTACCCGTGGGAGCGCCTCGAGGTGCAGGTCCTCGACGACTCGACCGACGAGACCCGCATGATGGTCCGCGATCACGTGCGGCAGCTCGCCGAGACCGGCCTCGACATCCAGTACATCCACCGCGTCGACCGCACGGGCTACAAGGCCGGCGCCCTGGACGCGGGCCTCGACGTCGCGCGCGGCGAGCTCATCGCCATCTTCGACGCCGACTTCATCCCCCAGCCCGACTTCCTCCGGGCGCTGGTCCCGCAGTTCATGGCCGACCCCAGCATCGGCATGGTCCAGGCCCGCTGGGGCCACCTGAACCGCGAGGTCTCGATCCTCACGCGCGTGCAGGCCCTCATGCTCGACGGCCACCACCTCGTGGAGAACCGGGCCCGCGCGGCCGCCGGTTGGCTCTTCAACTTCTCCGGCACCGGCGGAATGTGGCGGCGCGAGGCCATCCGCGACGCGGGCGGCTGGCAGCACGACACCCTCACCGAGGACCTCGACCTCAGCTACCGCGCGCAGATGGCGGGCTGGAAGTTCGCCTACCGCGAGGACGTCGTCACCCCCGCCGAGCTCCCCGAGGACGTGAGCGCCTTCCGCGCGCAGCAGTTCCGCTGGGCGAAGGGCACCGTGCAGACCTCCCGCAAGCTCATGAAGCGCGTCCTCACCGCGAAGGACCTCACGGTCACGCAGCGCATCGAGGCGTTCTTCCACATGACGCCGCACTTCGCGTACCCGCTGATGGTCCTCCTCAGCGTGCTGCTCCTCCCGGCGCTCATCCTCATGCCCGCGACGAACGTGCGCACGATGCTCCTCATCGACCTGCCGCTCTGCGCGGGCACCACGGGGTCGCTCGCGGCCTTCTACGCGATGGCGATGACGGCGCAGGGGCGCACGCGCCGCGAGGCCTTCCGCAACCTGCCCGCGCTCCTCGCGCTCGGCTGCGGCCTCGCCCCCCACCTCAGCAAGGCCGTCCTCGAGGGGCTCCGCTCGATGGCCGGCGAGTTCGTCCGCACGCCCAAGGCGGGCGATCTCCTGAAGCCTGGCGCGGCCCCGCGGTACCACGCGCGGGCCGATCTCCCGATGACGGAGATCGCCCTCGGGCTCCTCAGCGCCGTCAGCGTCATCGCGGCCGGCCAGACCGGGCACTGGTTCGCGATGCCCTTCGCGATGCTGTTCGCCTTCGGCTACGGCTACGTCGCGCTCCTCGTCGGCACCGAGCAGGCCGCGCGCCGCCGCGCCGCGCTCGAGGCCT
>DAORJJ010000307.1:0-8153 GCA_035439005.1 Polyangiaceae bacterium | reverse complement strand
CGGCCTCGTCACTCCCGCTGGTCGTGAAGTTCGGGCGCGCCGCGTTCGCGGGCGTCGATCGCGACGTGGTCTTGGCCGCGCGGACGCTCGGCGCCTCGCCGCTCCGCGCCTTCCGCACCGTGGAGCTCCCGCTCGCGGCTCGCGGGCTCGTGGCGGCGCTGGCGCTCGCGTTCGCCCGCGCGCTCGGCGAGTTCGGCGCGACGCTCATGGTGGCGGGGGACCTGCCCGGCGTCACGCAGACCGCGAGCATGGCCATCTACGACGCGGCGATCGCCGGCCGCGAGCACGACGCGAACGCCCTCGTGCTCGTGCTCGCGACGCTCTCGTTCGGCGCGCTCTACCTCACGAACCGGCTGGCGCTCGGGCGCGCCCCGCGTGAGTGAGGTCCCCGCCGCTCCGGCCGGCCCGGCCGCGCTCCGCGCGCGGATCGTCGTGGCCCGCGGGCGGTTCGCCCTCGACGTCGATCTCTCCTTCCCGCCCGGGATCACCGCCGTGGTCGGCCCCTCCGGTGCCGGCAAGAGCACGCTGCTCGGCGCGCTGCTCGGCGCGCACCGACCGGACGAGGGGCGCGTCGCGCTGGGCGACTCGGTGTGGTTCGACTCCCGCGAGGGGGTGTTCGCCCCGCCGGAGGCCCGCTCGCTCGGCGTCGTGTTCCAGTCGCTCGCGCTGTTCCCGCACCTCACCGCGCTCGAGAACGTGGCGTACGGGGCCGCGGGGCCCGCGGCCTCGCGTCGTGACAGGTCGCGCGAGTGGCTCGAGCGCCTCGGCGTCGCCCACCTCGCCGACCGCGCCCCGCGCTGGTACTCGGGCGGTGAGGCGCAGCGGGTGGCGCTGGCCCGCGCGCTGGCCCGCGAGCCCGCCGTGCTGCTCCTCGACGAGCCCTTCTCCGCGCTCGACGACGCGACGAAAGACGAAGTATTTACGGCTATTTACCCCGAACTCGTCCGTGAGGGGCGCGTGGTGGTGTGCGTCACGCACCGCGAGGAGGAGCTGCACGGCCTCCCCTCGAGCACGGTGAGCCTCGCCGGCGGCCGGATCCGCAATCCCTCCGCCGGGCCGCACGCCTTTCGGTAGAGTGGGCGTGCCCGTGAAATCGCCGCCCACTCCTTCGCGCCCCGTCGCGCCCGCGTACGGTGCGCCCCCCCCGCCGTCGGCGGCCTCGCCCGGTCCAGCCGGCGCGCCGCCCGCGCCCACGCGCGTCGAGGCCATGGAGCCGCTGCTCCGCGTGACGATCGCGGTCGCGGTCGTGAGCGCGGTCCTCGGGCTCCTCGTGCTCCCCGGGCTGCTCGGCAACGTGGGTGAGCGCGCCGTCGTGTGGGGCGAGCGCGTCACGTCGACCTTCACCTACGTGGCGTTCGCCGGTCTGCTCGTGCTGATCGGCCTCGGCGGGTACGAGCTCATTCGCCGCGTCGACCTGGGCGCGTCGCGGTACGCGGCGCTCGCCCTCAGCGTCGTCTGCGTCGGCCTCGCGTCGCCGGCGGCCGCGCGCCCCCTCATGGCGCTGGCGCAGGTGGTGCTTGCGCTCGCGGCGGCTGGCTTCACCCTGTTCACGGCGGCGCGGGCGCTGCGGTCGGTGCACACGCGCGCCGTGGCCGTGGTGCTCGGCCTCGTCGGGCTCGCCGGCCTCTTCCGCGCGCTCGCGTGGACCGTCGCCGCGTTCTCGCTCGCGAGCCCCGGGGGCTACACGTTCGCGCGCGCCCTCGCGACGGTGGCGGTGGTGCTGTGGGGCACAGCCCAGCTCGTCGCCGTCGCGTACTTCGCCACGCGCGGCAAGCTGCGCGGGCGCGTGCTCGGCAACGCCGCGCTCATCGCGGGCTTCGTCGCCACGTTCCTCGCCACCCGGCGGCCGGCTTCGGTCGCCCCGGTGGGCGCGGTGCTCCACGTCGCGTTCTCGGTGGGCGCGTCGAGCCCCGAGCCCCTCGGGCTCGTGCCGATCGCGTATTATCTCTTCCCCACCGGCCTCGCGCTCGCGTGCGTGGCGCTCCTCCAGCGGCAGACGGTCGGCGCGGTGGTCGGGCCGCTGGCGTTGGCGCTCGCGTCCCAAGCGCGCTTCGATGTTCCCCTCGCCGCGCTCTCGGTCACGGCCGGGGGCATGTGGCTCCTGCTCGCGGCGGGAGACGAGCGCGCCTTGTGGAGCGAGCTCATCGCCGCCCGTCGGCTGGCGGCGGACGAGGCCGGAGCGCGCGCGCCCGCCCGCGGGCCTCGCGCGGTGAAGCCCGGGCGCGAGCCGAAGCCCACGCCCACGCCCGACGACGCCAAGGCCCCCGAGGTGGCCGAAGCGGCCGAAGCGGAAGAACCCGCGGACGCGGCCGCCACCGATCCGCCGAACACCGCCTGAGTCTCCGTCACTCCTTGAGATCGAACGTCATGCCGGCCGCGCGCAGCCGCGCGACGAGGCCCTGGCCGAGCGCGACGGCCGGCGTGAGCACGCCCCCCTCGTCGCTCGCGAACGCGCCCTCCACGAGCGCGAGGGCCGACTCGGAGAGCATCTTCGCCGTCTCGCCATAGCCGGGATCGCTCGTGCCCTCGACGCGGGCCTCGAGCCGCGCTCCGCCGGAGGTGCTCGCGTAGAGCGCGATGCGGAAGAAGCCGCCGTCGCGCTCCGCCTTCGAAGGTCCGTTGCCCGGCTTCGGGAGGAAGCGCTCGAGCACGCCGCGGGTCGACTCTCGCGAGGCGGCGAGCATCGCCGCGCCGAGCCCCGCGACGAACGCTGCGGCGGTCGCGAGGCCCTTCGGCCCGCGCGAGAAGCTCATGGTCTCCTCGTAGCCGAACGCGCGCCCGTAGCGGTGGCCGAGCAGCGCGTTCGAGCGCCGCACGACGCGCGTGTTGATCGCCGCCATGATGAACGGCCCGGTCCACACCTTGGCGTCCTCGTCCCACCGCACCCGCACAGGATCGGGGCCGTCGACCGACAGCTCCGAGGCAGCGTCCGGCGTGAGCGAGTAGGGGTCGCGGAGGAGCCGGCGCAGGGCGCGGTCGCGCTCGGCCTCGCGCATGAGGTTCATCATGCTCGCCGCGGTGCCGCCGCTGAAGCCGCCCTTCGCCTTCAGCACCACGAGGCGCGTCGCCTCGAGCGTGGCGCCGAGCTCGCGCGCGCGATCGGCCAGCAGGAGCACGCCGAGGTCGGAGGGGATCGAGTCGAACCCGCAGCAGTGCACGAGGCGCGCGCCGGTCTCGCGGGCGCGCGCGTGGTTGTCGTCGATGCTGCGGCGAACGAACGGCACCTCGCCCGTGATGTCGCAGTAGTGCGTGCCGTGCTCGGCGGCCGCCCGCGCGAGGCCGTGGCCATGCTTCGCGTACGGGCCCACCGTCGTGACGACCACGCGCGCCGCGGTCACGACGGCCTTCAGGGACTCGTCGTCCGAGGCGTCGGCGACGAGGAGCCCCACGCCCTTGCCGCCCGCGCCGAGGCCGTCGAGCACCTCGCGGAGCTTGGGCTCGCTCCGGCCCGCGACGGCCCACGCGAGCCCCGTCGCGTGCTTGGCGAGGTACTCGGCGACGAGCCTCCCGGTGAACCCCGTCGCCCCAAAGAGGACCAGATCGTACGTGCGTGTCATGCGCGCAGGGTAGCCGCTCGGAGAGCCCTGCGGGGGGCGCCCGCGCTACTTCTTGCGCGTGCGGGTCCAGCAGCCCGGAAGGTTGCTCGAGCCGAGCTTGAAGAGGCCCACGCACTGCCCCGCGGGGATGTCGTCGAACGCTTGGGTCGTGCACCCGCCGCCCGTCACGCCCTCGGGCACCTTGGGGCAGTCGCCTTGCGTCTTGCAGGACGAGGGGGAGGGCACCGTGCAGAAGCGCTCGGTCGTGTAGGAGTTTGACCCACACACGCCCTTGCCCGCGGCGCAGTCGAGGTCGGAGCGGCAAGGCGAGCAGAGCGTGCCGTCGCCCACGACGACGCGCGCGTTCGGGTAGCAGAGGCCGTCGCCGCAGAACGCGTCGACCGCGCAGTTGTTGTCGTCGGTGCACGAGTTCGTGCAGAACTTCTGGTTCTTGTCGTCCGAGAAGCAGCGGAGGCCCGCGCCGCAGTCGACGGTGGACTCGCACGGCGAGCCGTAGGCCCGCTTCTGGCAGATTTTGATGGTGCCGGTGCCCGTGCGCTTGTCGGCCTCGGCGCTGGGCGAGTCGTTGACGGAGCCGCAGAAGAAGCCCGCGCCGCACTCGGCGTCTTTCGCGCAGGCGCGCGTGCAGTAGGCCGCGCCGTCGACCGGGTTCTGCGCGTAGCATTGGAACTGCTGCGCGGCGTCGCACGCTTTGTTCGCGGCGATGCCGTCGGCCGGGTTGCAGGCCGCGCCCCACTGGCCCTTGTCCTTCTTCTCGAGCTTCACGGCGAGCTCGGTGCAGATGCACGCAGCCCCTTTGCACTCCGCCTCGGGCGCCGTGAGCGCGGTGCAGGCGAAGCCGAACGGGCAGGCCTTCGCCGGGTCGGAGTTGGAGCTGCAGGTCTTGCGGCACTTGGTCTCGCCGCCCACCGCGATGCACTCGTTGCCCGGCGCGCACTTGGTCGAGTCGCACGCCGCGGGCCCCGCCGGCCCGGGATCGACGACCGTCGACGAGCACCCGCTGCCGAGGACCGCGAAGAGCGCGCCGGTGGTGAAGGTGAGCGCGAACGCGAGCGCGGACGGTGGGCGGAGTCGGGCGAACGTGGGGATCATGGAGCCTCGCAGCACGGAAAAAAGGAGAGCGGACGAAACCGAAGCGAAGGTGCGGCGTAGCCGAAGAGCTGCGCGCGCCCCACACGCTACGCCGCGCGAGCCCCCGGGGCCAATGGGTCTTGACGAAACACGGTTTGGGGGTACGGTGAGCCGCCGGTGTGCTAGCACACAGTCAACAGAGGTGTCCCATGCGATTTGTCGGAGTTTCAGCAGTCCTCTTCGCCCTCTTCGCCGTCGCGTGCTCGTCGTCGACGACCACCGGCTCGGGCGCCCCCGGCCCGGAGCAAGACAAGGGCCTCACGGGTGACGGCACCGGTACACCCGTCGGCAAGGAGACCAACCCCGACGGCGTCCCGTACCCCACCGCGAACATCGGCACCAAGGCGTCGACCCACAGCTCGAAGACGGGCAAGGTCGGCACGCCGGGCAACATCATGAAGAACTTCAAGTTCTATGGGTTCCCGAAGGGCGACAAGTCGCAGGGCCTGCAGCAGGTCTCGCTCGCCGACTACTACGACCCGCAGACCAAGAACTACCGCCTCATCCACATCCAGGCCGCGGCCGTGTGGTGCGGCCCGTGCAACGCCGAGGCGAAGGCCGCCGCCACGTTGGCCGGCGAGCTGAAGGAGAAGAAGGTGGCGTGGCTCACCGCTCTCGTCGAGAGCGCCAAGCAGGGCGCGCCCGCCACGCAGAGCGATTTGGACAAGTGGCTCACGGCGTACCCGTCGGACTACAGCCACGTGCTCGACCCCAACAACACCAACTTTGGCGTCTTCTTCGACGCGGCCGCCATCCCGTGGAACGCCGACCTCGACGCGCGCACGATGGAGATCCTCTTCGCCAGCACCGGCGGCGCGGGCACCGCGGAGGGCGTGCGCTCGGAGCTCGACGGCTGGCTCAAGTTCCTCGACGGCTACACCCCCGCGAAGTAAGACATCCCAGTGCAGAATAGAGCTGACCTTTTTGGTTCGGCTTCGCGTGCCCTCAGCGTCGTTGCCTTCGCGGCGACGGCGCTGTTCGGCTGTGAAGCCGCGCAACCCGGACAACCTGCCGCGGCCGGCGGCGTCGCCGCGCCGGCGGGTGGCATGAAGGCGGGCGCGCACGCCCAAGACTTCACCACGCGCGACATGGACGGCAACACGGTGCGCCTCTCCCAGTACCTCGGCAAGGGCACCATCCTGCTGAACTTCTGGTCCACGTACTGCGAGCCGTGCCTCGCCGAGTTCCCGCACCTCCGGAAGATGCAAGACGACAAGAAGGCGCAGGGGCTCATCGTCCTCGCCGTGTCGATGGATGGCCCCGAGACCGTGGCGCAGGTGAAGCCCTTCGCCCAGCGCAACAACCTGAACTTCCCGGTCCTGCTCGACGAGGACTCGGCCATCTGCGCGCTCTACAACCCCAAGAAGAGCGGCCCGCTGACCATCCTCATCGACAAGACCGGCAACGTCGCGCAGGTGCGGGAGGGGTACAACCCCGGCGACGAAGAGGTCCTGGCGGCCGAAGTCGACAAGCTGCTCGCGAAGTAGCGCAGCAGGCGCCCCGTTTGTGCGAGGATGCCGCGCGTGAGCGAGCGGTTCAAGGCGCCGAGGCGTGCGTTCGCGAGAGCCTCGGGAGCGCTCTGCGCGCTCGCGGGCCTCGCGTGGCCGGGGTTGGCGGGCGCCGTCGACCTGCCGGTGGTGCTCGGGCGCCAGCTGAAGCTCGACGTCACCGAGACCTCCATCGTCTCGCAGCGCTTCGCGTCGCGCGAGGGCGAGGACTCGAAGAACCAGGGCTACTTCGCGTGGCTGAACCGCCTGAACTTGGTGCTCAACTGGGGCAAGTTCACCGTGGGCGCGCGCCTCGACTCCGCCCTCTACGCGCTGCGGCCAGAGGACGGCGACATCGCGCCGAAGGTGCTCCGGCAGTTTCAGGTCGACGGCGCCAGCCGCTACCGCGACTCGCTCTACCCCGCGAAGCTCTACGCGTCCTACAAGATGCCCGGGCTCGAGCTCACGGCGGGTGACTCGTACACGCAGCTCGGCCGTGGCCTCGTGCTCTCGCTCCGCAAGGTCGACGAGCTTGGCATCGACACGACCGCGTTCGGCGGCAAGATCGTGCTGCAGAAGGACCCGGCGAGCGTCACGGTCGTCGCGGGCATCCTGAACCCCTCGCGCGTCGACGAGCCCACCGGCCGCGCGCTGTTCCTGCCGAAGCCCCTCGAGAACGATCCCCGCGCGCCCCTCTTTGGCTCCGATCGCGTGGTCGGCGGGCAGATCCTCCTCGGGCGCGGGCTGCCCGTGGTGCTCTCGACCAACGTGGCGCAGTTCACCCGGTGCGCGCCCTACCGCTACGACGACCAGGGGAACGTCATCGACGGCACCTTCGACCGGCCGTTCGGCACGTGCGACGAGAAGGACACCTCCGCGTGGCTCACGTCGCTGCCAAAGAGCCTGTCTCCCACGCTCGCCTCGCGGAACGTGCTGAACGCGAGCCAGACCCTCGAGATCCCTTCCCTCCTCGGCTCGGGCAACCTCTACCTCGAGGCCGCCATCCAGCGACGAGAGGGGGAGTCGGGGCGCGAGAAGGGCCTCAACGGCAACGCCCTCTACGGCTCGCTGTCGGCCAACAAAGGGCCGTTCACCAACACGCTCGAGGTGAAGAGCTACCGCAACTACTTCAACGTCGCCGGCTCGGTGAACGTCACGAAGGCGTCGGCGTTCGCGAACGTGGCGTACTCGGCGGCGCCGACGGCCGAGCCGATCATCAACGACAGCATGTTCAACTTCTTCAACGCGTGCGTGAACGGGGCGCGCGACCGCGTCGACGTGCGCATCAACCAGAACGTGCTGCTCTACACCGCGTTCGGCTACACGGTGACCAAGAGCGAGTCGGGCGGCGGGAGCTGCGACGAGCTCGGTCGTCGGCAGTCGGTGGAGGACACGACCAACTACGTGACCGACTTGCTCACGGGTATGGAGCTCCGCTTCGACTCGAACCGCTCGTTCTTCTTCGCGAACGCGACCGTGCGCAACGACGTGCGCGCCAACGGTGAGCCCTTCTACAAGGAGCGGGCCGCCCAATACACGCTCACGAAATACCTGAGCGGGCCGTATTCGATCGAGTTCGCCGGTCGCCACCGCCTGCGCTTGCAAGACAGCGAGAACCAGCAGACCACCGTCGACGCCGCGGGCAACGAGGTCTTCACCGAGGCCAAGTGGGTGCAGGGCGAACACTACACCGCCCTCAAGGTCGCGCCGCAGTGGGTCATCACCCACGGCTTCGAGTACACCACCCAAGAGGGCTTCCCGGCTATCTACAACAACGGCAGCGTGCTCTGGCGCTTCACGTCGGAGAACAACGTGCGCTTCTTCGTGGGGCAGCAGCGCGGCGGCCTGCGCTGCGTGAGCGGCATCTGCCGCCTCTTCCCGGCCTTCTCGGGGGCGCGCGTCGAGCTCACGCTGCGCTTCTAGGCTAGTCCCCTGGAAACGTGATTCCTGCAACAACGTGGGTTCAGCGTCATGGTCG
>DAORJJ010000306.1:0-8199 GCA_035439005.1 Polyangiaceae bacterium | reverse complement strand
GCCCGCGC
The DNA here is from genome assembly GCA_035439005.1 of Polyangiaceae bacterium. Lineage (GTDB taxonomy): Bacteria > Myxococcota_A > Polyangia > Polyangiales > Polyangiaceae > JAAFHV01. The sequence continues at coordinate 8,191 of DAORJJ010000306.1, read as the reverse complement.
CCCCGCCGGCCGCCGTCAAGCGCGAGCCCGCGCCGGCGCCCGCCGCCGCGCGCGAGGCGGCCCCGAGCCTGCTGGCCGGCATGAAGCGCGAGCCTCCGGCCCCGGTCGTGCCCGCCCTTCGCAAGGGCGCGAAGGCGAAGAAGAAGTCGGTCTGAGCGCCGCGCGCCGGCGCGTGTCGAACCCCCCAGGAGGCCCCATGGTCGCAGCCACGTTTCCCCCGATCTCCGTCCCCGGCACAGGCCAGCTCTACGCGCGCTTTCACACCTCGATGGGCGCGATGGTCGCCCGGCTCGAGGAGCACCGCGCCCCGAACACCGTGAAGAACTTCGTCGGGCTCGCCACGGGCACGCAGGAGTACGTCGACCCGCGAGACGGGCAGACGAAGAGCGGCGTGCCGTTCTACGACGGCACCATCTTCCACCGCGTGATCCCCCAGTTCATGATCCAGGGCGGCGACCGCCTCGGCCGCGGCACGGGCAACCCCGGCTACCGCTTCGCCGACGAGTTCCACCCCGAGCTGAAGCACACGGGCTCCGGCATCCTGTCGATGGCCAACTCCGGCCCCTCCTCGAACGGCTCGCAGTTCTTCATCTGCGAGGTGGCCACCCCGCACCTCGACGGCAAGCACTCGGTGTTCGGGCAGGTGTTCATCAACAACGCGCTCATCGCGAAGATCACCCACTCGCCCACCTCGCGCGACAAGCCGCTCACCGACATTCGGCTCGATCGCGTGGAGATCTTCCGCAGCGAGACCGTGCCCACCGCCTGAGCGCGCGCCCTCGGGGACGCAGAGAGGAGATCGGGATCGCCCCGGTCTCCTCTCTCTTCTTTTAGGGCTGCGGTCAGCGACGCCTCAGAGGCCGAGCTCCTCGCGCTCCTCGTAGAGGCGCATGAGGTTGTCGAAGAACGTGGTGCCGCGGTCGATGGTGACCACCTGGCCGCTCACGCCGTCCATGAGGCCGCTGCAGAGCGCGAGCGCCGCCTCGCCCACCTCCTCGGCGGGGAGAAAATGGGATTCTCGCGTGAAGCGCGCGGCGAAGGCGGAGAACTCGGCGCCGAACGTCGAGGTGAACGCGTCGGTCTTCACGCTGCGCGAGCGCAGCACGTTGATCCGGATGTCCTCGTCGAAGAGCCGATAGTTCATGTACCGGCACAGCGTCTCCATCACCGACTTCGACGTGGCCACGAAGTCGTACCCCGCCGAGAAGGAGTCGGGCCCGGTGGACGACATCCCCACCACGTAGCGGGGATACCTCCCGAACACCTTCTTGATGCGGCGCGTGTACTCGACCATGGGCCAGGCGCTCGCCTCGATGCTCTTGAGGAGCGCCCGCCGGTCGTAGTCCTCGAAGCCGCGCACTACGAGGGCCGTCGAGGCGTTCGCGATGAGCACCTCCACGCGCTCGTGGCGCTCTCTCACCGCGGCGAGGAGGGCGTCGGTGTCGTCGTCTCGGGCCGCGTCGGCCTGGAAGAGCAGCGGCTCCGGGCCCCCCACCTCCCGGAACCGCGCGCGGACGGCGTCCTCGTCGGCCGTGCCGAAGCGGTAGGTGAGCACGCACGACGCCCCCTGCCTGGCGAAGGCGAGCGCCGTCGCCAGGCCGATGCCGGCGGTCCCCCCCGTGACGATGACCGCCTTGCCGCGGAAGCTCGCGATCACGGCTGCGCGGCCTCGCGGGCGGCCTTCTCGTTCACCGTGCGCTCGAGGAGGTCCACGAGCCCGTCGAGGTTCGTGAGCTTGGAGAGCTCCGACCGCGGGATCTTCACCCGCAGCTCGCGCATCGAGCTCGAGACCACCTCCACGATGTCGAGGCTGTTGGCCCCGAGGTCCTTCATCGACCGCGACGGGTCGATGTCCTCCACGGCGAGGCCGTCGACCGCGTCGGCGAGGTGTTTCTGAACGACGGCCATGATGTGTTCGCGCTTCATTGAGCTCTTTCCTTTCAAGTTCACAGTGGACCCAAGCTGAGGCTCTCGCGCTCTTCGTAGATGCGCATGAGGTTGTCGAAGAACGAGGTGCCGCGATCGACCATGAGCACCTGCCCGCTCATGCCGTCGAGCATTCCGCTGCACAAGGCGAGGATGGAGTTTGCCACCTCCTCGCAGGAGATGAACTGCCGCTCCATGTTGAAGCGCTCGGCGAACGCCTCAAAGTCTCGCCCGAAGGTGGCCCGCAGCGACTCCGTACGAACGAGGCGCGAGCGGACCACGTTCACGCGCACGTCTTGGTCGAAGAGCCGATAGCTCATGTAGCGACCGAGGGTCTCCATCGCCGCCTTGGAGGCCGCCACGAAGTCGTAGTTCTTGTAGAACGCGTCCGGCCCGCCGCTCGAGAGGCCCACGATGTAGCGTGGATACCTCCCGAAGATGTCCTTCATGTGCTTGGCATACGCGAACATCGGCCACGCGCTGTAGTCGATGCTCGTGAAGAGCGAGCGCTTCTCGTAGTCGGCGAGGCCCTTCACCACGAGCGCGACGCTCACGTTGGAGATGAAGGCCTCCACCCGCTCGTGGCGCTCGCGGAGCCCCTGGAGGAGGGCTATCGTGTCCTCGTCGCGCGCGACGTCGGCGCACACGATCGTGGGCGGGGGCGCGTCGGCCTCGCGGAACGCGGCCAGCACGGCGTCCTCGTCGGCCGTGCCCCACTTGTGCGTGAGCGTCACGGCCGCGCCGCGGCGGGCGAAGGCGACGCCCGTCGCCAGACCGATTCCCATGGTCCCGCCCGTGATCACGACGGCTTTGCCGCGGAGATCATTCATCATGAGTGGCCTCGATTCTGGTGAGCGTCTCTGGCGCGGCGAAGGTCACCTCGTGCATCAGCGACTCGAGCGTGTGGGTCTCCTCGAAGGCGCGCCGCCTCGGGAGGGTGAGGGTCCGCTTCAAGAGCGACAGGGCACGGCGCGGCTTCTCGGCGACGCGACGAGCGAGCGTGTCGGCGTAGGGGAGCACCTCGGCGCGGGGGAGGATGGCCGAGAACCCGCTGCGCCCCTCGAAGGCGGCGCCCCGCCGCGCCTCCCCCGTGTACAGCAGCTCGTGCGCCATCGCCGGGGAGACCACGTGCTCGAGGAGGCGGATCATGCCCATCCCGGGCGTGAACCCCATGTTCATGAAGGTCGCGCCATAGCGGCTCTCGCGCGCGATCAGGGGCATATCGGCCGCGAGGCCGAGGGCGAAGCCCCCGCCCACCGCGTGCCCGGCCATGGCCGCGATCACGGGCACCGGCACGTCGAGCACGGCCTTCGCGAGGAGGATGTCGGTGGGGGCCACGCCGCCGCCGGCGAGCGCGCGGAGCATGCCCACGCTCGCGCCGGAGGAGAACACCTCGTCGTGCCCTATCAACACGAGCGCGCGGAGGTCGGGCCACGCGGCGGCCTCGCGCAGCGCCGCGCAGAGCTCCTCCACGAAGTCCGCGGTCATCTCGTTCTTGCCCGTCGCGTCGGCCATGCGCACGTGGCCCACGCCGTCCTCGCGAGGGAGAAACCGCACCGAGGCGCCGGGGGCTACACCTGCCATGGCGCCGCCCCTTCGGTCAGGAACGCGCGCACCGCGGCGCGCGTCTCGGGCTCGTCGAGCAGCGAGGCCGTGAGCTCCGCGCCGGCCGCGAGCCCGGCGGCGGTGCCGAGGTGCTCGAGCTCCCCGAGCCAGCGGCGCACGCCCCGCACGCCTCGCGTGGGGACGCGCGCGAGCTCGCGGGCCCGGCGCCGCACGAGCCGCTCGAGGTCCTCGGGCGCCCCGACCTCGTCCACGAGCCCCCGCGCGAGCGCCCACGCCGCGTCGCGGCTGGCCCCGGAGAGGGCGAGCAGGCGCGCAGACTGCGGGCTGAGCCGCTCGAGGAGCGCGGGGAGCACGACGCCCGGCAAGAGGCCGAGCAGCGCCTCGGGCAGCGCGAAGGTGGCGCGCGTCGACGCGACGACCACGTCGCACGCGGCCGCGAGGCCCACGCCGCCCCCCACGGCGTCACCGTCGACGATCGCGAGCGTGGGTCGCCCGAGCTGGCGGAGCCCCGCCACGAGCGCCGCGAACGCCCGGAGGCCCTCGCGCGCGGCGCCGCCACAGGCCAGCTCGCCGAGGTCCATCCCCCGGCAGAACACGCCAGGGGTCCCCACGAGCGCGACCACGCGCACCTCGGGATCGTCCGCGGCCCGCGCGAGCGAGAGAGAGAGCTCGGCGAACGCGCGCGCGCCGAGCGTAGGTGGCAGTGGGATCCGCAGGAGCATGGCTCAGCTCCACCCGTAGCGGCGGTAGTGGTCCTTCACTCCGAGGAACACGAGCCGACCGGCGCCGCGATAGAGGTCTTCGTAGGCGCCGGCGCAGCCGTCGCGGCTGGTCTCGAAGTCGCCCGCGTCGATGAAGCAAGTGCGCTCGCGCTCGGCGTCTTCGTATTCGCGCACGGAGATGCGGCGGCGCGCGTCGAGCGCCCCGCGGAGCCCTGCCTCGGCGGCGACGGCGTGGGCGTCGGGCCCCACGAGGCCGCTGTAGAACTCGCCGCACGACCCCGACCCGTAGGAGTACACGCCGAGCCTGTCGCCGGGCCGCAGCGAGGGGGTCTCGTCGACGAGGCCGAGCATCCCGATGAAGGTGCTGGACGCGTAGGTGCCGCCCATGCGCCGCAGGTGCACGAGCGACGGGAGGGTCTTCCTCTCCCACAGCGCCTGGGCCTCCGCCTTCGGCGGGCTCCCGAACTGCCGCAGCGCCGCCCGGGTGGCGCGGTAGGTCATCCCGCCGAACGGGGTGTGGTAAATGTTCTTTACGAAATAGTCGTACCCTATCGGCTCGCCTATCCGCGCGAGGTAGGCCTCGAGGGCGTGCTCGAGCGCGTCGAGGTAGGAGAGCAGGCTGGTCTCGCTGTTGCCCGTCTCCACGCGCGACGTCGGCCGCGTGAGGTCCGAGACCTCGTTCGTGTGGACTCCGCTCTTGCCGAGCTCGAGCTCGAAGAAGCGCGGCTCGCGGGAGAGCACGAGGGCGGTGGCGCCGGCCCCCATGACGAACTCCCACGGCGCGCCGAGGTGCATGCGGCTCTGGTCGGTGGTGATGACGAGCGCCTTGCCGCCCGGGCGCGCCGCGCCCGAGGCGAGGAAGCCCGCGGCCACCTGGAGCGCGCCGGTGCCCCCGTAGCACGCGTGCTTCACCTCGAAGTTCCGGCACTGCGAGCCGAGGCCGAGGTAGCGCTGCGCCCAGGTGCTCATGGGCTTCTCTTGGTCGACGCCGCTCTCGCTCGCGACGATGCAGAGCTCGATCGACGCGCGGTCCTGCGCCGTGAGCAGCGGCAGCGCCGCGTTCACCGCCATGGTGACGGGGTCCTCCCAGGGGGGATTCACCGAGCGCTCGTCGATCATCATCACGTCGCGGATATTGGCCAGATCGTGCCCACGCGCGGCGCAGAGATCCCCCATGGAGAGGGAGAGCGAGCTGGGGTAGACGCGGAGCTTCTCGATGCCCACGCGCGGTCGTGTGGAGTCGCTCATGGCGCCCAGTCCAGCCCGCCGGTGATCTGGATCGACTCGCCGTTCACGTAGCTCGCCCCCTCGGAGGCGAGGAAGAGCACCACCTTGGCGATCTCGGGCAGGCGACCCATACGACCCACGGGGCAGTACTCGAGCCAGAACCGCTTGTTCGACTCGCTCATGTCGCCGCGGGTCATGTCGGTGTCGAAGAAGCCGGGCACCACGACGTTGCTCGTAATCCCCTTTCGGCCGTACTCCTTCGCGAGCGTGGCCGAGAGCCCGAGGAGGCCGGCCTTGCTCGCCGCGTAGGCGGCCTGCCCCGTCACGCCGGCGCGTCCGAGCGACGAGACCATGACGACGCGCCCGAAGCGCTTCTGCATCATCGCGGGCAGGAACTGGCGACACACGTAGAACGTGCCGGTGAGGTTGGTGTCGATCACCGTGGCCCAGTCCTCGTCGGACATCGAGACGGCGAGCCCGTTCAGGTTCACCCCCGCGTTCGCGACGACGACGTCGACCGCGCCGAGCTCGTCCGCGACCGCCTCCCCCACCCGCTCGACCGCGTCGGAGCTCCGCACGTCGAGCGCGTACGAGCGCACCCGCACGCCCGGGGCGAGGTCGCGCACCACCGCCGTCACGCGCGCCGCGTCGTCGGCCCCGCGGTTGTAGGTGAACGCCACGTCGTGGCCCTGCCGAGCGGCCTCGACGACGATCGCCTCGCCCACGCCGCGCGAGCCCCCGGTGACGAAGACGATCATGCGCCCCTCCCCGCCCGCTCGGCCGGGTCGACCCGGCGCAGGACGCTCACCGAGTTGATGCCCCCGAACCCGAACGAGTTCTTCATCACGTGGCGCACGTCGGCGGTGACCGCGCGGCCACGGCACACGTCGAGGTCGATCTCCGGGTCGAGGTCGTCGACGTTGATCGACGGGTGCAGGGTGCCCGCGTTCATCTGGAGGATCGCGGCGATCGTCTCCACGACCGGCGCGGCCCAGCACGTGTGGCCCAACATCGACTTGGTGGCGTTCAGCCGGAGCCGCTTCGCGTGGTCGCCGAACACCCGCTTGATGGAGCGGATCTCGGTGATGTCGCCCAGCGGCGTCGAGGTGGCGTGGGCGCTGATGTAGTCGATCTGGTCGGGCCGGAGATCGCACTCGTCGAGCAGCCTGGCCATCAGCCGCGACTGGCCCTCCTCCGACGGGACGGGGAGGTGGTTGGCGTCCGAGTTCGCCTCGACGCCGAGGAGCTCGGCGTAGATCTTCGCGCCGCGGCGCTTCGCCGACTCCCACTCTTCCACGACCATCACGCCGCCGCCGTGCGCGGGCACGAATCCCTCCCGCCGCACGTCGAACGGGCGGCTCGCCCGCTCGGGCTCCTCGTTGAAGCTCTGGTAGGTGATGGCGCCCATGAGCGACATCGCGTGGAGCTCGACCGGCGAGAAATCCAGCACCGCGCCCACCACCAGCGCGGCGTCGACGCCGTGATACCGCACCTCGTCGACCGCGAGGCGGAGCGCCGTGTTCCCGCTCGCGCAGGCCGCGCCCACGGTGTAGATGGGCCCGCGCACGTCGAGCACCTCCGACACCGAGCCCGCGTGGTCGGTGTCGAGCCCCGTGAGCGCCAAGAGGGAGTCCATGAAGTCGGGCTCGTCGGCGAAGGTGAGGCGGTTCTCGTATTGGTAGTTGAAGTTGATGTTGTGCCCCGCGATGATCGCCGCGAGGCGCGTGGGATCGATGCCGGAGGTCGCGAGGCCGGCGTCGGCGTAGGCGTCCGCCGCGAGGAGCATCGAGAGCTTCGTGGACCACGGCGCCTTCGCCGTGAGCCTGCGGAGCCGCTTGAAGACGTCGGGAGGGAGCGCGCCCTCGAGCGCCGCGAGCTTGTTCGGGACCGAGTAGCCGCCGAGGTCGGCGCCGACCTTGTTGTAGATGCGGCCGGTGTCGAGGCTCTTCCACTTGGTGATGGCCGAGCGGCCCGCCAGCAGGCCCGCGAGGAACGGCTCGAGGGCGTCCCCGAGGGGCGTGTTGATGGACATCCCCGTAATCGCGATTCGCTTACGCTTCGACACGATGCACCTCCATCACGGCGAACGCGGTCGTCGCGTCGCCTCTCCGCAGTTGCCCCGCGCAGATCGCGCCGAGCTCGTCGTGCTCGACCATCGTCGCGAGGATCGAGAGCTCATCGCCGGGCCGCACCGCCTCGGGGAAAATCGCCGTGTAGATCTTCAGCGCCCGGACGTCCGGCGGCGCGGCCCCGACCGGCGGGAGCTCGCCGCCGTGCTCGAGCAGCGAGGCGAGGCAGATCGCCAGCTGGCCTATCGTCTCGAGCTCCAGCACACCAGGGTAGATGGGGGCGCCGGGGAAGTGCCCGGCGAACACCGGATCGGCCGGGTCGATCCGGCGACTGCCCGCGATGGCGCGCCGCTCGAGGTCGACCGCGGTGACACGATCGACGAAGAGGAAGGGCTCGCGGTGCGGGAGGAGGCGGCAGACGGCGTCGCGCCCGAGCGAGAGCGGCCGCGTGGTCGCGCCGGGCTCCCACAGGGGCCGCCGCTTGCAGGCGCGGGTGAGCGAGGCGAGCTCAGCGGGGTCCATCGGCGAGCTCCTTCGCGAGCCGGTCGTAGTGCCCGGGCTCGTCCACGTCGGTGCGCAGGCGCCGCGCGGACACCCAGCGCCTCGTGAGCAGGTTGTGGAGCACCGCCCGGGGCCCGACCTCGACGAGGGTCGCGTCGGGGTGGCGCCGCAGGGCCGCCT
>DAORJJ010000305.1:0-8200 GCA_035439005.1 Polyangiaceae bacterium | reverse complement strand
CGCAAGGTGTTCCGCTACGCCTACCGCGCCTACCCCGAGGTCGTCCGCGAGGCCACGAGCGCCTACGAGCGCGACCGCCGGCGCGCCGCCCGCAAGCTCGACGCCGCCGAGGGCGACGAGCCCCGCGAGCCCGCCGCGCCCGCGCAGCCCGTCCTGGCCGAGCACGAGAGCGACGACGCGTGAGCCGCGCCGCGTGACCCACGTTCACTGCTTCCACGTCGGCCCTGCGAGCGCGGGGCCGACGTTCTTTTGTCCGGCGCCGCCAGCCGGTGGACGTGATCGCCGCGCTCGCCCTGGCGCTCGAGCGCGGCTGTTGAGCGGAAAGCGCGAGCATCGAACCTCGACGCGCAAGGGGTCGCTCTCGAGGTGCCGGCGCCCGAGAAACGGTGACATTTCCACCGATTGCGCGGCACCCGCCGGATCGGTACGCTCGCGCGCCATGATGCGAACGGCAAACGCGCGCGTCGCTGGGTTCCTCGCCCCGGGGCCCGCGGTGCACGAATGAGGGCGCGTCGCCTCGCGGTCGGCCTCGCCCTCGTCGGCTCCATCGCGGCGCTAGGCGCGTGCCAGCGCGGCGCCGAGCAGCCCGTCGCGAAGGGCCCGCCCGCGCGCCCCGCGGGGAGCCCTGTCGCGGTCCGGATCGTCCCGCAGGTGGGCCACGGCGAGCATACCGACGGCTACCTGATGGACGGCGCGTGCGGGCTCTACAGTCGCGGCGAGGGCGGGACCTTGCGGTGGGATCTCGCCACCGGGACCGTCGCCCAGCGGTACCCGTACCGGAAGCTCCAGGTCGCCCGCGGTGACAGCCTCGTGTTCCTCACGGGGGAGAACGGGTTCGACCTCGTCGGCGTGGACCCACGCACAGGCGCGGTCCGCTTCACGCGGCCGCGCGTGCTCGAGGTGCACGCGGATCCGCGGGTGGGGCGCGCGCTCTTGGTCGACTACACGCAGGTGTCTCCGGACGTCCTCCGGCGCGACGTGCGCCTCTTCGACGTCGTGACCGGCGTCACGACCGAGCCCATCGACTCGCTGGGTGGCAGCGACGCGCCGCTCTACGGCTGCGCCGCGTTCAGCCCCGATGGGCGCTTCGTCGCGGCGAGCGCGAGGCACGAGGCGGTGGTCACGCTGTACGATCTCGCGTCGGGCACCGTGCAGGCGCGCATCGGCGAGAAGGACGTGGCGGGCGACGGTCGCCTCGCAGGCTGGTCGGCGATGTGCACGATGGGGGTCGACGCCGAGGGTCGCGTCGGGCGGCTCACCGACAAGACGCTCGCGATCTTCGAGCGTACGGCCGTTCGCGACGTGATCAGCGACGTCGCGGCGTTCCACCTCGCCGCGGGCGTGGCGGTGCTCACGACCGGCGCGGTCGTGTCGCTGGACCCGAAGAAGAGCGAGCGCTTTCACTTTGCCCAGGGCGAGGAGCTCGTCGATCTTTCGGCCGACGGGCTGCGCGTGGCGACGCGTGTCGCGGGGCGCACCCAGGTGCGCGACGCCGTCACGGGTCGGGTCGTCGCGTCCACGCCCGGGCCGGCGTTCGAGGCGGAGCAGACCTCCTTCGTGTGTGCGGACGCGCTGCTCTTCTCGCGCGAGTCCGGCGCTGCCGGCGCATGGACTCTCGGATCCGGTCGGGTCCAGGCGCTCGGAGCGCGCGAGCCCGGGCAGCCCACGAGCGCCACGTTCACGCCCGACGGCCGCGAGATCGCGGTCGTCTACGATGACCACGCCCTCGGCATCTGGGACCTGGGGGACCTCGCCTTCAAAGGGGCGCGCCCGCTCGTCGGCGTGGGGCGCGTGTCCGCGATCGCGAGCGCGCCCGACGGGCAGCGCTTCGCGCTGGGCACCTGGGAGGGCAACGTCGTGCTCGTGAGCCGGAGCGGCCGCGTGCTCCATGATCACCGCCGCAAGAAGCGCGTGGTGGCGATCCACTGGCTGCCGGGCGACAAGCTCCTCGTGGGGGACGCCGCGGGCGAGATGGCCCTCATGGACGCCGAGTCGGGCGAGCTGGTCGCGCGGAAGAAGACCGACGGCGCCCCGTTCATCGGGGGAACGTTCTACGGCGCGTACGCCGTGAGCCCCGACGGCAAGACCGCGGTGGGCGGTCGCGAGCGCCTGACTGTGTGGGATCTCGCGAGCGAGGCCTCGCGCGCCTCCGACCCCATGCCCTACGACGCCGACTTCATGCAGATCCGCAACGGGCTGTCGCCGATCGTGGTCGGCGCGGCGCACCTCTCCGTCGCAGTGGGAGGGCGCGCGATCGCCGCCGTGGGCGAGATCAGCGGCTCCAACGCCACGCCCATCGTCGTCGATCCCGCGAGCGGGAAGGTGCGTGCCCTCCCAGATCCGGGCGCCGACACGCCGGTAGACCACGAGTCCCTGAGCGGCGGCGTGGCCTTCTCCCAGGACGGGAGCGAGATCTACACCGCGTCGGGCGGCGAGGTCGTCCGGGTCGACGCGTCCACCGGGGCCGTGCGAGGTCGTGTGCGGGCGCACGCGGGGCTCATCGATCACGTCGAGCTCACGCGGGACGGCGGCCACGTGCTCACGGCGTCGTCGAGGGAGGGGGCCCTCCGCCTCGAGCAGCGTTCCACGGGGCGCGCCGTGTACCTCGTGGCCTCCGGGAGCGACTGGATCGCGTACGACGACGAGGGCCTGTTCGACATGTCCCGCCGGGGCTCCGACCTCGTATCGCTCGTCGCGGACGGGCGCTCGTACCGGGTCGATCAGCTCGCCCCGCGCTTCAACCGGCCCGACCTCCTCCTCGAGCGCGTGGGGCTCGGCTCCCCCGAGGCGCTCGCGCGGATGCGCGGGCAAAGGGCGCGTCGGCTACGCCGCCTCGGTCTGGACGAGGCCACCCTGGGCGCGCGCTTCGATGCCGCGCCGCGGGCGGTCATCACGAGCCTCACGCCCGATCCGCAGGATCCCAAGGTCGCGACGCTCGAGGCCACCCTCACGGCGGCGGGCGCCGATCTAGTCGGCTACGAGCTCTTCGTGAACGACGTGCCCGTCGCCCCCTCGGTGCGCACCGCCAAGGGGCGCTCGCACGGCGTCCGTGAGCGCGTCGAGCTCGGCGCCGGCCGCAACAAAGTGGAGATCGTCGCGCGCGACGCCGCTGGCGCCGAGTCCTTCCGTGACGTCCGCACGGTGACCTACGCGGGGAAGCCGCGGAGCCGGGACCTGTTTTTTCTCGGCTTCGGCGTGTCGAAGCACAAGGACCGACGCGTCAACGATCTGCTCTTCGCCCACAAGGACGCAGAGGACCTCGCGCGGGCCTTCTCGAGCGTCCGCGCGTTCGATCACGTGCATGTCAAGACCCTCACCAACGAAGCCGTCACGCGCCGCGGCGTGGCCGAGGCAGGCGCGTGGCTCCGCGGGGCGACGGTCGACGACACGGTGGTCGTGTTCATGGCGGGCCACGGCGTGTACACGCGGGGCGCGTCGCCCGAGTACCACTACATCACGCACGACGTGGACCTCGACCGCCTCGAGGCGACCGCGGCGCCGTTCTCGCTGGTCGAGTCGCTGATGGTCGACATGGCCCCGCGGCAGAAGCTCCTGCTCCTCGACACGTGCGAGTCCGGCGAGCGCGACTCCGGCGCGGCGAGCGCGCCGGCGGGGACCGGCGACCTCGTCTCGCGCGGCCTCGTGCTCACGGGGGCGACCGCGTCCCACGGGGGCCCGCGCGCAGCGCGAAGGGACGTGCCCGACCAAGACCGCTTCAGCGAGGCCGATCTCCTGCGCCGAACGGGGGCGGTCGTGCTCTCGTCGTCGCGCGGCGACGAGCCCTCGTACGAGCTGTCGTCGCTGAGGAACGGCGTCTTCACGAGCGCGCTCGTGCGTGCGCTCACCTCGCGCGAGGGCGACGCCAACGGCGACGGTTACCTCGACATGAGCGAGCTCCTCACGTTCGTGCGCTCCGAGGTGGTGCGCCTCACGGACGATCGGCAGCACCCCACCATCGACCGGGACAACCTGGACGTGGGGCTGCGCCTGGCGACGACCACACTGTGCGCCGAGGGGACGCGCTGGGACGGGAACGCGTGCGCCCCTGTCCCGCCGCTGCCGGCGATCGTGAAGCCGGAGGATCCGACGGTCCGCGTGCCCTCGGGGGCGTTCGTGGCCAGCGCCGATCCGCAGAGCAAGCGCGCTCCCCGCCGCGTCGAGCTTCGCGCGTTCGAGATCGATCGGACCGAGGTCCCGGCGGCGTCGTACGCGTCCTGCGTCGCGGCCGGAGCGCGAGTCGCGCACGGCTGAGAAATGCAACCTCGGCAAGCCGGACCGCGCGCAGCACCCCATGAACTGCGTGCGCCACAAGGACGCGGCGACCTATTGCGCGTGGGTCGGCAAGCGCCTGCCCACCGAGGACGAGTGGGAGTACGCCGCCCGCGGCGCGGACGGCCGACCCTACCCGTGGGGGCGCGCGCCCGCGCTCGCGCAAGGGTGCTTCGCAAGGGACAAGCCGGCGCCCGTAACCGCGACGACCTGCCCGGTGGGGGTCCACCCGCGGGACAGCTCGCCGTTCGGCGTGCTCGACCTCACCGGTAACGTGCAGGAATGGACCGAAACGCGCGTCCCGACCCCGGCCGACGCGAGCTCGCGCCCTGAGTGGGTGCTGCGCGGCGGCTCGTTCTACTGGTCGTGGACCATGAGCCAGCGCCGCGCCGCGCCGGACTTCGAGGACCCGTCGATGGGCTACCTTGAGGGGTTCCGCTGCGCGCGGTGATCCGCTCTCCCCTCGTGGGAGAGGGGCTCGTGGGGCTCGTGTCGCCCGCGAGGGGGTGAGGGCCCGCGAGCGTCGCGCTCCTGCGGCCCCGCGAGCGTCGCGCGGCCCCGCGAGGGGTGCGCTTCGCGCTCTCGGCTACGCGGGAGTCGGGCTCATGAGTTGCAGGGGAAGTACGCGAGTGGGCAGTAGGCCGCGTTGAACGCGCCTCGCGTCTGGGCGGAGGTCTTGGTGTCGCAGGTGAAGAAGCGCCCTTGCACCGGGGCGGTCGCCGCGTCGATCGGGGAGTCGAGGACGTAGGAGCCGGTGAGGCCCTGCGAGAAATACAGCACGCCGTTGCCGAACGAGTACGCGCTGCCGCCAGCGTCGGTCCCGGCAGGCACGCTCGCGCCCGTGTAGCGCGCCAGCAGGTACTGGTAGGCGGCGGGGGTGGAGACGCAGTTGGCGGGCGCGACAGGCGCGACGGACAGCGTCGTGCAGGCGTCGGGGTCGTTGGTGATGACGACGACCCAGCGATCCACGTTGCGGGTGTCGCGCGCGAAGAGGGCCTTCGAGAACGTGCTCGTCGGGGTGTAGCTCGCCATCGCCCTCGAGGCCTCGCCGACCGCCAGGGCGGCGCCCACCGGGGGCAGCGAGCAGAGCCCCGCGTCACCGGCGTCGCTCGCGTCGCTCGTGGCGTCAGCGGCGGCGTCCGCGGGCCCGCTGGCGTCCGCTCCGGCCTCCGCTGCGCCGTCGACGGGGGCGCTCCCGTCGCGGCTGGCGTCCGCGGACGCTTCCGGCGCGGCGTCCACGAGCGCCGCGTCGCTCGCGGACGCGTCGACTCCCCCGTCTGCGACGCCGATGACCCCCGAGTCGGCCCCGGTCGCCGCCGTTCCGCACCCCGCGAGCAGACACACGAGCAGAATGCGGCGTTTCATTGTGGTCCACGCTACACCCTCGGCTCGCGCCAAGCGATGCGACGCGCCCCGATCGTGACCTCGAAATCGCGACCGCGGACGGTCGGGGGCGTCGCGAGCCCTACATCCCGCCCGCGGCCCTCACCCCGCCCGCGAGCGTCGCGCCCGACTCGTGCCCCTCTCCCCTTGGCCGCCAGCCTGGTCGACGCGCTCCGCCTCCGCAAGACGAACACCGACACGTCGGCCGGTATGTCCGCCCAGGCCCGCGACATCTACCTGGCGCTGCTCGCCCTCAAAAGAAGCCGTCCTCGGACGGAGCGGTCGCGGTGGACGTGTGTCTCAGGCGATTTCAGCGGCCGGCAGGAGGCCCGTGGTGCCTAGCGCGGGGTGAGTGAGCACTTGGGTCTCGCCCGTGCCGATCCGCGCGCAGAGCGAGGCGGGCGAACCGCGAATCAAGAACGGCGAGAGGACCACCGGCACCGAGCGAACGAAGGGCGCGGAGGCGTAGGGCAGCCGCGTGTGCTCTGGCTCGACATATTCCTGAAGGACGCAGTCGCCCGACACGACCGAGGCGACGAGCAGCTGACCAAACCGCGCCACGTCCTCCCTGCCGATCGCGACCCGGCTGCCCTGTCGGCCCCACGCGGGCTTCAGCACGTAGCGCTCGGCGTGCTCACGGACGAAGGGCAGGAGATCGACGTCTCCCTCGAGCGCGGGGCGCGCGAGGCGGGTCCATGGCACGAGCGGATCGCCGGCGAGGGAGGCACGGGCGAGCAGCCCCTTGTCGCCAATGGTGCGATCGTAAGAGGACGAGAAGAGCGCCACGTCACCTCGCGCCACCGCAGCGCGAAGGTGTGCGAGGGAGGGGGCCGCGCACCAGTCGTCGGCGTCGACCACCCGGAGCAAGACGTCGACAGGACGCCCACCGAGCCGCACGTGCCCGGGGTTGACGTCGAAGGACCTCGGCTCGGCGGCCATCGCGGTGAGGCCCGCCGCGGTGAGCGCGGCGATCGTGGCCTCGACCAGGGGCGGCGCCCAGTCGGTGTCCAGCGCGCCGGGGAGCGCGGTCCACGCGACGCAGGCCCCTCGCCCAAACCGCAGCGCGAGCGCGTTTGCGAGCGCCGCGAGCGGGCGGGGCAGGGTCACACGCAGACCCGCGGGGCCCAGCGTCCGCTCCACCCATGGGGCGAAGACGTCCGAGAGCGCTTCGATCTCCGCGAGGCCCCCCACGCAGCTCCCGGTGTTCACCTCGAAGAGACGAAACGTGCCGTGTCGGTCCAGGACGCCGTCGGGCCGCACGAGGTCGAGATCGCCCGCCGTGTAGGCCTCGCGTCCGGCGAGGCGCGCGAGGTGCAGCGTCGTGCGCTGGACAGCCCGCCCTACAGCACGAGGCAGCCCGCGAGGGACACACAAGGGGCGCAGCGGAAGGAGCCCCTCATCGACCGAGGCGCCGACGAACGGACGCAGGGCCTCCCCGAGGCGCGCTGCGATCTCGGCCGAGCCTCGAACGCCGCCCAGGGCTCGCGGCCCACCAGCACGTCCAGGCGCGGATCGTCGAGCTGCGAGCGTCGCTCGCGTGCATGGAAGCGCTGCTCTACCACGCGAGGACCTCGTACCTGGCGGGCACTCCCTGCGAGGCGGAGCTCTCCGTCCTGAAGTGGCGTGGCGTCGACTGGGCTCTCGAGGGCGCCGAACACGTCCTCCGGTTGACGGGCGCGCGGGGCTACGAGAGCGCCCGCGGACCGGAGAAGGACGTCCGCGATCTGATGGGGCTGACGCTGCTGGGGGGAACCTGCGAGCTGCACAAGGGGGTCGTGTTCACCGCCACGACGAGGGGGACCTGAGGGCGAGGCTCGGAGAGCCTTGGCGCACCGAAAGCGATCCCGTGGCTCGCCCCGCGCGTCCTCCGAGGCGCGACGCACTCCCGCCTCGGGGCTGTCGGGCTCCTCGCGGGAGGGGCCTGGACTCCGCGGCCGTCAGTGGATCAGTCGCAGCTCCATGCGCCGGTTCTTGGCGCGCCCCTCCTCCGAGAGGTTCGGCGCGAGGGGTCTGTCCGGCCCGTAGCCTCTGGGCTCGAGCCGGCGCCCGTCGACGCCCTGCGAGACGAGCCAGGCTCTCACGGACTCCGCGCGCCGCTGCGAGAGCGCGGTGTTGCTCGCGTGGTCGCCGCGGTTGTCCGTGTGGCCGGAGATCTCCACGCGCAGATCGGGGAAGGCCTTGAGCAGCGCGGCCACCTTCGCCAGCGCGGCGAACGAGTCGGGGAGGAGCTCCGGTGACGCCGTCTTGAAGTGAACCCCGGAGAGCGTCCCCATCACCTTGGCGACGGACTCGGGCACGGCGTCCGGGCACCCGTCGGCGTCCTGGAAACCGTTCATGGTCTCGGCCTGCGTGGGGCACTGGTCCATCGCGTCGGGGACGCCGTCGTGGTCGCTGTCGCTCTGTGAGGCCGCCGCGACGGCCGGCGGGATCACCGCGGGCGGGGGCGCGGGCTCGGGTCGCGCCGGCGAAGGCGCGGGGGTAGGCGGCGCGCCACTTGAGCGCGGCGAGGATGCCGGGTTTGAGTTCGAGCGCCATGAAGGCTTCGCCG
>DAORJJ010000304.1:0-8203 GCA_035439005.1 Polyangiaceae bacterium | reverse complement strand
CGCCGAGCCGCGCGAGGCACGCGGCGACCGCGCGCTGGGCCGCCGCCGGCGCGCAGTACTGCCGATCGAGCTCGGCGTGGCAGGCCTCCCTGGCCCGGGCGTCGACCGGCACGAGGAAGGTCTTGGTGCTGCTCACGACCGCCGACTCGCTGGAGCCCGCGCCGTCGTCGCCCACCTCCGAGGCGCACGCCGTGAGGAGCAGGGAGAGCGCAGCAAGTGGGAGCAGTCGGTACATGTGCGCCTCTATGACTCGCCGCGGCATGACGCGCAAGGTCAATGCGTGTGACAATTGCGCGACGCGGCAAACCTCGCGTCCCTCCGCGCGGACGAACGCGCCCCCGAGCACCTGTGTTCCACTGCCCAGAATGCAGCCCACTCTCGCGCTCACCGCCTCCGCTCGCGCCGTCGCCGCGGCGGCGGTCGCCTTGGTCCTTTGCTCCACCGGATGCCACAAGAAGGAGGAGTGTGCCGCGCTGACGCTGGCCGTGGCGCACGCGACGAAGTTCGAGCCTGCCGCGCCGCGCCCGGCGCAGTTCGACGAGCGAGCCGCGCTCGACGCCCTGACGAGGGAGCGCGCCATCGCCAGCGAAGCAGCGAACGCGCGGGACGGCGCCGACAAGTTCGCCGGAAAGACGGCGGAGCTGGTGAAGGCAGCGAAGGACCTCAAGGCGTACTACGCCGAGGTGGCCACCAGCGCCGCTGCCGCCGCAGACGCCGACGCGGCGTTGCTCGACGCGCAAAAGAAGGTCGCGGCGGCGGTCCTCGATCGCGACACGCTCACCAAGAACTCGCAGCTGGTCGTGAAGCCGAGCGACGCCGACGTGAAGAAGGGGGAAGCCGCGATGGCAAAGATGAGGGCCGGTGACCGGGCGTTCTCTTCGATGATCTGCGGAGACTGCGACGAGGCGGTGAAGCGACTTCGCGAGGCGGACATGGCCGCCGCGCGGGTCACCGATCCACGTGGTCAGGTGGAGGTGAGGGAGAAATTCGTGACTTCCGTGAAGGTCTTGGACACCAAAGACGCGAGGCTCGCGAAGACCATCGCCGATTACGACGTAGCGGTGCAAGAGTTCAAGGCAGCGGTGGTTCCGTACATTGCCTTGTACGAAACAAAGACCAAGGCCACGATCGACCTCAAGAAGAGGGGCCCAGAGCTGGCGAAGACCATTCGTGAGACCGAAGCCCAACTCAAGACCGACACGCCCAAGGCCGACGCGCTTCGGGCCTCGCTGAGCGCGCTGCTCGGCAAAGAGCGGACGACGCTCGCGCAGGTCGACACCTTCTGCGGCACCCGCTGAGGGCCGCGGGCTTGACATGCGCACACCGCTGGGACGACCGTGAGCGCGGGGCGGCCGCTCGTGGACGGCGACCAGCCCCTCGGGTCCGGTGCGGCTCCGCGAGATCATGACGTCGATGTGCTCGCCGTTCATGGCGAGACCTCGCCTTCGGCTCGTGCTCGCCATCGACCTGCGTTCGCCCCTCCGGGGCTCACTTGTCGGTTCTCGATCACGTACCGGCCGCGCTCGCGGGCCTCCCGCGGCGAACAGCTCGCGAAGGTCGGACGCTTCCATTCCCCATGGAGAGTAGCAAGCGAGCGCCGGGCTCGCGCCTCGTCGGCCGCAGCGCGGCCTCCTCCCTGTCGTTGCCCTCGCCGCGCGCGAGCGCCTTCGGACGATTCGGGATCGGCGGAGCGGGGTTCCGCCTTATCGTCGCGCGCCGTGCCCCCGCGCTCCCCACGACCCGATCCTGCGGCCTCCATCGGGCGCCGCGACGCCCTCCTCGGCGCCCTCGCGCTCGCGCTCGCGCCCCTTCCCGTAGCGGGCTGCAGCTCCGAGGCGCTCGCGACGCCGCCGAAGAGCGCGTTCGTCCACGGGGTGGCGAGCGGCGATCCGCTGCCCGAAGCGGTCATGCTCTGGACCCGCGTGAAGGGCCCGGGCGACGAGCCCGTCGACGTGTCGTGGGTCGTCGCGGAGGATCCCGCGCTCGAGAGGCGCGTCGCCTCGGGCTCGGTCACGACGACCCGAGAGCGCGACTTTACGGTAAAGGTCGACGTGTTGGGGCTCGCGGCCGGGCGCACGTACTATTACCGCTTCGAGGCGCTCGGGGATCGCTCGCCGGTCGGTCGGACGCGCACGGCCCCGAGCGGCGCGGTCGACCGCCTGCGCTTCGCCGTCGTCTCGTGCGCGAGCCTCGCGCATGGGTATTTCCACGGGTATCGCGCGCTCGCGGCCCAGGCCGATCTCGACGGCGTGCTCCACCTGGGCGATTACATCTACGAGTACGGGAGCGGGGGCTATGGCAACGTCCGCCTCTACGAGCCGGAGCACGAACTCCTGAGCCTCGCCGACTACCGCCTACGCCACGCCCAATACAAGCGCGATCCCGATCTCCAGGCCGCCCACAGGCAGCACCCGTTCATCACGATCTGGGACGATCACGAGATCGCGAACGACGGCTGGAAGGACGGCGCGCAGAACCACACTCCCGACGAGGGCGCCTGGGCCGACCGCAAGGCCGCCGCGCAGCGCGCGTACATGGAGTGGATGCCTATCCGCGAGCAGGCCGACGGGCGCATCTTCCGGCGCCTCCCGTTCGGCGATCTCGCCGAGCTCGTGCTGCTCGACACGCGCTACCACGCGAGGAGCGCGCAGATCGGCGGCCCCCTCGCGCCGCCGCCGCCGGCCAATCCGACCCGCACGCTCCTCGGCGACGACCAGGCCGCGTGGATGGAGGGCGCGCTGCGCGATTCGAAGGCGCGCTGGAAGCTGCTCGCGCAGCAGGTGATGGTGGGGAACCTCATCATCGATCCCGGGAAGACCCTCGCGAACCTCGATCAGTGGCACGGCTACCCCGAGTCACGGACCCGCCTGCTCACGTTCCTGCGCGACTCGGGCGTGAAGGACGTCGTCGTCCTCACGGGCGACATCCACAGCTCGTGGGCGAACGAGCTCACCTTCGATCCGAACGACGCGGCGACCTACGATCCCGCGACCGGGCGCGGCTCCGTGGCGGTCGAGCTCGTGACGCCGGGGATCACCTCGCCGGGGATCCCCGACCTCTTCCTCGGTGTCCTGAACGACGCGCGCCCGAAGAACCCGCACGTGCGCTGGGTGGACGGCAACAAGCGCGGCTTCATCGTCCTCGACGTCACGCGCGAGCGGACGCAGGCCGCGTGGCACCACTTCGCCGACATCACGCTCGAGGAGCCCCAGGTGCCCGCGTTCGCGGCGGCGTGGTCCGTCCGCGCGGGCGAGACGCGCCTCGTCTCCGAGCCGAGCCCCGCGTCCCCGCGCGAGGGCGCGCCAGCGCTCGCGCCCTGACGGCCTCGGCGTCGCGCTGCCGCGCTCACGCGTCGGCGCGGGGCAGGCGCTCGCCGTTCGCGTAGCCGCCGAGCAGCCGCCGGATCTCGTGCTCGCGGAGCAGACTCTGCCACGTGTCCTGCTCGACCTGCCCGTCGCACAAGAGCCCGAGGTGCAGGTGCGGCACGCCGTTGCCCACGCCCGACACGCCGAGCAGCTCCCCCGCCGCGATCCGGCGACGGGTGGGGGCGCCCTCGGCCTGCTGGTGCACGAGGCTCGCCATGTGGGTGTAATATACATGCGTGACGCGGCGGCCGTCTCTCCCGCCCACCGCGAGCGGCTCGACGAGCGCGAGGCGGACGCTGTTGGGCGTGTCGCGCCCGGTGGTCCACCGCGTGTGCCCGCGCTCGGAGTAGTCGAGGGTGCCGGCGGCGAGCGCGTACACCGGCAGGGCGGTGCCGCCGAGGTCGAGCCCCGTGTCGCCCGCATACCCCGCCAGCACGCCCGAGGGCAGCGGGCTCCGCAGGCGCGGGTTACGCAGCGGCGGCGAGCGAGGCGCGGAGGCCGAGGCCCCGCGCGGCGCGAGCACGGGGAGCGCGCCGAGCGCGCCGAGCGCGAACGTGAGCAGGCGGCGACGAGTGAGCATGCCCGGTCGTCGCGCGAGCGCGCGGATCTGTGACGGCCCTCGGTGTCTTTGGGGGTGCCCCCGCCGCGAACCCCGGGCGCGGGAGCGTGGGGTGCCCCCACTCGTCGAGGGGACTCCCGCGCTCGCGAGGAGGGGTGCCCCCACTCGTCGAGGGGACTCCCGCGAGGAGGGGTGCCCCCACTCGCCGTGACGAGCTGGCGTCCCGAGACCACCCCAGCCCGCGCGGGGAAGTGTCCCGCGGGCGAGCTCCGGATGATGTCGGCGAGGTCCACGCAAATCTGCCCAAAGCCGAACGCGGTCCGACTGCCCTCTTCGAGAGGGCTCCCGTCCTTGGCATTCGCGAGGCGACCCGATCTCTCGAGTGAGGAACGGCGGTCGATGGTCCCTGACCGTCGAGCGGTGCTGGCACGTTCGGCTGGCGCGGGCCTCGACTACGACGTGCACCCCCGGCGCATCTTCCCGCCTCCTGGGGTGTCCACGGAAGCGGGGCTCAGCGCCCGACTATGCGCGGTCCACCGGCAGCACCGCCGCGATCTCCGTGCGGCCCGGCCGCGTGGTGACCTCGAACCGGCCCCCGTGCTGCTCGAGGATCTGGCGCGAGATCGACAGGCCGAGCCCGGTCCCTTCACCCGGAGGCTTCGTGGTGAAGAACGGGTCGAACATGCGCGCCTGCACGTCGTCGGGGACGCCCGGACCGCTGTCGATGACCGAGACCCTCACGGCGCCGTCCTCGCGCCGGACCTGCAAGATCAGCTGGCCTGCGTATTCCATGGCCTGAACCGCGTTGAGGATGAGGTTCGTCCAGACCTGACCGAGCTCGTCGTGGCGCGCGTCGAGCACGCCCTCGTCCTGGTAGTCGCGCACCACCTCGACGCCGCGCCGGAGCTGGCTCTCGTGGAGGAGCAGCACGTTGTCGAGCGTCTCGACGACCGCCTGCCGCGTCGACTCGCGGCCCGGCGCGCCCGGATGCGCGTGGCTCTTGAGCGCGAAGACAATCTTCGCGGCGCGATCGCAGGCGGTGCGGATGGTCGTGCTGTTGCGCCGGATCGAGATCAGGTCGCCGGCGGCGCGGAGCAGGCCCTCCACCCGCGGCGACCGCAGCAGCGCCGCGTTGTCGGACGGAACGCTGGTGACGCCGCAGCGCAAGAGCAACGGCGCCACGGCTCGGGGATCCTGTACGCCGGCGTCCGTGAGCTCGCCGATGAGCTGCTTCTTGAGCCGACGCTCGTCGCGCGTGCTCAGCCACGCGCCGGAGTTGCCGTCGGCCGTGACGAGCAGCCTCAGCTGCTGGCGCTCGTCGCCGTTCGCGGCCCCGAGCACGTCGGGCAGCATCTCGAGGGTCTCGTCGAGAGACCCTAGCAGGTTGCCGATGGAGGCCCGGATCGCCCCGAGCGGCGTGTTCAGCTCGTGGGCGACACCAGCCACGAGCTGCGCGAGCGCCGCCATCTTCTCGCTCTGGATGAGCGCCTGCTGCGACTCCTTCAGCGCGCGCTGCTGCTCGGCGAGCTGCTGGTTCTGCGCGTCGAGCTGGGCGTTCTTCTCCGCGAGCTCCTCGTTGAGGCGCTGCTGCGTGCGACGCTCCTCCTCGAGGAGGAGGGCGTAGTAGCGCACTCCGGTGTAGGTGAGCACGGTGACGCCGACGACGTTCATGCAGGTGAACGCGCTCCGCACCGCCGGCGACATCTCCGCCACCGGGAGCAGGCCGAGCGCCTCGACGACGAACGTCCCCACCACCATGACGACGAACGCCACGAGCCACCTCAGCGACGAGGACGGTCCTCGGAACAGGAGCGCGAGGATCGGGGCGACGAAGCTCCATAGCACCACAGAGCTGCTCGCCTGCAGGCCGCCCAGCGCCAGGCACACCGCGGGCGGCAGCATGAAGATGAGCCAGGTCTGCCGTGTACCGAACTGCGCCGAGTCCTTGTTTCGAGCCTGCCGTCCGATGCTGCCGAGCGTGGAGAGCGCATACAGCCCGGGCATCAGGGCGGCGAGCGGGGCGCTCACGAGCAGGAACATGCTCACCCAGGCGGGACAGAAGAGGACCTTGAGAAACGACACGCCGGTGACGAGCGTCTTCTGCCGACGCTCGGCGGGCGTGTCGCCGCTCCGGTGACCGCTGTCGGCGAGCCGACGAAACCAGCCTCGGCCGTCGACGACGGCCTGTGCTTGTTCGGCATCCATGGTGGGACGAGCGTAGGTGAATCAATCCGCCCTTCGCAAGCTGGCGTACGGCGGGACGGCGTGGCGCGAGGCACTCCCCGCGCCCGAGAGCCCTTGCCGAGGAGGCTCTACCGTACCGCAGAGGTTGCGACCCCGAGCGAAGCGGGCGCGGGCTCGACGCGGCCTTCGCGCCCCCCCGCCATCGCGATACTCATTTGGATCGCGACACTCATCTTGGCTCAGCTCGCCGGGCGCTCGAGCGTCGCGGGGCGTGTCTTGGCGAAGCCCCACGCGAAGAAGCCCGCGGAGAAGAGCGCGATCGCGGCCCACACCCCCGCCCCGGCCCGCTGCGGGCGCCGAGGGGCGGGCGGCGCGAGCGTGGCCACGCGGGGCACGGCGTCCGCCGGGGCGCGCATCACGAGCGTGAGCAGCTCGCGGCGCGCGTCGAGCCAGGGCCGCGCGTCGTCCGACCAGGAGGCCGGGCCCCTCGCCTTGGAGAGCGCGCTCGGCACCATGCGCGCGACGATGGCCTCGGTCGCCTTCGCGTCGCGGTCGCGCGCCAGGAGGATGTATCCTGCATCTTGTACGCCGCGGCGGAGGTTCTTGAGCCGCACGGAGGGGTACACCGTGTCCTCCCCGAACGAGGTCATGCCGCCCACCTGCGTGCCCGGATAGACCAGGATGCCGTCGCCGTTCGAGTGGTCTCCGTCTTTGTTGTGGAAGCTGTCGGCCACCACGAACGGATCGGTCGGGCCGCCCACCTTCCCGCCCCCCTCCGGCGTCCACGAGGTCGCCTCCCAGTAGAACCAGCGCGGCAGGCCGTAGCGCGCCGCGATCCACGCGTTCGCGCGCAGATCGGTGGCGGGCGCGTCGGTCACCATCGCCCCGCCGAACGGGCGCTTGCCGTTGTAGGCCCAGACCACCTTGCCGAGCGCCCGCGCCGCGGCGATCTGCGCTGGCTCGAGATCCTCCGGGGTGGCCATCACCACGTCGGCCGCGTGCTTGCTCGGGTCGGTGCCGCAGGTCGCTCCCACGCGGAGCGCGCGCGCGTCGGCGCCGCCGTCCTGCGCCGCGCCCTCGTCGAGCAGCTTGCGCCACGCGGCCGGCCAGGGGCTCTTGCAGTCTTCGTCGACCGCGTAGAGGAACGTCTCGGGCATGGCCGAGAGGCCCGTGACGCGCGCCTGCATCTTCGCGAGCGCGGGCACCTTCGACGCCGCGGGCTCGCCCAGATCGCCATACGAGCCGAAGACGGCGATCCCCTCCCCCTTGCCCACTCCGGGACCCGAATAGGCAGGAGGCGAATAGGCCTCTCCCGTCAAATAGGGTATCTCGCGCTCGAGGTCGGCGGGCGTGAGCACCGGGTGAAACGACGCCAGGTGGTGCGCGTGGAGCAGCGCGCGGAGCTCGGGCTCGGCCTGCCGACTCCCCATTCGGGAGGAGAGGTTCTTGGGCTCGTAATAGACCATCACGGGGAGCGCGCCCCAGGGCATGGCCTGCGGCGCCACGCGCAGGCGCACCGCCCGATCGACCACCACGCCCCCGCGCGACGACACGAGCACGCGCGCCTCGTAGAGGCCGGGGGTCGCGTCGAGCGGCACCTCGAGGTCGACCCAGAAGGCGGCGCGCGTCGCGGCGCCGAGCTCCGCGTCCTTCTCGGGGAGGAGCGCGTCGGCGTAGAGACCGACGAGGAGCGGCGAGGGGCGGGCCTCCTTCGTCCACGCGAGCGAAGTGCCGTCTTTTTCGTTGCCCGAGGGGCGCTTCAGGTCGAGGAAGTGCTCGGCGAACACGCGCGCGACCGGGCCGAGCCCGGCGAACGCGCCGAGCGTCGCGTGCAGCGTGCGCGCGGTGCCGTCCGGCTCGATCACCACCTGGAACGCCACGGTCTCGCCGCGCAGCGCGAAGAGCTCGGCGGCCTCGCCCGGGAAGGGGGAGTCGGGCAGCGGGGTCTTCGCGTCACCGGGGACGCGCGCGCCGTCGTCGAGGACGCGCGCGCGGAGCGTCACGGGCTGCGCGGGGCCGGGAGAGGCGTCCGCGTCTTCGGCCCGCGCGGCCGCGTCTTCGGCCCGCGGCCCCGCGTCTTCGGCCCGCGCGGCGG
>DAORJJ010000303.1:0-8204 GCA_035439005.1 Polyangiaceae bacterium | reverse complement strand
CGACGACGGTGTCGTAGAGCGTGCCGCTGAAGAAGCCCACGAACGGGTCGTAGGCGAAGATCATCGGCGACCGCACGAAGCGACCAAACGAGAACAGCGCGGTCGCGAGCGGCAGCGCGAGCCCGAGCGACGCGCAGACCAGGCGACCCCGGCGTCGACCGCGCGCGAGCTCGCCGACCACGGCCCCCCAGGCCCCACCCATCAGGGTGCCGGCCCCCGCGGTGAGCGCGTAGACGCCTATCCCGCCGACGGGATCGCACGCGCGCAGCCGGAGCCCGTGGCCGAGGGCCAGCGCGAGCGTGAGCAGCGCGTACAAGAGCCCGACGGTGAGCCCGCGGACGACGTGGCGGAGCGGCGCGCCGCCGGGCGCGACGGACGACTCGCGTGCGACCGCGATCGCCGCGGCGCTCGGGCAGAGGAGGCCGGCGGCGAGATCGTGCTCGTAGCCTACGCCGCCGAACAGCGGCACGAAGCCCACCAGCACGCCGAGCGCGCCCACGGCGAGCGCGCCGACCCCCACGGGCGTCGCGAGCCAGCGCCGCGCCGCCTGCAGGGCGCCTCGCCAGCTCACGGCTCTTCCGCGACCGCCTCCGCCGGCGCCGGCGGCTCCAGGACCAGCGGGAGAATTTCGTCAATTCGCTTTATCAAATGAATCTTCAGGCCCGCGAGCACGTCCTTCGGGACGTCCTCGAGATCGCGCTCGTTCTGGCTCGGGATGAGCACCTCGGTGATGCCGGCGCGGTGCGCGGCGAGGAGCTTCTCCTTGATGCCCCCCACCGGGAGCACGTTGCCGCGCAGGGTGATCTCGCCCGTCATGGCGATCTCGCGCTTCACGGCCGCGTGCAGCAGCAGCGACGCGACCGCGGTGAACATCGTGACGCCCGCGGAGGGGCCGTCCTTCGGCGTGCCGCCCTTGGGCACGTGGAGGTGGAGGTCGATCGTCTTGAGGAACTCGGGATCGAGGCCGAGGTCCTTCGCGCGGCTTCGCACGAACGACATCGCCGCGGCCGCCGACTCCTGCATGACGCTCTTCAGGTTGCCGGTGACGACGATGTCGCCGCGCCCGGACATCTTGGTGGCCTCGATGAAGAGCACGTCTCCGCCCGAGGGCGTCCACGCGAGGCCGGTCACGACGCCAGGGGCGCTCGTGCGCTCGGCGAGGTCAGGCACGTACTTGGGCGCGCCGAGGATCTCCTGCACGCGCGCGGCGTCGGCCACGACGCGCACGTCCTCCCCCTCCGCGAGCTTCATGGCGACGTGCCGGCACACGCTGCCGATCTGGCGCTCGAGCCCACGGACGCCGGCCTCGCGCGTGTAGTTGTCGATCAGCGAGGCGATGCCGGTCGCGTCGAACTCGAGGCGCTCGTCGGTGAGCCCGTGCGACGACAGCTGCTTGGGGCAGAGGAACTCGCGGGCGATGTTGCGCTTCTCGGCGAGCGTGTAGCCGGGGACCTCGATGACCTCGAGGCGATCCCAGAGGGGCCCCGGGATGGTGTCGGGGTTGTTGGCGGTGGCGATGAACGTGACCTGCGAGAGGTCGAACGGCGTGTCGATGTAGTGGTCTTGGAAGGCGTTGTTCTGCGCCGGGTCGAGCACCTCGAGGAGCGCGGAGGCGGGGTCGCCCGCGACGTCGACGCCCATCTTGTCGATCTCGTCCAGGACGAAGACCGGGTTCTTGACGCCCACCTTCTTCAGCCCCTGGATGATGCGTCCGGGCAGCGCGCCGACGTAGGTCCGCCGGTGGCCGCGGATCTCCGCCTCGTCGCGCACGCCGCCGAGGGCGATGCGGTGGTAACGCCGCCCCATGCTCCGCGCGATGCTGCGCCCGAGGGAGGTCTTCCCGACGCCCGGCGGCCCCACGAAGCAGAGGATCGGCCCCTTCTTGTCGCTCCGCAGCTTGCGGACGGCCATGTACTCGACGATGCGCCGCTTCACCTTGTCGAGCCCGAAGTGGTCCTCGTCGAGGCACCTCCGGCAGTCGTCGACGTCGAGCTTGTCCGTCGTGGTCTTCTGCCAGGGCAGGTCGGCCAGCCACTCGACGTAGGTCCGGGTGACGTTGAACTCGGCCGACTGCTGGTGCATGCCGCCGAGGCGCCCGAGCTGCTTCTTCGCGATCTTGAGCGCGTCCTCGGGGAGCTGGGCAAGCCGCACCTTCTCGCGGAGGTCCTCGATCTCGTCGTCCTCGCCCTCGCCGAGCTCCTCGCGGATGCTCCGCATCTGCTGGCGCAGGATCTGCTCCCGCTGGCTCTTCCCCTCGTCGGCGACCATGCTCGACACCTCGCGCCGCACGCGCAAGAGCTCGAGCTGACGCTGCACGATCTGGCTCACGGCGAGCACGCGCGGCCGCACGGCGAAGGTCTCCAGGATGGCCTGCTTGTCCTGCACGTTCGCCTGCTCCGAGCTCAGGTTCGACGTGATGAGATCCGCGAGGCTGCCCGCCTCGCGCACGTTGTCGAGCACGCCCTGGGTCTCCTTGGGCAGGTTCGGCATGAGCCCGAGCAGCTCGCGTGTCCCGTCGCGGAGGCGGTTCGAGAGGCGATCGAGCTCCGCGTCGCGCTCGAGGTCCTCCGAGATGCGGCGCACCTTGGCGCGCATGTAGGGCTCGATGCCCGAGCGCCCGACGAGGCGCAGACGCGAGAGCCCGTGGAGGACGACCGAGTAGTTCGAGGGCCCGAGGCGAATGACCTTCACGACGCGCGCCACGGTGCCCACCTCGAAGAGGTCGTCGAAGGTGGGCTCGTCGACCGACGAGTCGCGCTGGCTCACGATCCCCACGATCGCCCGCTCTTGGCCCAGCAGGTCCTCCACGAGGCGCACGCTCCGCGCGCGCCCGACGTTGATGGGCACGACGCTCGCCGGAAAGACCACGCTGTTCCGGAGCGGGAGAATGGGGAGGCTTTCGATCTCGAACCGTGGGTCTTGCGACAAGGGGCGTCTCCTCGGGGATGTGGCTGGAAGCTATCGCGAAACGCCGCCGAGGGAGAAGCCTGACGCTCGCGCCCGGTCAGCGGTTGCGCTCGAAGCGCGCGCGCGTTGGTGGTAGTGCTAGGGCTGCATGGTTCGCCTCGCCTCGGTCCTCGTCGGGCTCGCGCTCTTCGCCAGCGCATGCGCCACGCCTCGCGCGGAGGATCCGCAGAGCGTGCTCCGCGCGTACGCCACGGCCCTCGAGCAGGGGCGCTCCGACGAGGCGTACCGGCTCCTCAGCGACGACGCGCGGCGCGGCATCTCGCTCGAGGCGTTCCGGCGCATCTTGAAGGACAACCCCGACGAAGTGCGCGAGATCGGCCGCGCCCTCGCCCGCCCCACGTCGGCGCCGCTCGTGACGGCCACCGTCACCGGCGGTGACGGCGAACAGCTCGTGCTGGTGCTCGAGAACGGCAAGTGGAAGCTCGACCCCGCGAGCCTCGATTTTTACGCCCAAGACACCCCCAAGCACGTGGTGATGGGCTTTGTCCGCGCCCTCGAGCGGCGACGCTTCGACGTGGTCCTCCGCTACATCCCCGACGCGCACCGCGAGGGCTTCGACGCGGAGCGCCTGAAGAAGGCGTGGGAGGGCCCCGACAAGGAGGAGATGCTCCACGTCCTCACGGCGCTCAAGCAGGCGCTCCCCACGGCCGCCATCGAAGAGACCGGCGACCGCGCGACCATGCCGTACGGCGCTGGCACGCTCCAGCTCGTGCGCGAGCGCGGGCTCTGGAAGATCGAAGATTTCGACTGACGGCTGCGAAGGCCGCTTCGCGCGCCCCCCAGCAGGACGCCGAGATGGCGCTTTTCTCAGTCCGCGGTGGCCCTCCCCGTGAGAGGATTGCATCGCGGCGGGCCGTGCCCCGTCGAACGGGGACGCGCGATGGTTCGCGCACCTTTTCCTTGGTGGAGGCTACGTTCTCATGAAGAAACACATCGTGCTCCTCGTCGCGACGGCCTCGGCGGCCCTTGTCGCTTGTCAGATCCAGGCGGGCGGAACGGGCGGCGCGCAGTCGCCCACGCCCGCCGCGCCTGCCGCGCCCGGTGCGCCCGCGGCGATCCCCTCCCCGACCCCAGTGGCGCCGTCCGCGCGCGTCCTCAACATGCGGACCGCCTTCCCCGGCGCGCTCGTCAAGCCGCCGCGCATGGTCGGCCGCAACAAGCCGCCGGGCACGCCGGACGCCCCGGGCACCGTCACGCCGCCCACCACGCCGCCCTCGGGCGAGCCGCCGGTGATCGTCGGCCCCACGCCGTTCGGCGGCGGCGACGCGAAGGAGGCAAACTTCCTCGGGAGCGTCTACGAGATCCCGGCGGACAGCCAGAAGCTCCCCGACCTCGCCGCCCTCAAGCCCATGGCGACGCTGTTCGCGAAGGAGCTGAACGTCCCCACGCGCCAGTTCACCGAGGGCTTCCCCGGCGTCGCCAAGCGCACCGAGTGGTTCGCGATCCGCTTCGAGGCGCCGCTCACGGTCGAGACCGAGGGCGACTACGACCTCACGACGAACTCCGACGACGGCAGCAACGTCTACGTCGACGACCTGAAGATCGTGGACAACGACGGCGTCCACCCCACGACCGAGAAGACGGGCCCCGTGCACCTCCAGAAGGGCACGCACTCGCTCCGCGTGGAGTGGTACCAGGGCCCCGGCACCGAGCTGGCGCTGCAGTTCTACTGCAACAAGATGGGCGCGGCGAAGGCGATCTGCTCCGGCAAGCTCTGAGCCGCGGCGCGCGCGCCTGAGGCGCTCGCGCTCGGGAGCGGGAGGTGGGTCGCCAGGCGGCTCACCTCTCGCGCTTTTGTGGCCTCACCTCCCGTGGATCGACGGGGGCTTCAAGTACCGCGGCGCGAGGCTCGCCTCGCCGTGGCCCGCGAGCGCGAGCCGACCGATCGACGCCGCGGTCGGGAGGTGCAGCGGCGCGTCGACGAGGAACGGCGCCCCCGGGAAGTGCGCGCGGAGGCTCTCCGCCGCCTCGCCCACGAACCGCGGCCGCGCGACACCGTGAGAAGCGAGCAGCGCGGCGACATCGGTCACGCGCGCGCACATGGGCGGGAGGCGCGGCTCCCCCGCGTGGTCGCGCCCGGCGACGAAGACCTCGCCCGGCACGGACGCGAGCACCGCGACCGCCGCGTCCGCGTCCGGCGCCGGACCCGCGGCCTCGAGGAGCGCGTCGAGCGACGAGACGGCCAGCACCTGCGCCCCCGTCGCGAGCGTGACGCCCATCACGGTGGCGACGCCGATGCGCACCCCGGTGAACGACCCTGGGCCGACGTCGACCGCCCACGTGTGCACGTCCCTCGGGCCGAGGCCGCGCGCCTCGAGCGCTCGCGCGAGCATGGGCAAGAGAGACTCGCCGTGCGCGTTCGACACGCGGCGGCTCTCCTCGTGGACGAGCACGCCGTCCTCGAAGAGCGCGAGCGAGCCGAGCGCCGTGGCGGTGTCGAGCGCGACGAGCACGTTCGCGTCCAGCACGGGGGCTCAGAGCTGGGCGAAGCGGCCGCTTCGGAAGGCGGCCTCGAGCAGCTGATCGACGCGCTGCACGAGCTCGGGGGCGCGCGGGTCGGGCGAGGCGCCGAGCGCCGCCTTGATCTCGTTCAGGGCCTTGAGCTGGCTGAAGAGCTGCACGTCCGAGAGCCCGCCGCCGCCCGTGAGCACCTGCCGCACGCGGTCGATCTCGGCGGCGATCGCCTCGATGCCGATGCCGGCGGACCCCACGCGCCTCGCCTGCGGGTTGTCGCGGTAGTGCGCCTCGAGCGTCGGGGTCACGATCGCCTCCAGGATGGCCGCCTGGTCCTCGTTGTTCCACGTGTGCTTCAGGACGAAGAAATCGCTCGCGTCGGGCTGCGACCGACCGTCGAGGAAGGCGCTCGCCGAGAACAGCTTGAGCATCTTGACGACGCGGCGGTCGGAGAGGGTGATGCCCTCCGCGCGGATCTGGAAGACGAGGCCCTTGTACTGGCTGAAGAACTCCTCCGAGAACTGCATGCGCTGCGCCGAGGCCCGGTGCAGCTCGTAGATCTCGCGCGCCGACGCGATCGCCTGCACGGGCTGCTCGGTGATGCCCATCACCTCGTTCTGGAGGCCCTTCGTGAGCAGATCCTGGAAGTGGTAGGCGTCGAGGTTATCGCTTCGGATTCGCAGGAGAAACCGGTCGAAGATGGCCGTCAGGTTCTCGTCGGAGGGCACCTCGTTGGACGCCCCGAAGCACGACAGGAGCGGGCACTTGAGCGAGACGCCGCCGCTCGAGTAACGCCGCTCGTTCAGCAGCGTGAGCAGCGAGTTCAGGATCGCCGAGTTCGACTTGAACACCTCGTCGAGGAACACGATCTCGGCGGTCGGCAGCATGCCCTCGGTGCGGCGCTGGTAGCGCCCCTCGCGGAACGCGGCGATGTCGACGGGGCCGAAGATCTCGTTCGGCTCGGTGAAGCGCGTGAGCAGATACTCGAAGTACTGCGCCTGAATCAGCTTGGCGAACATGCGAATGAGCGCCGATTTCGCGGTGCCCGGAGGACCGACGAGGACGGCGTGCTCGCCAGCGACGACCGCGATCAGCAAGAGCCGAATCACCTCGTCTTTGCCGAGGAACCGCGACTCGAGGGTGCGGGCGAGCTGCTGGAGTCGAACAGGGAGCGCGTGGGGCTGCATCGTCGCCCGCGAGGCTACCACACCTCCCCCGCGGCGCGCCGGACGTCGCGCTCGGGTCGGACGCGCCCCCCCCGGGGCGACGGGCGGCCGCTACGGGGCCGTCGGGGGCTTCGCGGCGGGCGTGGCGAGCGGCGCGGCGGGGGGCGTGGGGAGAGCGTCGCCGTAGGCGTCGCGCATGGCCGGCGCGCCGAGGTGCATCGACTCGAGGTCGTCCTTCAGCTTCGTGTGGTCGCCCACGACGACGACCTTCATTCTCCGCGGGGTGAGGTACTGCGCGGCCACGCGCTTCACGTCGGCCGCGGTCACCTTCGAGAGCCGCGCGACGCGCGTGGCGTACTCGTCCTTCGGCCAGTCGTAGACGACCACGTCGGTGAGCGCGTTGACGACGTCTCGCGCGGTCTCGAAGCGCGCGGGCAGCCCCTGGATGAGCGCGTCTTTCGCGCCCGCGAGCTCGGCCTCGGTCACCTCGGTCGCGCGCATCGCCTCGAGCTCAACGAACACCTCGCGCAGCGCGGGCACGGTCTTGTCGGTCACCACCGCGGCGCCCGCGTCGAACGGCCCGGCGCCCCGGCGCATCGCGAAGCCCGAGCGCGCGCCGTAGGTGTAGCCGTGCTTCTCGCGCAGGTTCAGGTTGATGCGGCTCGAGAACATGCCCCCGAGGATCGCGTTCATCACCGTGAGGGCGTCGCGATCGGCCACGTCGGCGGCGACCCCGACCTGCGTGACCACGATCTGCGACTGGGCCGCGCCGGGCTTGTCGACCACGACGAGCCGCGGCTCGTCGCTGGCCCCCTTCGCGGGCGCCGGGAGCTTCGGCACCCCGGCGCGCGTACGGCGCGGGCCCTTCATGGAACCAAACGCGCGCTCGAGCGACGGCACGAGCGTGGCCTCGCTCACGCCGCCCGCCACGACCAGCGTGAGCAGGCTTGGGACGAACAACTCGCGGTGCAGCCGGGTGAGCTCGGCGACGGTGACGGCCTTGACGTCGGCGGCCTGGCCGGTGAGCGAGTGGCCGTAGGGGTGCGCCCGCCCGTAGAGCGCGGCGGCCTGGGCGTTGCGGGACATGCTCTGTGGGCTGTTCTTCTCCGACTGGACGGCGGCGAGCCTGCGCGCGCGCAGACGCTCGAGCTCGTCGGCGGGGAACGTGGGGTTCTGGACCACGTCGGCCATGAGCTCGAGCGCCTTGTCGAGGTGCTCGCGGAGGACGTCGACGCCGACCGCGCCGGAGTCCCAGCCGAAGCCCGCGTGGTCGTGCGCGCCGATGGCCTCGAGCTCGTCGGAGAGCTTCAGCGCCGAGCGGGTCTTCGTGCCCTGCTCGAGCATCGCGCCGAGGAACGAGAGCGCCCCCGGCCGCGCGCGCGGCACGTCGCCCTGCCCCGCCTTCACCACGAGCGTGACGCTCACGGTGCCGACCGGGTGGGGCGCGAAGAGCACGCGGATGCCGTTCTTGAGCGTCAGCTCGCGCACCTCGGGCGGCGTGAAGGCGCGCGCGACGTCGCCCTTCGGCGGCGGCTGGGCCCGGAACGGCGCGTCGGGAGTCTCGGCCGGCGGGGCGGGCGGCGGCGCGGTGGCGACCGTGGGCGGAGCGAGCGGCAG
>DAORJJ010000302.1:0-8236 GCA_035439005.1 Polyangiaceae bacterium | reverse complement strand
CGAACAGCGCCGCAGCTTCGCGCGGGTGCCCGTGCGCGGCGAACGCGGCGCCGGCGTCGACGAGCGTGGCGCATTTGGCGGCGGGATCCCGGGCCATGGCCTCGAGGAACGCCGCGTCGGCCTCGGCCTCGCGGGGCATGCCGGCCGCCAGCGCGCACGCGAGCCTCGCCCGGCGCACGTACGGCCGGTCGGGCGCGTCGCACGTCGCCTCATCGAGGTGGGAGAGGGAGGAGAGGGTCCCGGGAGCGAGCTCGGCCGCCTGCACCCGCAGCGCGGCCCGCAGCGTCGCGTCCGGCTCGCGCTCGGCGTCGCGCACGGCCCGCGCCCTCGCGGCCTCGGCGTCGCCCCGGCCCGCGAGCAGCCGCGTGGGCAGATCGCCGAGGTGTGGGCTCGCGGTCTCGTCGAGCTCTCGGAGCGTCGCGAGCGCGGCCTGGGCGCGCCCGTCGCCGAGCGCGTCCAGCTCGAGCAGCCGCCGGAGCAGCCCGGTGTGCCTCGGCGCCGCCGCGAGCGCCTCGAGCAGCGCTGCCCGACCCGGGTCGAGCTCGCCGCGCGCCACGCGCGCGTCGGAGGCCTCGGCGAGGCGCGCCCCCTCGGCCGCTCGGAAGGTCGCCTCGTCACCGACGAATCCCCTGCCAGGACGCATAGATAACGAGAACTGAAGGCCTTCGAACGTGAGCGCCGCCGCGCCCATGGTGGAGGGGCGTGGGGCGCGCGCGCCCGCCTCGGGCAGGAGCGTGGCCGCGATCCGTGACGCGACGCCCCGCGCGGTGAACGTCGAGCCCGCGCGCGCGAAGGGCTTGCCCAGCGCCCGCGCGAGCGCCTCGGCCGCGAGCCGCTGCGCCGGCGCCGGCAGGCAGGCCCCTCGCGCGTCGGTGGCGACGAGCTCGACGACGTCGTCCTCGATGCGGCACGCGACCTCGAACACGAGGGCGCGGGGCGCGTGCTCGAGCGATCTGGGGTCGGGCGACACTGTGACGCGCAGGCGCCCCGCCGCGTCGGCGGCGAGCCGCACGTGGGGCACGCCCGCCCCGAGGAGGTCGCGCAGGGCCGGCGCCGCGGCCTTGGCGATCTCGCCGAGGTCGCCGACGATCGTGAGCTTGCGGAGCTCGCCGCGGCGGTGGCGGAACCGATGGACACCCCCGGACACGTCGAGCGGGAAGCTCATGCCCGGCAGCCCCACCTCGAGCTCGCGCACCGAGAGCGGGCCGAGGGCGACGGGCGCCGCGAGCGCCAGCCCCACGCCGGACGGGCCGATGGACAGGCAGAGCTCCACCCCGCGCGGAGGCCTCGCCACCGCCGTCGCGGCGCGCGCCTTCCGGCCTTGCTCACGTCTCTCCCGCACCAATCGCACGAGGCGAAGGGTACCGCGCGGCCCCCCGCGGGGGCGACTTTGCGGCGCGTCGTGGGCCTGCGCGCGCGCCCGACCATGGTGCAACGAGGCCCACTTCCGCTATGAACGCCGGGAATGGCCGAGCAGGACGACCCGGACGACGCGTGGCTGCTCGCCGAGGCGGCGCGGCCCTCCGCGCCGCGTGCGGGCGTCGCGCGCCGGCTGCTCGAGTCGAGCGCGGCGCTGCGCGATGGGCTTGCCGCCTACGAGACGCGCGAGGGGCAGCTGGCGATGATGGACGCGGTCGAGCGCGCCCTGGCGGAGGATCGCCACCTGTTCGTCGAGGCGGGCACCGGCACCGGCAAGACGCTCGCGTACCTCGTGCCCGCGCTCCTCTCGGGCAAGAAGGTCGTGATCAGCACCGCGACCATCGCGCTCCAAGAGCAGATCTTCTCGAAGGACCTGCCGCTCGCGCGGGCCATCGTGGAGGAGCACGGCGTCCCGCTCCGCGCGGCGCTCATGAAGGGCCTCGCGAACTACGTCTGCAAGCGCCGCCTCGGCGAGGCGCTCGGGGCCTCGTCGGCGCCGGCGCTCCTCCGGCTGGCCGAGTGGGAGCGCACCACCGAGACCGGCGATCGCGCCGAGCTCGGCTTCCTCGCCGAGGGCGATCCCACCTGGTCGCTCGTGAGCTCCTCGACCGAGACGCGCATCGGTGCAGAGTGCATGCACTTCGACACCTGCCACGTGACCGCGATGCGTCGCGAGGCCGAGCGCGCGAACCTCGTCGTCGTGAGCCACCACCTGTTCCTCGCGGACCTCGCGCTCCGCGCCGGTCCGCGCGGCGAGTACGCGAGCGCCATCCCCCCGTACGACGCGGTGGTGTTCGACGAGGCGCACCAGCTCGAGGCGATCGCCACCGAGTTCTTCGGGGTGCGCGTCACCTCCGCCCGCGTCGACAGCCTGCTCCGCGACGCCGAGGGCGCGCTGCTCTCGAAGGGCGCCCTCGAGGCCCACCGCCTGATCGACCAGGGGCGCCTCGCGGCGCGCGGCTTCTTCGCGCGCCTCGCGCTCGCCGCGGGCGGGGCCTTCGAGCGACGACACTTCGCCCCGGGCGACGTCGACCCCGAGCTGCTGGCCACCGTCCAGCGCCTCGATCTCGCGCTCGCGGGCGTGACGGCCATGGCCGAGCTCGGCGAGCGCGACGAGACGCACGAGCTCGTCGCGCGGCGCACCGAGGAGCTCCGCGGCGATCTGCGCGAGGTGCTCCTCGGCGACCGCGGCGCTCGCCTCGCCGACCCCTCCGCGCGAGGCGACGGCGTGCCCAGCGCGCACGTGGGACGCGTCGCCTGGGTCGAGGCGAAGGAGCGCTCGGTCGCCGTGGGCGCGAGCCCGATCGACATGGGCAGCATCCTCCGGCGCGCCCTCTTCGATCGCGTGCCCTCGGTCGTGTGCACGAGCGCGACGCTCGCCACGGCGCACCCCGACGGCGCCCTCGGCTTCGAGTTCGCGCGCGCGCGGCTCGGCGCCCCGCCGGACGCGGAGGGGCTCGTCGTCGAGTCGCCCTTCGACTACGCGACGAACGCCGCGTTCTACGTCCCCCGCGAGCTGCCCGAGCCGAACGCCCAGGGGTACGAGGCCCGCGCGACCCAGGTCGTCTTGGAGCTCCTCGACATCACCGGCGGCGGCGCGTTCGTCTTGTGCACCTCGAACCGCATGATGCGCACGCTCGCGGCGAGCCTCCGGTCGCGGACGCGCCTGCACGTGCTGCTCCAGGGCGAGGCTCCGAAGAAGCTCCTCCTCGGGCGCTTCCGCGCCGCCGGCGACGCGGTGCTCGTCGCCACCGCGAGCTTCTGGGAAGGGGTCGACGTGCCCGGCGACGCGCTCCGGCTCGTCGTGCTCGACAAGATCCCCTTCGCGGTCCCGAGCGACCCGGTCGTCGTCGCGCGGTCGAAGCAGATCGAGGAGGCGGGAGGGAACCCGTTCGTCGAGTACGCCATCCCGCACGCCGCCATCTCGCTCAAGCAGGGCTTCGGGCGACTCATCCGCACGTACACCGACCGCGGCATCGTGGCCCTGCTCGACCCGCGCGCGCGCACCAAGGGCTACGGGCGCCGCCTGCTCGCCGGCCTGCCGCCGGCCGTGCGCTGCGACACGCTCGACGACGTGCGTGCGTTCTGGACGCAAGACGTGCGCGCGCGCTGATGTGCTTGCTCCCCTCGCGGGCTCGGTGATTTAGTGCCGCATGCGCCGGACGACGCTCGTCGCCCCGCGACCGTGAAGGAGCCCCCATGACCGAGATCAATGCCGTCATCGCCCGCGAAATCCTCGACTCCCGTGGGAACCCCACGATCGAGGTCGAGGTCCAGACCGAGACCGGCCGCGGCCGCGCCGCCGTCCCGAGCGGCGCCTCCACCGGCGAGCACGAGGCGATCGAGCTGCGCGACGGCGACAAGAAGCGCTTCGGCGGCAAGGGCGTCCAGAAGGCGGTCGACAACGTCAACCAGGTCCTCGGCCCCTCCGTGCTCGGCCTCGACGCGCTCGACCAGACCGAGGTCGACGCCATCCTCTGCGAGGCCGACGGCACCCCCAACAAGGGCAACCTCGGCGCCAACGCGATCCTCGGCGTCTCGATGGCCGTCGCCCGCGCCGCGGCCGACGCGCTCGGTCTGCCGCTCTGGCGGTACCTCGGCGGCGCGAACGCGCGCGTGCTCCCCACGCCGCTCATGAACATCCTGAACGGGGGAGCTCATGCCGATAATGGCCTCGAAATCCAAGAGTTCATGATCGTCCCGCTCGGCGCGGAGAACATCGCCGAGGCCGTCCGCATGGGCGCCGAGGTGTTCGCCGCGCTGAAGTCCGACCTGAAGGCCCGCGGGCAGACCACCGCGGTCGGCGACGAGGGCGGCTTCGCGCCGCGCCTCGGCTCCAACGAGGAGGCGCTGCAGTCGGTGCTGAAGGCCATCGAGAGCGCCGGCTACCGCCCCGGCGAGGACATCGCGCTCGCGCTCGACTGCGCCGCGAGCGAGTTCTACGACAAGAAGGCCGGCACCTACACCTTCGACAAGAAGGTCGTCTCGGGCGACGAGCTGCTCGCGATCTACGCGGGGTTCGTCGAAAAATATCCCCTCGTCTCCATCGAAGACGCCTGCGCCGAGAACGACTGGGACACGTGGAAGAAGATGACCGACGCGCTCGGCGCTCGCGTGCAGTTCGTGGGCGACGACCTCTTCGTCACCAACACCACGCGGCTCGCGCGCGGCATCGAGGCGGGCGTCGCCAACGCCATCCTCGTCAAGGTCAACCAGATCGGCACGCTCACCGAGACCCTCGACGCCATCCGCATGGCGACCGACGCGGGGTACCGCAGCATCATCAGCCACCGCTCGGGCGAGACCGAGGACACCTTCATCGCCGACCTCGCGGTGGCGACCAACGCCGGCCAGATCAAGACCGGGAGCCTCTCGCGCTCCGACCGCGTCGCGAAGTACAACCAGCTCGTGCGCATCGCCTTCGAGCTCGGCCGCGGCGCGGTGTACGCCGGCAAGGCGCCGTTCAAGCGGAGCTGAGGGCCCGCGCGGCGGTCTCCCACGGGGCGTCGGGCGGTGCTCGGCGCCCCGCGCGCGTTCGAGCGCGGCCCGATGGGGGGAGGGAGCTGGCGCACGATTCCGCGCCTCCGCGCCCCGGCTTCGCGTATTTCTGGGGGATGGGAACCTTCATCACCGACGCCCTCGAGGCGACGGCCCGCCGACTCCCGTCCAAGCGCGGGATCGTGTGCGGCGACGCAAGCATGACCTTCGCCGAGCTCGACGCGCTCACGAACCAGCTCTCGCAGGCGCTCGTGGCGCTCGGCGGTCAGAAGGGGGACCGCGTCGGCATCTGCCTCGAGAAGTCGCACACGTACGTGGCGATCCAGCTCGGCGTGCTCAAGGCCGCGGCGGCGTACGTGCCCATCGACTACGCGTTCCCGGTGGAGCGCAAGCTGCAGATCCTCGAGGACTGCGGCATCCGGGTGCTCTTCACGTCGCGGTCGGTGGCCGACGCGCTGATCGCCGAGGGCGTGTTCGAGCGCACGGCCGTCGAGCGCCTCGTGCTGCTCGACGACGAGCCCCCCGCCGGCGACGAGCGCGTGCGCGGCTTCTCCTTCGTGACCGCCCAGCTCGCCGAGCGCCAGACGCGGCTCGCCGCGCTCGACGCCGACCTCGCCTACGTCATGTACACCTCGGGCAGCACCGGCAAGCCCAAAGGCGTCATGATCACGCACCGCAACATCATGACCTTCATGGAGTGGTGCGACGAGAAGCTCGACGTTCGCGAGGACGACGTGGTCGCGCAGGTAGCGCCCTTCACGTTCGACATCTCGGGCCTCGACACGTTCAACGCGATTCGCCAGGGCGCCACGCTGGTGGTCATCAAGAACCAGCTCATGATCAACACGATCCTCGCGGCCGTGCAGGCCGAGAAGATCACGTTCATGTCGACCGTGCCCACGGTGTTCGGCGCCATCGTCGAGCGGCCGCAGCTCTTCAAGCGCTACGATCTCACGAGCCTGCGC
Source organism: Polyangiaceae bacterium (assembly GCA_035439005.1). Classification (GTDB taxonomy): domain Bacteria; phylum Myxococcota_A; class Polyangia; order Polyangiales; family Polyangiaceae; genus JAAFHV01. The sequence continues at coordinate 2,354 of DAORJJ010000302.1, read as the reverse complement.
GTGCTCATCAGCGGCGCGGCGGCGTGCCCGGCGATCTTCATGAAGAAGCTCCACGAGCACCTGCCCAAGGCGCGCCTCGTGAACATCTACGGCCCCACCGAGGCGACCATCTACTGCACGTATTACGAGATCGACGCCGACGCGCTCGAGCTCGACAAGCCGGTCAGCATCGGCAAGGCGTTCGAGAACACCGAGGCCTTCGTGGTGGCCGACGACGGCCGCGAGTGCGCGCCCGAGGAGGTGGGCGAGCTCATCTTGCGCGGCACGCACGTCTCGCCCGGGTACTACCAGAACGCGGAGAAGACCGCGTTCGCGTTCCGCAACTTCCCGCTGCTGCCGCACCTGAACGAGCGCGTGTACTTTACAGGCGATCTCGCGCGCAAGGACGCCGCCGGGAACATCTTCTTCCTCGGCCGCAAGGACGACATGATCAAGAGCCGCGGCTACCGCATCGAGCTCGCGGAGATCGAAATCGCCCTCTCGCTCCGCGACGCCGAGCTCTCCGAGTTCTGCGCGGTGGCCGTGCCCGACCCGATGATCGAGAACGAGATCTGGGCGGCCGTGGTGTTCCGAGAGGGCATGTCGCTCACCGAGGCCGAGCTGCTCGATCACTGCCGCGCGAAGCTCCCCGACTACATGGTCCCGGCGCGCGTGTTCGTCACCGACAAGCTCCCGCAGACCACGAGCGGGAAGGTGAGCCGCCGCGAGATCGTGGCGGCGATCGTCGCCGGCCCGCGCGCCCAGTGAGCCCGCGCCGACGCGGGAGGCTCAAGGCCCCGCGACCACGCCGGAGAGGACCAAGGCGGGCGGCATGGGCCCCGCGGTGACCGCGTCCACGTAGGCGGCCAGGGCCTCGTCGAGGCGAGGCACCAGCTCCGGGAGCGGAGCGTCGGGCGCGGGATCCTCGAGCACCACGGGCGCGGCGCGGGGCAGGGCCGCGCCCAGCACGGCGTGCTCGAGGATCGCGTGGCCGAAGACCACGAGCCGCGCGCCGGACAGGCACGTTCCGCCCGCGGCGATCGTGCCGCGGAGCCGCGCCGCGTCCTCGGGGCGCACCGCGAGGAGCGCGCCGCCCTCGTCGAGCATCGCGAGCACGTCCTGGAGGCGCGTGCGCGCGCCGGGGAGCGCGCCGTCGCGGCCGAGGTGTCCCAAGAGCTCGGTGGCCTGGCGCGCGTGCAGCGCGGCCTTGGCCCGCGGGAACGCGCGGAAGACGAGCGCGTTCATGAGGTCGTGCCACGACCCCTCGCGCGTCGGCAGGCGCGCGCCCTGCGTGATGCGCACGTCGTAGAGGGTCGCCGGGTCCGCGGCGGGCCTCGCGCCGCGCGCGCGGCGTCGAGGCTGGGGAGGGCGCTCCTGCGCCTCGAGCCGCGGGGTGCCGCGGAGGCGCGCGTCGAGCTCCGCGACGGAGGGGAAGGCCTCGAGGTCGGCGAGCGGCGCGGCCACGTGCCGCACCCCGTCGAACACCCAGCGCGACGGGTCCACGAGCCACCCGCGCGTCCACGCGGGCGGCGCGCTCGCCGGGCCGCGCGCGAGCCGCGCGCTCATCGCAGCTTGACGACGGGGCCCTTCACGATCGAGCCGTCGGTGAAGCGCACGAACACCCGCACGCCGCCGGTGCGCGGCGCGTCGCGGCTCGAGACGTAGAGCGTGAGGCCGTGCTTTCCAGGCTCGAGCGCGGGCAGGTGGCCGTCGGTCGCGTTGAGGCGCCGGTCGCCGTCGTAGACCCCGACGCCGAGCGTGTGCTTGCCAAAGCCGCCGAGGCCCGCCACCTCGCGGGGGAGCGCCTCGTCCCCCGTGAAGGTGTCCGCGGCGAGCTCGCCGTTCGGCTCGCCCTGGTCGTCGGTCGAGGTGAGCAAGACGCCGTCGGCCGGGCCGTCGACGTCGAGGTCGAACACGTGGTCCATCACGCCGTCGGGCTCGAAGCTCCCGTCGGCCTCCCCGACCTTGTCGGCCCGGAGGTGCGTGGACGCCTTCTCGAACCTGCGGATCTCTCCGGACATCTTGGCGCGCGCGGCGGGCGCCGAGCCGCCCCCCGCGCCTCCGAAGCTCGCCGGTGAGCCCTCGCCCGCGCCGGCCGGGGCCGACGGGGCCATCGCGGCGGCCGCGCCGCCGCAGGCGGAGAGCGCGAGCGCGCCGCCAGCGAGCGCGACGGACGCGACGGACGCGACGGCCCGTCGAGCGAGGGGGAGGCGTGCGAGCATCGGACGAGAGTATTCCCGAACGATGCGGCCAGGCCAGCGGATCGCGCGCGTCAGCCCGGGCCGGCGTCGACCGGGGTCGCCGTGGCGGGCGTCGCGGGCTCGATGAAGGCGGGCGCGGGCGGGGGCGCGACGGCGGCGGGAGGGGCGCCGGGC
>DAORJJ010000301.1:0-8263 GCA_035439005.1 Polyangiaceae bacterium | reverse complement strand
CGTCCGAGGGCAGCTCGTCGGGGGTGATGGACTTGAGGCGGTCGGCGAGCTCGACGTCGAGGCGGCGGAAGGCCACGACGCTCGCCGCCTCCATCTCCGTGCACTCTGCAAAGAAACCACCGAGCGTCGCCGCGTCGTCGCGCGCGGCGAGGACGAGGCCTTCCGGTCGCCGGCCGCGCGTGGGCTGCTGGCACCCCGGGCGGGGAGGCGTGTCCTTCGAGCCCGTGGTGCTCACCGCGCCGTCTGGCGCGACGAGGTAGGTCGAGGCGTGCTCCTCCCCGCAGAAGCCGCGGGTCATGTGCGTGGTAGCGAAGCCCTCCGCCGTCTTGGTGAAGGCCGCGGCGTCGCAGGGCGGCAGCACGGCCGCCGCGGAGGTGCCCTCCGCGAGCGCGTACGTGAGGGTCATCGCCGCCTCCTCGGCGGTCTCGATCGGCGCGAGGAACCGCCCGACGGCGCGGCCACCGACCACGCCGGCCTCGTCGCCCCGCGTGTACACGAGGTACTCCCCGACGCCCGGCTTGGGGCGGGCGCTCGCGAGGGCGGCCGCGCACGCCGCCGCGTCCTTCGCGCGCGCGCACGCGGCCCCCTTCGGGCCGGCCAGGACGACCTCGTGCGAGCCCTGCGGGTAGTAGTCGAGGCGGAGCGCGAGGTAGTCGACCGGCTCCGAGGGGCGCAGGCCCGCGACGAGCGCGCCGGTGCAGCGCTGTCCCGGGCGGCGCGACGTGGGCTCGGCGGTCACGGTCGTGGTCGGCGCGGCCGGCGGCGCCGACGCCGTCGACGGTGGCGCCGAGGTGGAGGCCGACGGCGCGGGGCGGCCCGAGCCCGCCGAGGGATCTCGGCACGCGGCGACCGCGAGCGTGAAGGTCGCCTGGAGCAGGTGAAACGTGCGGCGCCTCATGGGGCGAGCGTACCGCGCCTCCGCCCGCCGACGCGATCATGACCGCTGGGCGCGCGCGCGTGTCGAGGGGGGGTGTACCTGGTAGGAGTAGGGAGTGTCGATGGGACCGCTGCTCGCGACAGCCACCAAGTACCGAACCGAGCTCGCGCTCGGCGCGCTCGCGCTCGTCTTGGGCGGCGGGCTCTGGCTGCGGCGAGGCGCCACCCCGCCCCGCGCCCCGGACGGCCTCGCGTCGGTGGCAGACGCCGCGCCCGCGGCTTTGGCGTCCGCGTCAGGCGACGGCGGCGCGCGCGCGTGCTGCGACAAGCCGCCGCCCCGCTTCGGCGAGCGCGACGGCGACGGGCCTCCCGGAATGGTCGCGATCCCCGCGGGCGAGCTGGCGATGGGCGACGCGGTCGGCGACGGCCTCGCGTGGGAGCGCCCCGTGCACCGGGTGCGACTCGATGCATTTTACATTGATCGGGTCGAGGTCACGAACGCGCAGTTCGCCGCCTTCGTCGCCGCGACGGGGTTTCAGACCACGGCGGAGAAGCCCGCGAAGCTCGCCGACATCATGCGGCAGCTCCCCCCGGGCACGCCGCCCCCGCCGCCCGAGAAGCTGCGCCCCTCGTCGCTCGTCTTCAAGAAGACCGCGGGGCCGGTGCCCATCGGCCCGGGCGCCGACTGGTCTCGGTGGTGGGACTACGTGCAGGGCGCCGACTGGCGGCACCCCTCCGGCCCGACCGACACCATCGAGGGGCGCGACTACCTCCCCGTGGTGCAGGTCTCGTGGGACGACGCGAGCGCGTACTGCGCGTGGGCGGGGCGCCGGCTGCCCACCGAGGCCGAGTGGGAGCGCGCGGCGCGCGGAGGGCTCGAGGGCACGAAGTACACCTGGGGGAGCGCGCCGTTCGCGCCGAAGGCCGCGCAGGCGAACATCTGGCAGGGCGCGTTCCCCTACGAGAACACCCGCGACGACGGCTTCGAAGGCACGGCGCCGGTGGGCACGTTCCCCCCGAACGGCTTCGGCCTCTACGACATGGCGGGCAACGTGTGGGAGTGGTGCTCCGACTGGTACCGCGGCGACACCTACGCGACCGACGCGCGCAAGGGCGTCGTCGAGAACCCCACCGGCCCCGCGCAGAGCCTCGACCCCGACGAGCCGCACGCGCCGAAGCGGGTCATCCGCGGCGGCTCCTTCCTGTGCAGCGACACCTACTGTGCCTCCTACCGGCCGTCGGCGCGCATGAAGACGAGCCCCGACTCCGCGACGAACCACCAGGGCGTGCGCTGCGCCCTCTCCGAGGCGGCGTGGAAGAAGAGAGCGGCGAGCGCCGACGCCGGTCGCGCCGCGCGGTAGCGCGCGGCTACGGGGACCCGGGCACGTTCACGCGCACCGAGGACAGCCCCGTGCGCCTTGCCGAGGTCCGCGACCCGCTCGCCCGCTGCGCTCGGCGCGTGCACGGTACGAACGACTACGGTCCATCGCACGGGGGGACCAGCGCCATCACGTCTCGGATGTCTTGCTCCGACCACGGCTTGTGCAACATCAGGTCGACCAGGTCTCGGTCACGGACGCGTCGAAGCGCCTCCTCGTCGGCCTGCCCCGTCAGCAAGACGCGCTTGATACCGGGGAACTTCGATTTGAGCTCGTCGAGAAAGGCGTCTCCTCGCGTGACAGGCATCAGCCAGTCCGAAATCACCACCAGCACGGTGCTGCCGTCAGCGTGAAGCTCCTCGAGCAGCTCCCACGCCTCGGAGACGCTGCCCGCGCACTCGACCTCCAGCTCCCCGCGCAGCCTGCGGATCTGCAAGCGCAGGCTGTCCACGATGATCCGCTCGTCATCCACCAGCACGATGGAGGGCTTGCCGCTCATGGACGCGGTGCCCCAACGGCGCTTCGGGGCAACACCACGGAGAAGGTCGTCCGCCCTGGGCGCGTCTCGAACGTCAGGCTTCCCCCGTGACCGGTCACGATATCGAGGCAGATGGAGAGGCCGAGCCCGCTGCCTTCACCGACCGCCTTGGTCGTGAAGAATGGCTCGAAGACGCGGGGCTGGACCGCGGGGGGAATACCGGGCCCCGAGTCCGTCACGTCGACCTGCACCGTACGGTCGTCCGGGGCGCGGACGCAGAGCGTCAGGTGGCCGCCACCTTCCATGGCCTGCAGCGCGTTGTGAAGCAGGTTCGTCCAGACCTGATTGAGTTGGTCGTGTCTCCCCCACACGACCCCGTCGTCTTGGTAGTCGCGCACCAGCTCCACGCCGTTCCTGATCTGCGCACGGTAGAGCGTCAGCACCGTGTCGAGGTGCTCGGTGATCGCCCCCTCGCTGTGCTCACCGTCGGCGCCGCCCGGGTGGACGAAGCTCTTCAGCGCGAACACCATCTTCGCGGCGCGGTCTGCCGCGAACCGGATGTTCTCGCTGCTGCGGTAGACGGCCACGACGTCCTGGGTGAGCCGCAAGATCTCGCCGGCCAGCGGTGACCGCAAGAGGTCGAGGTGCGAGGGCTGTAGGGTGGGCACGCCGAGCTCGACAAGCACCTTCGCGGCGTCGTCGGGCCGGTCGACGCCGGCCTCTTCGAGCTCCTGCTGGAGCTGCCGGCGCAGCCGCCGCTCTTCACGGGACGTCGGGGGTGTGCCGCTCGACGCGAGCCCGTGCCGGATGAGCTCGTTGCACGCCTCTCGTCGGCCAGGCTCGAGGCGCGCGAGCACCGTTGGCAGTCGAGTGACGGACTCGACCACCAGGTCACGCACGCTGCCAGCTGACGCGCGGATGGCCCCGAGCGGCGTGTTCAGCTCGTGGGCCACGCTCGCGACAAGCTGGCCGAGCGACGCCATCTTCTCGGATTGGACCAGCTGGACTTGCGCTCGCACCAGCCGCTCGAGCGCGGCCTCGAGCTCGGCGTTCTTCTGGTTCAGCTCGTCGTTGCTTCGGCTCCGGATCAGCTGGTTGCGCTCGTTGAGATCCTCCAGACGAACGCGGGCCTCGTGGGAGTATCGCAGCTCCCGCTCGAGGAAGCGCACACGCTTGGAGAGCGCCGTGAGCCCGTCGTCGCTCATCGCTCGCCGATGGCTACCGTCACGCACGTCTCGTTGTGGAAGCGCGTGATGTGGCTCTGCCCAACGGGGGCGTACTCGCCGTAGGCGTAGAAGCCGAAGACCGGCACCTCGCCCGCGCGCTCTTGGATGATCCTGTGCTCCTCGGCGACCTGCGTACCCAACATCTCGTTGCGAGTCGTGCAGCTCACCACGAAGACCACCGCCGGCGTACCCCCGGGGAAGTCGCTGAGGGCTGCCGCGATCGAGGCCCGGGCGCCCTTGACGATGTTGGGGCGGTCGACCTGCATCATCTGCACTTCGCCGCCCTCGAGGACCTCCCCGGAGAAGATGACGGCGCCGGTCTTGTCATCGATGAAGATCGGCGATCGCACGTAGAACGGCTCGCCCTTCGGGGGCCAGATGCCCAGCGGGTACGCGGGCATCGTCGCGCCTCGTGCGTAGTCGCCCATGTAGTGGCGATAGAACTCGATGGCGGGCTTGCCGTCGATCTCCTGAACGACGTTGCCAGAAGACTTCGTGACCACGACCCGCTTGCCCAGGGGCTCCCACCCGCTCTCCACGCCCGTCGAGGCGTGGATCGGCCCGTACACCGCGAGCACCGCGGCGCTGTCTTGCGAGACGCCGCCCGCGTGGAGCTGGTAGGTCGCCTTGATACGGCGCTTGTCGCCCGCCGCGCCGCCCACGATGGGGACGTCTGCGCCGAGCGCGGCCTGGAGGCCTTTCACGACGGCGTCACCGCTGCCGGTCAGCCCGTCGGAGACGAGAAATACGAGGGACGGCCGCTCGTCCCCGAGCGCGGCCGCGGCGACGGCAGCAGCGGCGGCGTCCGCCGGGGCGCTCGAGATCGCGTGTCCGACGCCCGAACGGAACGTGGCCGTGTCCGACGCGAACATCGCGATCAGCACCGATTCGTGGGTGAACGCGAGGTCCGTCGACAGCTCTCCATCCGTAGTGCACCCCACGAGCGCGATGCCGGGGTACCGCTCCGTCACGGTGCGGACCACGAGGGCGTGGTCGTAGTCGATGCCGCAGAAGATGAGCGCCGCCTTCGCGGGAGCGCCTGCCAGTCGTTCTTCGCAAGCCCGCAGCGCGGCCTCGACCGCGTCGGCGGTCTCGATCTCGTGGCTGTGACCGATGGCGCATTTGAACATGGATCGTACTCCGCTCGGCTGAGCATCCGAGGGTTCAAGGCTACGCGATCGGGCGTCCCCGGGGTAGGTCGCGCACGGGCCAGAACTGTAGCCGCCGCGAGGCCTTGCGCGCGGCGCCCGCATGCCGTACCGCCCGCACCTCCAAGAGGCACCAGCACGCGCGCAGTGATGCGGGCCGGCCCGCGAGGTAGCGGGGCTCTCTACGGGGGCCCTGGCACGTTCACGCGCACCGAGTAGAGCCCCGTGCGCGCGGTGATGTAGAGCGTACGGCGATCGGCGCCGCCGAACGCGATGTTCGCCGGCTGCTGCGCCACGCTGATGGCGCCGATCCGGCCGCCGTCGGGGCGCCACACCTCGACGCCGGCGGAGGTGGACGTGTAGAGGTTGCCCGCGTCGTCGACGGCGATGCCGTCGGGGCTGTTGCCCTGCGTGGTGACGAAGGTCGCGCCCGGGCCGACCGAGCCGTCCGCGCGCACGGCGTACTTGCGCACGGTCTTGGCGCTGGCCACGGCCACGTAGAGGGTCCGCTCGTCGGGCGAGAGCGCGACGCCGTTCGGCTTGTCGAGCGTGTCGATCGACGTCAGCGCGCCGCCCGGCGGCAGCCGGAACACGTTCTGCGCGGGCTGCGTGTTGCCGGCGTAGTTCGGGTCGGTAAAGTAGAGGGTGCCGTCCGACCGGACGATGAGGTCGTTCGGCGAGTTCAGCGGGGCGCCCCCGAAGGTGTCCACCAGCGTCGTGAGCGCGCCGCCCTTCGGCAGCCGCGCGACCCGCTTGCCGGTGTGCTCGCACGTGTACAGCGCGCCGGCGCGATCGATCGCGTTGCCGTTCGCGCCCGCGCTGGGGTTCCGGAAGTCGGTCGGCTCGGTCGAGGGCGGCACGAGCTGGAGCATGCGGTTTCCCTGCACGTCGCTGAACACGAGCTTGCCCTCCGCCGGCAGCCACTGCGGCCCCTCGAGGAAGGTGAAGCCGCCCTTCACGAGCGTGGCCGCGCCGACCCCCGCGAGCGGATCGGGGAACGAGGTGTCGCCCCCGGCGTCGACGGGCGACGAGGCGTCGGGCGGGGAGGCGTCGGGGGGCGAGGGCGTCGTGCCCGTCGGCGCGCCTGTGGCGGTGGCGGTCGGCGCGCCTGTGGCGGTGGCGGTCGGCGCGGTCGGCGTGGGCGCCTCGTCCCCCTTGCAGGCTGCGAGGACGCCCGCGAGCGCGAGCGCGCTCGTGGCCGCCGTGAGAACGATTCCGACCCTCGTGCGCGAGCGACGCGTCATCATGGGGGGAGAGCATGCCACGACGCGAGCGCCGCGTCCCCGGTGGCGCGCTCGCCGAGGCCTCACCCCATGCCGCTGTTCGACGTCCGCCCCGCCAACGCTCCGCTCTTGCTGGCCGCCATGAGGGCCGTCGCGCTCGCCGATGGGGAAGAGTCCCCCAAGGAGCGAGCCCTGCTCGAGGCCGCGCGCGACGCGCTCTCGCTCGTCGAGCCGCTGGAGGCGTTCCCGCCCGACCACCTCACCGACGACGCGCTCGCGGCGCTCGACGCGGGTGAGCGCGAGCGGGTCCTGCAGGCGATGTTGCTCATGGCGATCATGGACGGCGCCGGCTCGCCCGAAGAGGCCGCGCTCGTGTCGTCGTTCGCCGCGCGGCTCGGCGTGAGCGAGCCTCGGGTCGCGAACCTCGAGGCGCTCGCGCGCGGCCGTCACGCCTTCATGTGGCTCGACCTCACCCGCAAGGGCTACCCCGCGAGCGAGCTGCTCGCCACCGTCCGCGAGGAGGGGCTGACGGGCGTGCTGCGCACGTTCGGGCCCATCGTGGGGCTCGGCAAGAGCGCCGATATCGTACGTAAATACAACGACTTGGGGAGGCTCCCGGAGGGCACGCTCGGGCGCGAGTACTGGCGCTTCATCACGCAGAACGAGCTCGGCTTCCCGGGTGAGGGCCCCGTGGGGGAGCGCGGCGTGTGGCACGACATGATCCACGTCGTGGGCGGGTACCCGGTCACGCCGGCGGGCGAAGCGGAGGTCGTCGCGTTCATGGCCGGTTTCCGCAAGGAGGACCCCTTCTTCTGGGTGTTCACCTCGGTGCTGCAGTTCCAGGTGGGCCTGCGCATCTCGCCGTTCTCGAAGGGCATCGCGGGTCAGATCGATCCTCGGAGCTACCTCGCGCACCACCGCCGTGGGGCGCGGGTGAGCTGCGACCTGTCGCGCGACTGGGACTTCCGCGCCGACCTCGAGGTCCCGCTCGCCGAGCTGCGCCAGCGCTTCGCCGTGCCGCCGCTGCCGGTCTGAGCCTCGGTCGCTCGCGCTCCGCGCGCGGAGCTCAGAAGTGCACGAGCAGGTGCACGCGGTGGGGGAAGAAGGAGAGCTGCGTGTCGAGGATCTCGGCGCGGAGGCCGAGGCGCCGGATGATGCCCTCGAGGGCGCTCACCGGCAGCTCGAGCGTGCGGAACGCGTTGCGGTACTTCATGTACCGAATCTTCGCGAGCTGGAGGAAGCCCGACACCAAGAGGCCGAGGTAGCGCTCCCGCCGCGCCGCGCGGAGGCTGTCGCGGAAGTAGCGCACCGCGACGCCCGAGTCGGTCAAGATCTCCCCGATGAGCAAGCGGGCGCCGGGCGCGGCGATCGCCTTCACCGCCAGGATGAGGCGCTCCACCTCCTCGACGCTGCGGTAGTACTGCACGACGTTGTTGCAGAGCACGAGCGAGAAGCGGCGCGGCGCGAGGAACGAGAGATCCGTGTAGTCTTCACCGAGCTCGTGGAGCACCACGTTCGGCGCGTCCAGGAAGCGCGCGCGCGCGGCCTCCACGAACGTGCGCGAGACCTCGGCGCAGTGGACCTCCGCGACCCGCCGGCGGAGCAGCTCCGCGGTGGCGCCGGGGCCGCTGCCCACGTCGAGCACCACGTCGTCCGGGCGGTAGCCGAGGATGGCGTGCGAGCGCTCCACGAAGAGCTCGGCGTTGAGCTTCCAGCTGTCTTCGGTCTGGAACTCGTGCGCGAGCGGGGCGCTCCAGAAGTCACGCCAGTTGTCGATGGGGCTGGTCGTCGGGGCGGTCTGCAAGCTCGAACCTCCGCGCGGAGCGTATCGGCCCGGGGACGCGGGCTCCACCAAATCCGCCCGAGGCGCGCCGCGTGACGCTTGTCGCGATCCGGCGCGGCGGGTCGCGCGTAGCGCGCCGATGGCGACCCT
>DAORJJ010000300.1:0-8297 GCA_035439005.1 Polyangiaceae bacterium | reverse complement strand
TCGGCAACGCGCTCACCGCCGGCTTCGGCCGAGTCGACGGCACGGTGGAGGCCATCGTCCAGCCGAAGGACACGCAGTGCGCGCTCCCGAACAACGACCACGTCATCGTCCAGGTGAGAATGCTCGGGGCCGTCTACCGCATGGTGGTGAACGTCCAGTCCGATCGCGCCGGCGCGGACGTGCGGGTGAGCCTGCTCGAGGTGCCCATCAAGCTGCCGGCGCCCGCGTGGGCCGAGGGCTGGCACACGGGGGTGTCCCTCGACTACGTCGCGACCTTGGGCGTGAAGAGCGCCGACTTCACGCCCTTCGCCCTGACCGAGCTCTCGGCGAAGCTGGCGGCCGCGATGCCGCTCGACGGCAAGGTGAGCGTCTACTCGAGCACGTCCGGGGGCGCGTCGACGCACCTCATCCACCGCAACGACGGCAAGACCGACGGCGCGATCGTGCTCGACGCCGACGGCCCCCAGCCGCGCGCGCTCTTGTTCCGCTTCGCGACGCAGGCCTTCTAGCGGCGCTGCGGCCGCTCGCCCGCGAGCCACACGTGGTAGACGCGCGCCTCGCGCCCTCGCGCGGTCAGCGAGACCGTGTCCCCGTCCCCGACGCGCAGGCCGTCGCACGACGCGTGTGTGAACTCGCCGGCGCGGCGCTCGGCGCGGAGCTCGCACTCGCCCCCCGGAGCGCTCACGTGGAGATCGAGGCCGTCGGCGTCGCCGCGCACGACGAGCTCGCGGGCGTCGGGCGCGCCGAGCCCCCGCGCGACGAACGACAACACGCGCCCCGGGGCGAGCGTCCGCCCCGCGTCGAAGCGCCGCGCCGCGGGGGGCAACCCGGGGCCCGTGAGCCGCGCGACGCGGGCGCCCACGTAGCCCCCGTTGGGCGTCGGGGCGACGAGCGCGTGCGCCTCTTCGCTCACCACGTCCGCCACGTCGAGGCTGTCGATCGGCGCCCTCAGCGTCACGGGCGGCCATCCGAGATCGCGGTCGTCGCCCCCGCCGAAGGGCGCGTAGTCGGCGGCGTAGAGGACCTTCGTCGGGCTGCCACAAATGACGTTGTTCTCGATGGTTACGTGGGCGAGCTCGCGCCCGAAGAGCCCCGTGGCGAGCGGAAACCAGGTCGGGTACAGGGCGAAGTGGGTGGGCCGGTCGGCGGGCGGCAGGCGCTCCAGCTGCTCGAGCATCGCGCCCTCGCCCAGCACGGCGGCGCGCACGAACGGCAGCCGCGCGTATCCACCGAGCCCGAGCGCGTCCACGCTCCGGCGCCCCGAGAAGAACGGGATGGCGCCGGCGTCGCCCACGAGCACGATCGCGTCGGCCGGGAGCTCCCGGGCGAGCTGCTTGCCCATGGCCACCTGCTGGAGGTGCACGTTCTCCGAGGCCTGCGCGAAGAAGCGCCGCGCCGGGCCGGTCCGCGCGCCGGTGAGGAGCGCGAGCGCGACGAGGCTCGCGACGCCGATCCCCCGGCTCCGCGCGAGCCTCGCGAGCTCCGCGGCGCCAAGGGCTCCGGCGATGAGGGCGAGCCCGAGCGCCGGGGCGTAGTAGCGGAAGCCCTGGTAGCGCGCCGCGCCGTTGAGCGACACGAGGAGCGAGAACCCGAGGGCGCCGACGACGCAGGCGAGCGTCGGGTGGCGCGTGCGCCGCCGCACCACGCCGAGCAGCACCAGCGCGGCGAGCAGCGAGAGCGCGTAGGGTCCGAGGTCGGTGTCGAGCACCTTCCACTTGAACGACAGGAGGTTCATCACCACCTCCTTCGTGCGCGCCACGTCGTCGAGGTACGGGTTCGACGCGAGGAGCTTGAGCCGCGCCCCGGCCGACGCGAAGTCCCCGGTGAGCGCGCGGTTCGCGAGCAGCACCGCGGCCTGCACGAGCGCCGCGGGGAGCGCCACGCGCAGCAGCGGCGGCCACGGGGATCGAGACCTCGCGCCCCGGGCCGCCAGGAGCGCGAAGAGCCCGACGAGCAGCAGCCCCTCGGGTCGGAGCGCGACCATCGCCGCGCCCCACAGGCCTGCGCGGCTCGCGGCCCGTGACCGCCCGCGAGGGGCGGAGCGCGCGGCCTCCGCCGAGCCGAGCGAGGCGACGGTGGCCGCGAAGAACGCCGCCGCTTCCATGCCGGAGAACCACGTGAACGCGAGGGCGCCCACCGAAACCCACGTGAGCCCCCCAGCGAGCGCGAGCGCGCCGCCCTGTCGTTGCAGGCCGCGGAGCTCGAGGCAGGCCGTGGCGAGCGCGGCGATCGCGAGCCCGAAGGCGAACGCGACCACGGCCTCCCCGCGCAGGCCGAGCCAGAACGCGGGCGCGAGCAAGAACGGATAGAGGGGCGCGGTCTCGCCGGACGAGTAGCCCTGCCCCGCGATCCACTCGAAGGGGTGTCCGCTCGCGGTCGCGCGCGCGAAGTTGGCGTGGATGTACACGTCGTCGAGCGGCGCGGGCCACGCGCCGCACGCGACCCACGCAGGCCACACGAAGGCAAGGCCGGCGGCGAGCGCCCCCGCGGCCGCGACCGCGAGGAACGTGGCGCGGGTGCTGCGCCCGTGGGTCATCTCGCCAGGTATACCCGCCAAGGCCCCCTGGCCGCCGGCAAACTCAGCGGCGGTTGGGCAGGTCGGCGTAGAGCAGGCTGCCGCCCTTCACTTTGGCGATCACGGCGTCTTTCTCGTCCATGGGCAGCGCTGGGCAGCCCCACGAGCGCCCCTGCAGCGAGCGCCCGTCGTCGACGTAGGAGGCGCCGTGCATCACCACCGCGCGCGCCCGCACGTTCGAGTTCGTGGAGGAGAGCCCGTCGAGCCGCAGGGAGTTGCCCCACTTGCCCGAGTAGGTCTCGGCCGTGACGTAGTAGCCGATCGAAGACGCGTTCGAGCCCTCGCGGTTGCTGAAGCCGGACGGGACGCCGTCGTTCTCGGGATCGCTCCCGCTGCCGTGCGCCACGACGTGGGGCTCCACGCGGCCCGTCTGCATGTCGATCAGGAACAGGCGTCGCTTGCTCGAGTGCAGCGAGAAGTCGATGATCGTGAGGTACCGCGGGTTGCGGAGGCGCTGCAGGTTGAAGTGGTAGTACTGGAGCGCGTTGTCGAGCAGCACGCCCGAGACGACGTTGCCGCGGTCGACGTGCGCGTACCGCGCGAGCACGGCCGCCTTCTCGCTCGCCGAGTACACGGGCTCCTTGAAGCCTTGCCGGTTCGCGTTCCCGAGCCGCAGCGCCTCCTCGGAGACGGTCTCGGAGCCCTCTTGATCGGCGTCGTCCGCCTCGCCCTGCGCCTCCGCGCTGCAGCCGAGGGAGCCGAGCGCGAGCGCGCACGCGGCAGCGAAAGTGAGGAGGCCCGTGTGGAGTGGGGAGCGCGCCATGGACTCCCCCTTTGCACCGCGCGTGCCGAGCTCGCGGTCTCGCGAGTGGGCGACTTTTTCCGACGAAATTGCGTGTGGTTATGTGTCGCACCGACGGGGAGGCGGGTTGTCCACGATCCAGTGTCACTGGATCCACCCACGACGACGCCCTGCCTCGGCGGACCGGGGCAGGGCGTGACGTGCGCGTGGCCGAGTCTCAGCGGCAGTACGCCGCGACCGAGTCGTCGGTGAGCACCCGGACGGATTTGAAGTTCATGCGCAGCGACATGAGCGCGAACGCGATGTGGAGCAGCAAGCCGAACGACCAGGTGTGGAAGAACGCGACGCCGGTGCGGTACACCCAGAAGGTGCCGAGCAGCATCGACAGCACCGACACCACGAGCAGGAACGACCGGGTGAGGGACGAGCGCGCGAGGAGGCGCTTGCCGATGAAGTAGGTGAGCGCGAGCGAGAACGCGAGCGAGACGGCGCCGCCCACGAGCGAGAACATCCCGATCCCATTCTGGAAGAGCGACCAGAGGGCCGACAAGAGGGCGAATCCGTACCAGCTGTTCGTGAGCTTCTCGATCTTGTCGCGTGCGGTCATCTCGTGGCTCCTTCGGGTTTAGGCTGTTACGCCTTGCCCGCTCGAAAGTTCCCTCCCGAGCGCGAAAAATCGCCCCGGCTGCCGGACATGGACGGCGTGGCCGCCCCGGTATTCTCAGGATTCGCTTTACTCGGGCGCGACCGACCCCGAAACTTGGGCTCCGTGAAGGCCACTGACCCGTCCCCGACCGAGCCGCGCGAGGCCGGCCCCGACGCCCAGGCGCGCCGCGTGACGCTCGCGGCCGGCGCGCCGTTCCTCGTCGAGCTCGTCGATCGGCAGTTCGCGTTCCTCTCGAGCCGCGACGCCGACCGTCTGCTCATGGCGATCTCGCGCATCCTCGGGCTGCTCGACGCGGAGCCCACCCTCGCGGCGATCGTGTCCGAGTTCGACGACGAGGTCGCCGCGGCGGTGCGGCGCTACGCCGAGCACGAGCGCGACGCCATGGCCGAGCTCGCGCGCCTGTGGCAGATCCACAGCGCGCGCTTCTACGCGCACGCGGGCCGAGGGGTTCGACCGCGAGGCGCTGGACGCGTTCCCTCGGTCGCTCGTGCCGCTCGAGCACCTCGACTTCCCCGCGAACGAGGAGCCGAGGTGGGACCGCGCCTCCTCCCGCCACCGGCTGTCGAAGCTGCGCTTCTGGGTGACCGCGAGCCGGGAACGCGCCGCCGACGTGGCGGAGCGCGCCGCGCTCCTCAACCTCGAGGAGCACCTGACGACCCTCCGTGAGCGCCACGAGGAGGCCTTCCGAACCTACCGCACGTTCGGCGTCACGCTCCCGGGCGCGGCCCTCGCGCGGCTTCGCTGGGCGACCGGCTGCTTGAACCCTCGGGCGGCTCGCTCGGAGCGCGACACGCCCGCGATGGCGCTCGCCCGCGCCCGCGAGGAGCTGGCCGAGGTGCTCCACGAGCCCACCAAGCGGCGGATGCTCACCGGCGGGCCCGGGACGGAGGTGCTCTTCCAGGCGCGGCGGGACGCCGAGCTCCTTCGCGAGGAGCTCGTGCTCGCCCTCGGGCGCGCGCGCGCGGGTCGGGGGAGGCTGCTCCACTTCGCCGAGAAGATGGCGCGCTTCCACGCGAGGCGCCTCGCGAAGGACCTCGCGGCCGTGGGTAGTCGGGCCCTGGGTCGCGCCGCCGAGCGTGAGCTCGCGGAGCGCCTCGCCGAGCACTTCTTCGACGGCGGGATCGCGGCCGCCGTCACGCCGGAGGGGCCCTCGGTGCTCCTCGTGGAGGTGCGGCACGTGGCCCGGCCCACCGCGGCGAAGGCGCGCGCGGCGCTCGCGGACGCGTGCGAGGCGCTCACGCGGGCCGGACGCGTGGCGGGGACGCGCCGCGGCGCGCTGTTGGTGGTCCAGCGCGACGGGCCGCGGCTCGTGCTGCCGCCCGAGGTCCGCACGCCGGCCGGGGCAACCCTCCTTGTGGCCACCCTGCACGTCGGCGCGAAGCCCCCGAGCCGCGAGCTCCACGTGACGTAGCGGCGCGCCGTGCGGTGGCCCGAGGGATGCATACTCCCCGGGGATGCTGGGCTGGCCTCGGTGTTCGCGCGGCGCGAGGGCGCACGCGCTGCGTGAGCGCGCACGCCGTGCGCGCGCGGCGCTCTTGGGTGGGGTCGCGCTCGCGTGCGCGGGCGTCGCGTCATGCGCCTCCGTCGACCCGCCAGCCCCAGCGCCCCCGCCGCAGGCGAGCGCGGCGCCGCCGGACGGACCGCCGTCGTGGGCGTCGCTGCAGGGCGAGCGTCGCGCTCCGCTGCCGAAAGCGGTCCCCGCGATCACCGACAGCTTCCACACGAGCGACGCCTGCGCGCAGTGCCACACCGTCGGCGACGGGGCGAGCGTGCTGCGCGACGGGAAGGGCCGCGACGTGTCGCCCGTGACCATGTGGAGGCCGTCCATGATGGCCATGGCGGCGCGCGATCCGTTCTACCTGGCCGTGGTCGACGAAGAGCGGACCGCGCGCCCAGGGGCCGAAGGCCTCATCGACGGCGCCTGCACGCGGTGCCACGCGCCGGCGGCCGCGGTGGAGCTCGGCGTGGGCGGCGAGACGGTGACGCTGCCTGGGATCTTCTCGGGGATCAGCAAGGAGCTGCACGCGGGGCGCGAGGGCGTGACCTGCGCGCTCTGCCACCAGCTGAAGAGCGAGGCCCGCGGGCCCGACGCGACCTTTGGCGGCGCGTTCACGGTCGGGGAGGCGCGCGAGATCTACGGGCCTCACCGCGATCCGGTCACGACGCCGATGCGAACGTTCGTGAACTACACGCCGACGTACTCGGGGCACCTGTCGTCGTCCGACGCGTGCGCCTCGTGCCACACGGTCTTCACGCGGGCGTACGACGCGGCGGGCAAGCCGATCGGCCCGAAGCTGCCGGAGCAGGTCACGTACCTCGAGTGGCGAAACTCGATCTACTCGGCGCCCGGCGATCGAGGCGCCACCTGCCAGGCGTGCCACGTGCCCGCCGGCGACGACGACGGCGCGCCGTTCGAGGCCGTGCTCTCCAAGCTCCCGGCGTCGGGCCTCGCGCCGCGCAAGCCGCTCGGGCGGCACATGTTCCTCGGCGGGAACGTGACGATGCTGCGCGCGTTCGCCGACGACCGCGGCTGGTCGGGCGCGTCCCCGCCGCCGGCCGCGTTCGAGGACCAGGCCGAGCGGACGCGCAAGAACCTCGCGGCCGCGGCCACGGTCACGCTCGCCGACGTCCGCGCGGGCGCGAAGGGCCTGGAGGTCGACGTCCGCGTCGAGAACAAGACCGGCCACAAGTTCCCGACGGGGTACCCCTCTCGTCGGGCGTGGCTGCACCTCAAGGTGTCCGGTCCCGCGGGCGTGGTGTGGGAGTCGGGGCGCAGCGACGGCTTCGGCCGCCTCGTCGACCGCGGCGGGCGCGTGCTCGACACGAAGTCGGCGTTCCTCCCGCACCGCGACGTGGTGACCAGCGAGCGCGACGTGGTGGTGTACGAGGCCGTGCTGGGCGACGAGTCCGGGAGGGTGGTGCACAGGCCTCTCGAGGCCACCCGCTACCTGAAAGACAACCGACTCCCGCCGCTCGGGGCGTCGTCGACCCACCCCGACGGGCCCATCACGGTGTCGTACGGCGCCGAGCGCGACGGCGATTTCGGCAGCGCCGACACCGTGCACTACGTGCTCGCGGGCGTGTCGGGCGAGGTGACCGTCGAGGTGGAGCTCTTGTTCCAGAGCGTGCGCCCGGCGGATCTCGACATGCTCGCCGAGCGCCCGACGCCGACGGCACGGGTCCTCTTCGATCTCGTCGCGGGGAAGCTCGAGCCCTCCGTCGTCGGCCGCGCCAC
The DNA here is from genome assembly GCA_035439005.1 of Polyangiaceae bacterium. Classification (GTDB taxonomy): domain Bacteria; phylum Myxococcota_A; class Polyangia; order Polyangiales; family Polyangiaceae; genus JAAFHV01. The sequence continues at coordinate 1,078 of DAORJJ010000300.1, read as the reverse complement.
CCGCGCTGCGCGCTGACCGCGTCCACTGGCGGGCCGTGGTCGCCGCCCGTGGCCGGTGCTAGACAGGCCCGATGGTCCGACGCGCGTGGCCCACCGCTCTCCTGTCCCCCGCGTCCGTCGCCCTCGCAGCGCTCGCGTGCTCGGCGGGGGAGGCGCCGCTCGACGCGGGCGCCCCCGACGCCGCCGTGGATGCGCCGGCTGAGGACGTCCAAGCGGACTCCGGAGGGAACGCCGCGCCGCCCTCCTCGGGCGGCGTAGGCGGGCTCGCGTGCGCCCGCCGAGACCCGCTCGGCGACGGTCACACGGTGTGTGTGATCAAGGTCGGGTCCACCGAACTCAAGGTGGTGGAGCCCGCGGGAGGCGCGGGGCCGCTGGTGCTGGCGCTGTACCTCCACGGCGACGGCGCGGGCGCCCACAAGAGCGGGAGCGCGCTGAAGACGATGGCGCCCTGGCTCGATACGGCCCACGCGCTCGGCGTCTCGGTGCTGGCGCCCAACGGCTGCTCCTGGTGGCAGACCCCCTCGCACGACTGCGCGGCCGCGGCGTCCGATCCCGATCGCGCCGCCGACAACGCGAAGGCCCTCGCGGGCGCCCTCGAGGCGCTCGGCCGGGCCTACGACCTGCGCGCCGACAAGACGTATTATTACGGCTCGTCGGGCGGCTCGATCTTCCTCACCGAGCAGTGGCTGCCGCTCGAGGGCGGGCGCCACCCGGGCGTCTTCGCGCTGATGTGCGGCGGCGAGGCGACCGCGCGCCCGTTCGCGTGGGACACGTCGTCGACGCCCCGGCGGAGCCGCTTTGGGTTCACCTACGGCGACCAGGACTTCCTGAAGAAGGACATCGAGGGCGCGGTGCGCGCGCTCCGCGACAAGGGGCTCGACGTGAGCGAGAAGGTCCTCCCGGGCGCCGCCCACTGCGCCTTCGACGCCCACGGGGAGGCCGTGTCCGTGTGGGCAGCGGCGCCGTAGCGCCCTTCGCCTCGGGAGCCTAGTCCCCTGGATCGGCGGTTCCTATCAAAATTCGGATCACGGGTGCACCTGCTGCGTTCGGAGCCCGAAGCGCCGCATCTTTTCGAGGA
>DAORJJ010000299.1:0-8310 GCA_035439005.1 Polyangiaceae bacterium | reverse complement strand
CTCACCGTCGCGCGCCTCGCGCCGCGCAAGGGCCACGCGACCGTCGTGCGCGCCCTCGCGCTCCTCGCGCGGGAGCGCCCGCGGCTCCGGTTCGTCTACACGGGCGCGAGCGACGCGCTGCAGGCCGAGCTGGGCGCGCTCGCCGCCGAGCTCGGCGTCGCGTCGCGCGTGGTCGCCGCGGGCCGCGTGCCGGAGGAGGACCTGCCCGCGCTCTACCGCCTCGCCGACGTGTTCGCCCTCCTCGCCGACGCGCCCGCCCCGCGCGACGTGGAGGGCTTTGGCGTGGCCTTGCTCGAGGCGGCGGCCAGCGGCGTCCCGCAGGTGGCCTCGCGCAGCGGCGGCATCCCCGAGGCCGTCGACGACGGGCGCACCGGGCTCCTCGTCCCGCCCGGCGACGCCGCCGCCGCGGCGCTCGCGATCGCGCGGGTGCTCGGCGAGCCCGGGCTGGCCGCGGCGCTCTCGGAGCGCTCCCGATCGCGCGCGGTGGCGTCGTTCTCCGAAGCGGCCGCGTGCCAGCGTTTCCTCGAGGTGTGGACCGCCGCTTGCGCCGCCCCGCTCCGCACCACGGGCTCACCCTCGGGCGCGGGCCTCGCCCTCGCCGCGCGCGCGCGCGTCGGCGCGATGGGGAGAGAGCGCGCGACGCGCCTCGAGGCCTTTCAGAGCGCCGTGGCGCGCGACCGCGGCGTACGCCTGCGCGCCACCGGCGAGGGCGATCGCTTGCTGCCCGAGGTCCTGGCGGAGTGCGCGTCGCTCGGCCACCGCCCCACCGTCGAGGTGAAGCTGCGGCGCTTCGTCGAGGCCGATTTCCAGGCGTACGCGCTGCCGCTGGTCGACGCGGTCGAGGTCGCGCACGGCGTCCCCTTTCTCGGCTCCGCGGGCCTCCTCGCGTCGCTCCGCGCCCTGCCCGACGCGTCGCTCGCGCGTGTCCGCGTGGCGCGGCTCTTCCTCACGCCCGAGGCCCGCGCCAGCGACGCGCTCACCGTGAGCGCCGTGCCCGAGGCCCACGCGCTGCGGCGCTTCTTCAGCGAGCGAGGCGCCACGGTCGTGCCGCCGCCGGAGCTCATGCGCTACCTCTCGACCGTCCCCGCCGGCGGGCCCGAGACCGGCATGATCGAGCCGACCAACCTGTGCAACCTCGGGTGCCCGACGTGCCCCACCGGCACGGGCAAGATCAAGCCGCTCCCGCAGATGACCCTCCGCGCGTTCGGCGGCGTCCTCGACCAGCTCGCGCCGCGCCTCCGCAACCTGGCCCTCTGGAACTACGGAGAACCCCTCCTGAATCGGGAGCTGCCCGGCATGATCGCCCAGGCGAAGGCGGCGGGCGTGCGCGTCGTCAAGGTCTCGTCGAACGTGCACTTCCTCGACGGCGCGCGGGGCGAGGCGCTGCTGCGCTCCGGGCTCGACGTGCTCATCTTGAGCGTCGACGGCGCGAGCCAAGCGACCTACCAGACCTTCCGGCGCGACGGCGAGTTCGACCGGGTCGCTCGCGCGGTCGCGTGGCTCTGCGCCGAGAAGAAGCGCCTCGGGCTCGCGAAGCCGCGCATCGAGCTGCAGTTCATCGCCATGCGCCACAACGAGCACGAGCTGCCCGAGATGCGTCGCCTCGCGCGCGAGTGGGGGGTCGACGCCCTGCGCGTGAAGACCGTGGGCGCCGACGACGAGGCCTCCCGCGGGCTCGTGCCGGCGACGCGGCTGCTCTCGCGCTACGCGGCCGACGGGATCACGCCCAACACCCGCCACGCGTTCTGCACGATGGCGTGGGACCACACGGTCGTGAACGTCGACGGATCGGTCACGCCGTGCTGCTATTTACGACCCGACATGGGGCCCGAGTTCGTCATGGGGAACGTCTTCGACACACCTTTTCTCTCCGTCTGGCGCGGCGAGCGCTACCGCCGCTTTCGCGAGGCCATGCTCGCGGGGCGCGCCGGCATGCCCGTCTGCGGCACGTGCCGCGGCGGCACCCACGATCTGCTCGCGGCCGTGGAGGCGGTCGACCCCTCATGACGACCGCCGCACCCACCGAGGCCCGCCCGTTCGAGCTGTTCGCCCGAGGCACACCGGAAGCGCCGGGCGCCGCGCTCGCGGCCGTGCGCGCCACCCTTGGCGCCGCCGAGGGGCCTCCGCTGCTGCGCTGGCACGTCGACCCGGGCAACCTCGGGCTCCTCTCGCGGACCGTGCGCGAGCTCGCCGAGCTGCCCGCGAGCGCTGCGCCCTCGCTCACGGTCGTGCTCGCCGCGGAGGACCTCGCCGACGACCGCACCGTCGTCGCGCGCGAGGGAGAGCTCGCGCCCACCTTGCGGCGGCTCCGCGACGAGGCCGAGCGGCGGGAGGGCGGACCCGCGCTGAGGCTCGAGCTCACCACCGGGCGCCCCTATTTCCTGCCGCCGCCGGCGCTCGACATCTCGACCAACGACCTCTGCGGGCTCGCGTGCACCATGTGCGGCAACCGCGCGACCACGCGCGATCCGCACACCATCACCGTGGAGCAGGTGCGCGCCCTCGTGGAGCAGGCCGCGGCGTGGGGCATTCGCCGCGTCGCCCTCACCGGCGCCGGCGAGCCGTTCCGCGACCCCGCGATGCTGGACCACATCCGCCACGCGAACGCCCTCGGCCACCTCGTCACCATCACCACGAACGGCTTCCCCATCTCGGAGAAGATCGCGACGGAGCTCGCCGAGCGGGTGCTCTCGGTCTCGGTCTCCATCCACGGCGCGACCGACGCCACCCACGACGAGATCACCGGCGTGGCCAAGGCCGGCGAGAACGCCTGGCGGGCCATCCGGCGCATGGCCCGCGCTCGCGCGGCGCGCCCCGGCTCGAAGCTGCGGGTGAACGTGTCGACGGTCATCCAGCGCGCGAACGTCCACGAGATCGCCGCGCTCGTCCGGCGGGCGCGCGAGGAGGGCTGCGACGGGATCAACATCCAGCCCGTGAACCTGCAGCACGGCTCGTTCCGAGACGGCGCGATCGTGCGCCGCGACGACCTCTTGCGCATGGCGCACCTGTGGCCGGGCGCCGACCGCGCGGTGGCCCTGGCGAGCCTCTTCGACGAGCTCGCCGCGCTGCGGGCGGAGCACGGCGCGTTCGTCCACGCGACCCCCGAGCGCATCGACCTGCTGCGTCGCTACTTCGTCGACTCGTCGCGCGAGGCGCTGCAGGTGGCCTGCCGCGTCGGCGAGGCGTTCCTCGCGGTCGACCACCGCGGCGAGATCAAGCCGTGTTACCGGCTCCCGTGGTCGCACGGCGACGCGCGGCTCACGAGCGTGCAGGCCCTATGGAACAGCCAGGCGTACGCGCGCACGCGCGCCCTGATCGACGCGTGCCCGCTCACGTGCTTGAACAACTGCTTCTTCCGCGAGAAGAGGGCCTCGTGAGCCCCGCGTCGCGCCCGCGTGCGCCTTCGGAGGGCGTGGCCGTCGAGGTCGCCGTGCGCGACCCCGCGCTGGCGCGGCGCCTCGAGCGCGCCATCGCGACCGCGAGGCGTGTGGCCCAGCGCGCGGCCCGCGCGGCGGTCACGGGCACCGCCGGGGTCCGCGTGGTCCGGCTCAGGACGCGCCGCAGGCTCGAGGCGCTCGGCCGCGACGGCGTCGAAGGCGCGCTCGTCGTGGTGCGCGTGACCGAGCGCGGGGCGCCCCGCGTGCCCGCGCTCGTCGCCGACCTGCGCGCCCAGGGCGCGGCGGGCGTGCAGCTCGTGTGGGACGGCGTCGTGCCCTCCAGGGAGCGCGCCGAGCGCCACGTGTTCGCGGCCCTCGAGGCCGCGCGCGCGACGCCCAAGGGACCGCCGGTCGTCGTCGCGCGGAGCGAAGAGCCGGCTTTCGTGCTTCGTGCCTTGGTCGCGAAGCGGAGGGAGCGAACGACATGAAACCGGAAGTGAGCCCCGAAGGTCCATGCCAAGCGACCAGGGCCGCAGGCGAGGTGTCGCATGAACCGGAAGTGAGCCCCGCAGGGGCGAACGAAGGTCCATGCCGCCCGACCGAAGGGAGGAAGGCATGAACTGCGAGCGAGCGGTCGCGCTGTTGCGCGGCCTCGAGAAGAACGAGCTGTCCGTCACCTCCGAGGAGATCGAGGAGCTCCTGAAACACGGCCTCGCCCTCGAGGCCGATCCCGACGACGTGGCCACGTTCCAGTGGCTCGCGCCCGTCGTCGCGCAGTATGCGCGCCGCAGCGTGGACGACGCCCACGCCGCGCAAGGCCTCGCGCAGGTGCTGCGTGAGACCGAGGAGGAGCTCCAGAAGGACTGGTACCGCATCAAGACCAGCAACGCCGTCTTGGCGGAGCGCGAGCAGAGCCGCGTGACGATGCGCCGCGCCCTCGCCCTCCTCGGCGATCCACGCTGCGTCGCGGCCATGCGCGACCTCATGGGGAAGGCGCGCGACGTCGCCCCGGACGCGGGCTGGGTCGCCTGTCCCGCGCTCGGCTCGGAGGTGTACGCCTTGACCCACAAGGGCTGGCGCGTGCGCCGCCAGCTCAAGATCCGGCTCGAGCGCTTCGGGGCGGTCGAGCTCGAGGAGTTCCTGCGCGCCTTCGACAAGATCGAGGGGAAGATGCTGGCCTTCGCGGGCGACATCAACGCGCTGTCGAGCAGCGTGGGGTACGTCCGCAAGAACCGCGAGCAGGTGGTCATCGGCCTCATGAAGACCGGGGCCCCCGTCCCGCAGGCGCTCGCCGCCTACCAGGCCGGGCTCGGCGTCTCGAACCAGGCGCCCGACGTGGCCGTCACCTGCGCGCGCAACGCGAGCGTGGCCGGCAGCCCCGCGCAGGCCGCGCGCTTGCTCGACGAGGCCCGCCGCGCGCTCCAGCAGGCCGGGTTCCCGAGCACCCCCGTGGTCATGGGCGCCGCGAAGTGCCTGCTCGCGTTCACCCCGCCGGCGGCCGGTGTGCCGCGCTTCCGCGAGCTGTGCTCGCGCCTCGCGCACATGCTGGGCGGCGACGATCTCGTCTACAAAATGGCCGCGCGCCTCATGCCGGCGCACGGCACCCCCTCCGACGTGGTGCGTCGCGCGGTCAACGCCGCGTCGCTCCTTCGCCAGCAGCCAAGCCGCGCCAACCCGCAGCACCGCGAGGTGCGCATGGCCTCCGCCGCGCTCGCCTCCATGGTGCGCGCCGACGACGCGCTCCCCGCGCTCGTCGCGCGGTTCCGCGAGGTCGAGCACGAGCTCGTTCGCGCCGGGGTCAGCGGTCCCGCGCAGGCGGAGGCGCACGCGCTCGAGTGTGTGGTGTGCCCGGGCACGCCCTACGAGGTCGTCGACACTGTCTCGGCCCTCGTCGCGCGGCTCGGCGACGGGCGCCGCGCGGAGCCGGGCGACGTCGCCGTCGCGGTGGCCTTCGCGAAGCGCTTCGCGCTCTGAGCGCCGGCACACGGCGTGGATGCCGCGCGGACACGCGGCCTCCACGCCGGGGTGCGTCAGTGCTTGGTGATGTTGCCCTTCGCGTCGATCACCCAGAGCCCCTCTTTGTCGATCGCGTCGTCCTCGAACGAGTCGTTCTTGTTCGTGTTCGTCTTGTGCAGATCGAACTGGCCCGCGGGGAGCTCACGCTTGCGCTTGTATTGCTCCTCCCACGATCGTGGCTTCGTGCCGTCGGTGTCGACCAGCACGACCTTGCCGCCGTTCATGACGTTGATCATGGGCACGGTCACGCCGTCGACGACGACCCGCTCGTATTTCCCGTCGGGTGGCGGAGAGCCTGGCGGCACCGCGACGGGCGCGGCGGGCGACCCGGGCTGCGTCGCCCCGGCCGACCCCGCGGCCTGGGTCGCCACCGGCGTCGACGTCGCGACAGGCTCGGCGACTTTCTCTTTCTCTTTCTCTTTCTCTTTCTTGCCGCATCCGGCGAGCGCGAGGAGGCAGAGCGGAGCGGCGAGGAGGGCGTGGGAGCGGCGCATGGGCGCATTGTGCCCGACCCGCGCCGCCCGTCCCGAAAAAATCGCCGCGGGCGCGCGCCGCGCGGCGCTCACATGCCGGGAATGGGCATGATCTCCACGACGTCGATGAACCCGCCGGGCATCATGAAGTGCGGATGCCCCTCGAGGGTCTTCGCGAGCTCCTCCTTCGACTCGGCCTGGAGCACCGAGTAGCCGCCGAGGTCATTGGGCGAGGCGCTCGACTCGGTGGCCGTCACGCGGAGGCTCTTACCGAGGGGCGCGCCCATGTCCACGATCGCGCTCGCGGCCTTCTTGCCCCAGGCCATCCACGCGTCCATTCCGGCCTTCTGCTGCTCGGGCGTCGCGCCCTTCATCTGCTCGAACGCGGCGGCGGGGGCCTTGTAGAGCACGAGAAACTTCTTCATGGGCTTCCTCTCCGTTGGGGCCATGTCCCCTCGACGTGGCCGGTCTGCGACGATGGCCGCCCCGCGCGAGGGCGTCAACGTCGGTCGTCGCGGGAGGCTCTTGGTGTGCCCCTCGACGCACGGCGCGCGCTGCTGCGCCGCTCAGAAGCAGCGGTTGATGCCGTTCAGCGCGGCGACGCGATAGGCCTCCGCCATCGTGGGGTAATTGAACGTGTTCGTGATGAAGTAGTCGAGCGTGTTGTGCGGATCGGGCTGCGACATGACCGCCTGCCCGATGTGCACGATCTCGGCGGCCTGGTAGCCAAAGCAGTGAATGCCGAGCACCTTCCGGCTCTCCCGGTGAAACAAGATCTTCAGCATTCCCACCGGCTGGCCCACGATCTGCGCGCGCGCGAGGCTGCGGAAGAGCGCGTGCCCGACCTCGTACGGCACCTTGTCGAGCGTGAGCTCCCGCTCGTTGCGGCCGAGCGAGCTTATCTCCGGGGTCGTGTAGATGCCTGTCGGGATCTCCTTCGCGAACAGGTTGTCGCCGCCGCCCTCGGCGAAGTGCGTGGCCGCGGCGCGCCCCTGGTCGTACGCGGCGCTCGCGAGGGCGGGCGGCCCGATCACGTCGCCCACGGCGTAGACGTGCGGCAGGGAGGTGCGGAACTGCTGGTCGACCGCCAGCTGCCCGCGGGAGTCGGGCGTGAGCCCGAGCGCCTCGAGCCCGATGTCCTGCGTGTTCCCCGTGCGGCCGTTCGCCCAAAGCAGGATATCGCCCTTGATGCTCTTTCCGCTCTTCAAGTGGATGATGACGTAGTCGTCGTGGGCCTCGACGCTCTCGTACTCCTCCATGTGGCGAATCACGGTCCCTTGGTCGCGCAGGTGATAGGCGAGCGCGTCGACGATCTCGTCGTCGAGGAACGAGAGGAGCTTGTCGCGTGTGTTGATGAGCGTGACCTTCATCCCCAGGGTGCGGAACATCGAGGCGTATTCGCAGCCCACGACGCCAGCGCCGTAGATGATGAGCGACTGCGGGTTCGAGTCGAGCCGAAGGATGGTGTCGCTGTCCCGCACGCGGGGGTGGGAGAAGTCGATGTCGGGCGGGTGGTACGGGCGGGCCCCGGGCGCCAGGATGATGCCCCGCCCCACGAGGCGGCTCTTGCCGCCGTGCGGCGCCTCCACCTCCACGGTGTTCGGGTCGAGGAAGCGCGCCGTGCCGCGGATGACGCTCACGCGGTTGCGCTCGTAGAAGCCGTGACGGAGCTGCACCTGCGAGCGCACGACGGCGTCGGCCGAGCGCAGCATGGCCGGCAGATCGACCTGCACGTGGTCGGTGAGGGAGGCGAGCAGCGGGTTCGCGCGGTACTCGGCGACGGTGCGGATCGCGTGGCGGAGCGCCTTCGAGGGGATGGTGCCCCAGTGGGTGCAGCCGCCGCCCACGTCGTGGTGGCGCTCGATCACCGCCACGCTGAGGCCTGCCTTCGCGGCCTTCATCGACGCGCCCTCGCCGCCCGGGCCGGAGCCGAGGACGATGAGGTCGACGTGGGTGGGGGCGAGGGGGGTCACAGGAGAGAGCCGAGGCATCCCGCGCAGATAGCACGAACCGGAGAGCCCCAGGGCGGCGGTGGCCGCGCCCTTCGCGGGTTCGCACGAGGCCGCGAGTGCGCTTGGACGGCGCCAGCCCGAGCGCGTAGTGTTGGCGGCTCGGCCCAACGGGGTAGGGTCGTCACGGGGAGGGCATCATGGCGCGCGCGATCGTCGGAGCAGGTTTCTCGTCCGCGGGGATGAACATCGATCGGGACTCCCTCAGCAACCTCGTGGTCGCACGGCCCGGCAACATGTTCATGCCGCACTCCCTTCGGTCGCTTGGCATAGACCTGCGCTCGCCCCTGCGGGGCTCACTTCCAGGTTCAGCGGCATCATGGACATGCGGGACAAGACCCTCTACTTCGGCCCGCTCGCCACGGGGCTGAAGAAGATCGTCTAGCAGCCTGTTGATTTACGGACCGAGGCCCGTCGTCGTCCGCGCCCGGCCCG
>DAORJJ010000298.1:0-8361 GCA_035439005.1 Polyangiaceae bacterium | reverse complement strand
CGCCGCGACCCCGAATCAGCCGCCGGCCGCCGGCGCCTGCGCCGCTGACAAAACCTGCAAATTCGAACCCGATTGGCGCGCCGCCGCGCCGCCACCCAGGAACGGGCCGATGAGCGCGCCCGCGAGGGGCGCCGCCACGGGGCGTGGGCGGCGCGCACCGCGCGGCGGGTGCGGGGGCGCGCGAAGCGCCTCGAGACGGCGATCGCGCGCACGGGCGACCGCTTCGCCCCCGAGCCGCTGCACCGAGTCCGTGTGGCGGCGAAGAAGCTCCGCTACGCCCTGGAGCTCGCGGAGGGCCCACGCCGCTCGGCGCTCGTCGCGACGCTGCGGCGCGCGCAGGGCGAGCTCGGCGACCTGCACGACCTCGTCGTGCTGCGTGCCCTGGTCGCCGACGCGCTCGAGGGGAGCGCCCCCGCCCACCGCGCGGGCCTCCGCAGGCTCTCCTCGCTCGCCCTCCGCGAGTGCCGCGCCCTCCACGCGCGGTACCTCACGCGGCGCCCTCGGCTCGTGCAGTGCTGCGCCGAGGCGCGCGGCGTGAGCGGCGCGTGACTCGCGCGCGAGCGCCCCGCTGCGGGTGACTCACCCCGGCGTGCGCCGCGCGGCGCGTCGCCGGGCGAGGGCCGCGAGGAGCCCCAGCGCGGGCCATCCCCACCGCGCTTCGGCGGGCAGCCTCGTGGAGCCGCTCGCGGAGCAGCCGCGCTCGCACGGCTGAACGGGGAGAGGGCCGGGCACGACAGCGGCCCCGCGCGGCGGAGACGCGGGGGTGACAGAGGCGGCCGAGAGAGCGCCAGGGGCGTTCGGGCGACCGGCAGCGGCGGTGGGCGGGGGGGGCGGCGCCGCGACCAGCGGGCTGCGGAGGGACACCTTCGGAATGGGCACGAGGGGATCTGTGGAGTCGAGTACGGTGTGCCCCGTAATCCCCAACTGCTTCACACGCCAGCAGCTCTTCTCGTCGACGACCTCGGGCCGGGCCTCGAAGTGGAGGATCGCGGTCGTGCCCCGCCGCGGGGGCACGCGATTCTCGAAGGTCAGGCGGGGCGCGCTCCGTACGCGGGCCCGCACGACGAACGTATTGTACACGAAGCCGGGCGCCAGCGCGTCGAGCGCTCTCAGGCCCGCGGCGCCACACGCCTCTCTCGCGATGTTGGGAGAGTGCACGCGGGCCGACATCTCGAGCACGATCGACGCGCCACGCCGAAACGCAGGCTCGGCGACGAGCGCCACGGCACGTCCGGACTTCGAGGGGTCGAGTCCGTCCGGGAGGGCGTAGGTGCCGCCCGCCTCCAGCCCCTCGAGCTCTCGTGGCAGGAACGCGGAGACGATTCCCTTTTGCGTGAGCGGGCCTGTCGCGCCCGAGAGCTGATCGTCCGAAAGGGCAATCAAGAGAGTCTCGCGCGAGCCCCCGCGCTCGGCGGCGACGAGCGGCATGGTGAAGGCTCCGTGGACTTGGAACTGCACCCCTGGCAAGCTGCGGCCCTCACGGTTGTCGATCACCCAGAACGAGTCCGTGGGCGCGGGCTCGAAGGAGACGGGCAGGGCGCCGCCGAGGCTGCGGACGACCCCGGCGAGCTCCGCCCCGCTCGCGACGCGATAGGGGAGCGCCGCTGCGGGGGCTTCTTTGCACTCGCTCGCGACGACAACCTCCTGAGGCGGTCGCGGGGCCGCCACGCTGGGGAACACGTCCTCTAACATCAACTCGGCCCGGGTCTTGCGAACCACTGGCTGAGGCGGAGGCGGCGTCGCGTCGTGTGCGAAGGTCGCGCCTTGGAGCGAATAGGCGGACACGATGCGATCGGGGAGGATATTTTCGGTGTCGAGGCATGGCACTCCGGTAGCCTGAAACGAGTGAGGCTCGACGGTGAGGACCGAGGGAGCGGTCACCCCGGAGAGCTTGCCGAGCGGCCGAGGCTTCACGAAGCGCAGCGCGCCGGTCACCCCGCTGGGACGCGGCAAGACGTACACGCGAGGCGCCGCCGCAGCCGGCCCCCTCGTGAACGAGACGCTCACGAAGGCGTGCGGAAAGCGACTCAGCACGATCAGGTCTTCGACCGGCGGCGTGGGCGAGCGCGGATCCGCCGACAGGCCCACCGCACGAGCCGGCTGGCTCTTCGTGAGCACGGAGACAAAGGTCGCCGCGAGGACGGCGAGCGACAGGGCACGACGGGCGAAACTGCGACGGCTAGCAGCCTGTTGATTTGCGGACCGAGGCCCGGCGTCGTCCGCGCCCGGCCCCGCCAAGGCGCGATCCGAGGAGCGCGCGGAGCCTAGTTTTCTAGGTGAGCACGCACCGCAGGATCGCAACGACGGCGGTCGGGATGCGGCGGCGGCGGGTCGACGGGAGTAAATCAACGGGCTGCTAGAGCGGATCACGGTCACCTCCACACGCGACGGCGTCGCGGGAAACAAGCTTTGCGGGAGAAGCAAACGACCCCGAGACACGCTGACAGTACTCGCCATTCGCGCAGCCGACGGGCGCGGCCGCGAGCTGATGGTTCTGGCAGCGGTAGGCCGTTCCGGGGATCTTCGCGTTGCAGTAGGCGCCGTCGGGGAGCAGCGCGCACGCCGATGCGTCGAAATGAGCGCAGACGGCGCCGTAGCTACCCCTCACCTCGGCCTCCGTGAGCACGCCGACAGCGGCCCACGCGCACGAAGCGGCCGTGCGTGTCGCCGGCGTGAGCTGCGTCGCGATCGTGGCGTGGGCGAGGTCCGAGAGGGTGGGCGCTTGCGTTCGGATGAGCATGGAGCCGATGGCGAACGCGTAGAACGCGGCCGACACGCCGAGGGGCGCCTGCACGCCGATGTGGCTCACGTCGTTCGCGCTTCCGTACGCCATCAGAGCCCACGCGTGGGTCAAGAGCCCCGAGCGATAATAGGCCTTCCCGATGGTATTGCGGCCCTCGGGGAGCTCCGTAGTGTGCCGCTGACTCCGCTCTTCCGGATCGGCGTCGCGCGGGTGGAGGTGATTCCGAAAGGGGAGAGCCTTCATCGGGCGCGCGTCGGCCCCGAACTGGAACACCTCGGCCCGCGCGGGCCTCTGGGGCTCTCGCGCGCTCTTTGCGCTGGCCGCGAAGACGTCGGCCAGGCCCTCGTGAATGGCCCGCATCTCAATGTAGCGTGCCTCGTCCGCGAGCTGCTTCGGCGTCGCTTTGGCCGGGTCGGCGGGCAGGGCGGGAGGCTGCGTCGGGGAGGTGAGGCCGCTGTAGTGCATCATGCCGTGGGCGTACTCGTGGGCCACGATATCGTACGCGACGGCGGCAGGATAGTCTTGCGGGGTCTTCGCCGGGCTCTTCGGATCCTGCTTCTGGGGGCCGAACTTGCCGTCGGAGAACACGATCGCGCCGAAGCCCGGGGCGAAGCCAGCGCCTCGGGTGAGGTACGGCGAGTGAACATAGGCACGGATGACCCCATCGGGTCGACCGAAGCGGGTGGCCAGCGCAGTGCCGAAGAAGTTCGCCGCTTGGGCCAGGTGCCACTGGGCGTCGACCGCGACACCTGGCGCGAAGGGCTCGCCCTTGTTGCCTCTCGTGTCGAGGTCCGCGAGGATCGTGTCCCCGTAGGTGGTCGCGGCGATCGGGCCCATTCCACGGTTGTCGAAGAGCTCCACGCGGCCACCCTTCGTCTCGCGCACGAGGCGGCCTTGGCTCGCCTCGCACTCGAGCTTCGCCTCCGGCGCCGCCCGCGGTTCGATCAGGTTGCCTTTGGCGTCTCTCGCGGTCGAATAGTAGGCAGCCGCGGGGGGCGCCACGGCCTGCAGGTCGGTCTCGCCCTCGGCGAGGATTGCGCCGGTCTTCGCGTCGATCTCGACCCGAAGCGAGCCGGCGGGATCGGCCACGTCGACGCGATACACGAGCGCAGGGCCTTGCTCACGCCGCGCCACGCCGAGGACGGGCTCCTCGAGCACGGAGGCCTCCGCGCCGCCGCGAGACTGACCGAGCGCCTTCGCCGCATCGGCGGTGACCACGGGGCGCACGTCGTAGCCAGTCAGCCCCGCGGCCGTGTTGTTCTCCAGGAAGGCGAACGAGCCGTCTTCACGAACGCCGAGCACGACCGACGCGTCGAAGACAGGCACGCTCGTGCCCGGCACGACCTGACCGAAGCGCACGACGACGCCGCCGGCGCCTCGCAGCTCGCCCTTGACCGGCAACGCGTCGATTCGCTCCTCGAGCGCGAGCGAGGGGCCGAGGCTCGACAGAAAGCTCCGGAGCTCGTCGGACGTCGCGTTCGGCGGGACGACGGGATGGCCCGCTTCGGCTGCGAGGAAGCCGTGGGGGCTCACGCTCGAGGGGTCGGTCAACGTGACGATGCGGGAGCCGGTGCGGGCCTCGAGCGCCGCCTGGAGCGGAGCGCCTCCCGCGGGGTCGAACGGCGCGGGCCCCGCGTCGCCGGAGCAGGCGGTGGCGAGCGCGCCGAGGGCGACGGCGCCGATGGAGAGGAGAACCTTCGTGTTCGCAGAGAGACGTGCATTCATGAGCCACCACCCTTCGTTCCTCCCCTCTCGGCGGGCGGGCGGCGGCTGTTGCGTGGAGCCGCGAACATTTCTTCCTGTCGGCGAGCGGCCCTACCGGTACGGCGCGCCCGAGAGCGCCGCGCGCGCGGCCGCGAGCTCGGTGTCCCACCGCGCGGCGCCGCCCCAGAGCACCGCGTCCTTCGGCATGAAGGCGCAGGACGCCACGGTGTCGCCTTGCATGTATTGTACACCCACGTAGTTCGTGCAGTCGCAGCGACGCTGCGCGGCGTGGGCGGTGATCGCGCCGAGCGGGACCGCGAGGCTCCCCTCCGCCTCGAGCGCGCGCTCGTCGAGGTCGGCGGTGGGGGTCTCCCCGAAGACCAAGAGGCCGATCGGGCCGAGCGCGGCCCCCGCGAGGAGGCGCCGCGTCGCGCCGCTGTCTCCGGCGGAGAGGAACAGCAAGCGGGACGAGGTGAGCAGCACGCGCCCGACATACGAGCCAAAGATGGTGAAGCCGGGCCGCCGCTCGCGCCAGAGCTGCAGCCCGTCCTGCGCGAAGAGCACCACCTCGCCGGCCTCACCCACGTCGCACCCCCATGCGCCATCGTCGCCCGGGTCGCCGCGCGGGACAAGGGCGGGCGCGCTCACTCGCTCACCCGCTCACCCGACGCTGTGACGGACCGAGGCGGCCTCGGCCTCCTCGCGGAGCTCCGCGCGCTTCGCGGCGTCCTTCACGCGGCGCGCGCGCATGTTGAGCAGCTCCACGGCGAGCGCGAACACCATGGCGGCGTACACGTAGCCCTTGCTCATCGGCGTCCCCGCCCCCTCGGCCAACAGCAGCACGCCGATCATCACGAGGAAGCTCAGCGCGAGCATCTTGAAGGTCGGGTTCTCGTCGACGAACCGCGAGACCTTCCCGGCGAAGATGCCCATGAACGCGACCGCGACGAGCATCGCGGTCACCATCACCCAGAGCTCCTTCGCCATGCCGATCGCCGAGATCACCGAGTCGAGCGAGAAGACGAGGTCGAGCACGATGATCTGCGCGATGACCCCGGCGAACGAGGCCCCGCGCCCCTTGCGCGCGAGCTCCTCCTCGTCTCCGCCCATGGTCTTCTTGTGGATCTCGGTCACGCTCTTGCCGATGAGGAAGAGGCCGCCGCCGAGGAGCACGAGATCGCGCCCGGTCACCGCGTCGACGTGGTGGTTCTCGACCCAGCCGGCCGGCACGAAGCCGAGCGTCGACCAGTGGAACAGGGCGCTCTCGAGGCCCATGACCCACTTGATGCCGAGCAGCAGCGCGACGCGCGCCACGAGCGCGAGGCCGAGCCCGATGGCGCGCGCCCGCGCCCGCTGCGCCTCCGGCAGCGTCCCCACCAGGATGGAGAGGAAGACGATGTTGTCGATGCCGAGGACGATCTCCATCAGCGTCAAGGTGAGCAGCGGGACGACCCAGGACATCGCGAAGACGCTACCAGAGAGCGCGCGCGACGCCGGCTCGTGATGAGCCTATCTGCGGTCGAGCTAGGCGCGCAGAGGCGCCGCTCAGAGCGGGCGGCGGGTCGTGCACTTCGCGTCGGTCGCGCTGGCGGCGACCCACTCGCCGGCGGAGCAGCGGTACCACTTGCTGTCGCGCGCGGACTGCACGCACGTGTTCTCGGGCTGGTCCGAGCCGAGGGTCGAGCTGAAGCACGTCGCGGCCGCGCCGCTCGGCGGGTTGGCGGGCGTGGCGCTCACGTTCGCGATCGCGCGCTTCACGGCGGGCGCGTCCTGGAGCTTGTCGAACGTGTAGCCCTCCGCCTTCAGCGTGGGCACCATGAGCTTGACCATGTCGACGGTCTTCGAGTGCACGTCGTGCATGAGCACCACGCCGCGCTTCTTGGAGCGGATCTCCTGCAGGTAGAGGTTCGCGCAGCTCTGCACGCTCATGCCGTGGCCCCAGCAGTCCCAGTCGGCCGCGGCGGTGCTCGTGAGCGTGCCGCCCACGTCCCAGAAGATGCTGCCCACGTACTTCTTCATCGAGGTGCCGTTGAGCTCGGTGGCGACGCGGCCGTTCCAGGCGCCGTAGGGCGCGCGGAGGAGGAAGGGGCCCGCGGGCTGCACCGAGAGGATGTGCGCGTCGGTGTCGGACACCGCCTTGAAGAGCGTGTCGCCGGAGATCCGGGTCATCTGCACGTGGTTCTGCGTGTGGTTCGCGAGCGTGTGCCCGCGCCGGATCACCGTGTCGAGCACGCCTTGGCGGCCGGGGACGTTCTTGCCGTTGATGAAGAACGCGGCCGGGATGCCCTGGTCGCCGAGGTAGTCGGCGAGCTCCGCCGTGCGCCCGCCGGGGCCGTCGTCGAAGGTGAGGGCGAGGTGCTTCTGCGCCATGTCCGCGCCCACGATCTGGCGCTCGCTGACGAGCTCGTCCTCCGAGATGTTCCCGTCGCCGTCGGTGCCGAGCTCCGGCTCGCCGGGCACCTCGGCGGAGCAGGCCGCGAGGAAGGAGCCGGCGACGAGGACGAGAGCAGGGAGGAAGCGGAGGGCGCGCGCGGGGGAAGGCATGCTCGCCCTTTTGCACACACGATGCCACACCTGCGCACCCCACAAATCCGCGCCGATCGCGCGAGCGGCGGGCCGGACGCCCACGCGCGGGCCCACACGGGGGTGAACCGAAGATCCACCTTGGCGCGCCCACGCGAGGCCCGACGCGGTAGAAGGCGGCATGACGTCCGCCGCCGGAGCCGCCGGAGCCGCATCGCCCGCAGCGCCCGCGCCCCTCACGCGCCCCGGCTCGTTCCGCCTCCACGCCACCGATCCTGGCTCGCGCGCGCGGCGCGGCACGCTGATGACCGCGCACGGGCCCGTGGAGACGCCCGTGTTCATGGCCGTAGGCACGCGCGCCACGGTCACCGGGTGCACGCCCGAGGAGCTCGCGCGCTTCGGCACGCAGGTGGTGCTCGGGAACACGTACCACCTCATGCTGCGCCCCGGCCCCGAGGCGTTCCGGGCGCTCGGCGGCATCCACCGGTTCATGCGCTGGCCGGGCCCCGTGCTGACCGACTCGGGCGGCTTCCAGATCTTCTCGCTGCCCGGGGCGCGCACCGTCACCGAGCGCGGCGCGCGCTTCAAGGGCTACACCGACGAGCAGATGCACATGCTCTCGCCCGAGCGCGCCATCGAGGTGCAGACGGCGATCGGCTCCGACATCATGATGGTGCTCGACGTGTGCGTCGACTCGACGTCCGACGAGGCCACGACGCGCGCGGCGATGGAGCGCACGCACAGGTGGGCCCTCCGCAGCCTCGCGGCGCGCACCAACCAAGACCAGGCCCTGTTCGCGATCGTGCAGGGCGGCGTGGTGCCTGCGCTTCGGCGCGAGTCCGCGGCGTTCCTCACCGACCACCCGTTCGAGGGCTTCGCGATCGGCGGGCTCGCCGTGGGCGACACGCGGGCGCAGCGCGAGGACATCACCGCGCTCGCGGCCGACCTCTTGCCCCGCGACAAGCCGCGCTACCTCATGGGCGTGGGCACGCCGCCCGATCTGCTCGTGGCGATGCTCGCCGGCGTCGACATGTTCGACTGCATCATCCCCACGCAGCTCGCCACGCAGGGCACCGCCTTCACCTCCACGGGGCGCGTGCGCCTCACGCGCTCGGAGAACAAGCTCGCCGATCGGCCGCTCGACGCGGCGTGCCCCTGCGCGACGTGCGCCACGTTCAGCCGCGCGTACCTGCACCACCTCATGAAGGCCAAGGAGACCCTCGGGCCCCGCCTCATCGCCGCGCACAACCTGAGCTACTACAACGCGCTCATGGCCGAGTCGCGCCGGCAGATCGAGCGCGGCAGCTTCGCCGAGTTCGCGCGGGCCACGCTCGCCGCGATCGATCGCCACGAGCACGCCTCTAGCCCCGGCGGGGCGAGGCCGTGACGTC
>DAORJJ010000297.1:0-8391 GCA_035439005.1 Polyangiaceae bacterium | reverse complement strand
GCCGTCCGCGCGCGTCATCCCGGCGACGCTCCCGTCGGTGCAGGACCCGCCGCGGCCGCCGCCGCCTGGCGCGCTCCGCGGGCCCGACATCCAGATGGCGAACGTGGGCTGGCTGCCGCCCAACGTGGCCACCGGGGAGGTGCACGCCGTCCGCGAGCGTCCGCGGCGCATCGGCGGCGGGCTCTTTGCGCTCGCGTTCCTGCTGCTCGGCCTGGCCGCGCTCGCGCTCTTTCTGCCCCGCCTGCTGCGCGACAGCTACGTCAAGCAGGCGGCCAGCAAGGGCGTCACGCTCACCATCGGGCGCGTGTCGCTCTCGTCGAAGGGCATCACGCTGGAGGACGTGGAGGGCGCGGTGCAGGACCTCCCCGGCGTCACGTTCAAGGCGCCGGTCGTCGTGCTGGGCATGCGCGGCGCCGACGCCGACACGGTCACCCTCGACAAGCTCGAGGTGGGCCTCCAGGGTGGCTACGAGGACCTCGATCGCGCCTTCGACCAGTGGCTGAAGACCAAGGTCACCGCGGGCGGCGAGCCCCCAGGCGGCCGCTTCGCGAAGGTCACCGTGCGCGACGCGAAGGTGCTGTGGGGCGCCCCGCTGGGGCCAGGCACGCGCGCCTCGTTCGAGAACGTGAACGGCGCGTTCACCGCGGAGGCCGACGGCACCGCGGCGAGCAACTGGACGACCCACTACGCGCTCGTCGCCGGCATCGTGAAGGTCGCCAACGACGCGAACGACAAGGTCTTCGGCCCCTACGAGCTCAAGGCCGTGCGCGATCTCGACGACCGCGCCTACACCCTGCGGCTCGACCCGTACGGCTCCACCGGCGCCGAGGTCGGCATGAACACCCACGGTGAGTCCAAACGCTTGATCTCATTCAGAGTTCCGAAGCGCACGCTCGCCGAGCTTCACGTGCCCGAGGCCCTCTTCGGCGGCCTCGCCACCAAGGAGACCCGGCTCGAGCTCACCGGGGACGTGACCCTCGAGCGTGGCGCCAAGCCCCGCGCGGAGGGCAAGCTCACGCTCGGCGCGAGCGCGCTGCGCATCGGCCCGGGCGGCGCGCCGCTCGACGCGGAGCTCACGGCGGTGCTGGGCGCGCCGGGCGGCGGCGCGGGCGAGGGCGTGCTCGACGTCACCCAGGGCACGCTGCTCCTCGGCCAGGCCCGCACGAAGCTCGCCGGCACGATCGACGCGCGCGGCAAGGGCGTGCGCCTCGAGCTCACGTCGAAGCGCTGCGACGTCCCGACCGAGGGCCCGGGCGGCACCACGCGCCTCGCGCTCACGAGCCTCGACGTGGGCAGCGGGAGCCTCTTCTTCGCGCCGTGCCTCGCGGCGCCCAAGAAGCGATGAGCGCGCCTCGCCTCGCCCTGCGCGCCTCGGCCCTGCGGCCGGGGGTGTTCGCGGCGCTCGAGCAGCGCCTCGCCCGAGCGGCCCGCGAGGGGCAGGCCCTCGCGCCGTTCCACATCGGCGACACGTACGTGGCGCCGCCGCGCGCGGCGAGCGCCGCGCTCGCCGAGCTCGACCCGGCCGTTCACCGCTACGGGCCCACGGCCGGCCTCGCGCCGCTGCGCGAGGGCCTCGCGGCGTACGTCGCGGAGCGCCGCGGGCTCGAGGGCGTGAGCCCGCGCGAGGTGTTGGTCGGCGCCGGCGGCACGCACGCCCTCCACTGCGTCGCGAGCGTGCTGCTCGACCCGGGCGACGAGGTGCTGCTGCTCGCCCCGTACTGGCCGCTCGCGCCGGGCATCTTCGAGGCGCAGGGGGCGGCGTGCGTGGAGGTGCCGGTCGACCTCTACGCCGAGCCTACGCTCTCGCTGCGCCCCCGGCTCGAGGCGGCGCGCACGAGCCGCACGCGCGCGGTGTACTTTGTCTCGCCCAACAACCCCGACGGGAAGGTGCTCGGGGCGGCCCACCTCGAGGAGCTGCTCGCCTTCGCCGAGGACCACGACCTCTGGCTCTTCGCCGACGAGGTCTACGCGGACGTCACCTACGGCGTCCCGCACACCTCGCTCGGCGCGCTCCCGGGGGCGCGCGCGCGCGCGGTGCTGCTCTACTCCTTCTCGAAGAGCTTCGCCCTCGCCGGGCAGCGCGTGGGCTTCGCGGTCGCGCCCGAGCCGGTCGTCGCGGCGGCGCTGCGGGTGGGCATGCACACGGTGTTCAACGTGCCGCTCTCCTCGCAGCGCGCGGCCCTCGCGGCGCTCGCCGCGCCCGACGAGTTCCTCGAGCCCACGCGCGCGGCCTACCGCGCCACGCGCGACGCGGCGGCCGAGGCGCTCGCGCGAGAAGGTGTAGAGTGCACGTTGCCAGACGGGGGCGTGTACTTCTTCCTCGAGCTCGGCGGGGTCCTCGGCGGCCGCGCGCTCTCCGAGCTGCTGCTCCACGGCGTCGACCACGGCGTGCTGCTCGCCCCGGGCGAGGCCTTCGGGCGCGCGTTCGGCACCCGCGCGCGCCTCTGCTTCACGAGCGCGCCCCACGACGCGACCCTCGCGGGCATCGCCGCGCTCGGCCGCGCGCTGCGCTCCTTCTGACGGCTCGCCCACCTCGCGAGCGCGCTCACGGCGCGGTTCCGCCGCAACGGCGAGAAATTCGAGTATGACGGATCCCTCGAAGGAAGGAGCCTCCGTGAAGCTTGCCCGCCGTCTCACCGCTCTCGTCGCGTCCGTCGCGTCCATCGCGTCCGTCGCGTCGCTCGTCCAGGCGTGCGGCGGCGAGGCGCCCGCGCCCGTGGTGCCCTGCCCCGAGGCCCCTCGCGGCCCCTCGCTCGCCATGGCGGACGGGGGCGGCCCGACCGCCGAGCCCACGCCGGACGACGCGCGGCGCTTCCTCGCCGAGGTCGACCGCGATCTGCGGCGCCTCTGGATCATGCGCGACCGCGCGGGGTGGGTGAACCAGAACTTCATCACCGAGGACACCGAGGCCATGGGCGCGGCCGGCGAGGAGGCCACCGCCGAGTACGTGACGCGCAAGGTGCTCGAGTCGAAGCGCTTCGAGGGCCTCAAGCTCGAGGCCGACGCGGCCCGGCAGCTCCACCTCCTCAAGCTCGCGCAGGTGATCCCCGCGCCCCTCGACGCACACGAGCGGCGCGAGCTCGCGGAGCTCCAGTCTTCGATGACTGGCATCTACGGCAAGGGGAAGTACTGCCCGAAGCGGCTGAACGGCGCGTGCCTCACGCTCGACGATCTCTCCCGCACCCTTCGAAAGAGCCGCAACCCCGCCGAGCTCGAGGAGGCGTGGACGGGCTGGCACTCGATCTCGCCGCCCATGCGCGACAAGTTCGCGCGCTACGTCGATCTCGGCAACAAGGGCGCGAAGGAGCTCGGGTTCGCCGACATGGGCGCGCTCTGGCGCTCGGGCTACGACATGACACCGCAGGCGTTCGAGGCCGACATCGAGCGCCTGTGGGCGGAGGTGAAGCCCCTCTACGACAAGCTCCACTGCTTCGTGGGCAAGAAGCTCCGCGCCAAATACGGCGCCGACAAGGTACCGGCGGGCAAGCCGCTGCCTGCGCACCTGCTCGGCAACATGTGGGCGCAGCAGTGGGACGGCATCTTCGACATCGTCGAGCCGTACCCGGGCCAGGGCTCGCTCGACGTCGACGCCCGCCTCAAGGCGAAGTTCTCTCAGGCGGGCGCGCCGGCGAAGCGGGGAGGGCGCCCCACGGAGGGCACCTTCGACCCCAAGGGCATGGTGAAGCTGGGAGAGTCGTTCTTCACGTCGCTCGGCCTCGATCCGCTGCCGCAGACCTTCTGGGAGCGGTCGCTGTTCCTGCGCCCGAAGGACCGCGACGTGGTGTGCCACGCGAGCGCGTGGGACGTGACGTGGTCGAACGATCTGCGCATCAAGATGTGCATCGAGCCGACAGAGGACGATCTCATCACGATTCACCACGAGCTCGGCCACGACTACTACTTTCACTACTACTTTCGGCTCCCGGTGCTCTATCAGCAGGGCGCCAACGACGGCTTCCACGAGGGCATCGGCGACACCCTCGCGCTCAGCGTGACGCCGGAGTACCTGAAGGGCCTAGGGCTCCTCGCCGACGTCCCGAAGAACGACAAGGCGAAGATCAACGTGCAGATGAAGCAGGCGCTCGACAAGGTCGCCTTCTTGCCGTTTGGCCTCCTCATCGACAAGTGGCGCTGGGACGTGCTCTCGGGGAAGGTCGCGCCCGCCGACTACAACAAATCGTGGTGGGACCTGAAGCGGCGCTACCAGGGCGTGGCCCCGCCCTCGCCCCGCACGGAGGCCAACTTCGACCCGGGCGCGAAGTACCACATCCCGGGGAGCACCCCGTACATTCGCTATTTCCTGGCGCGCATCTACCAGTTTCAGTTCCACCGCGCGCTGTGCCGCGTGGCGGGGCACAAGGGCTCGCTCGAGACCTGCTCCATCTATGGCAACAAGGCGGCCGGCGAGAAGCTCCGCACGATGCTCTCGCTCGGGGCGAGCCGCCCGTGGCCCGAGGCGCTCGCGGCCCTCTCCGGGGAGTCGCGGGCCGACGCCTCCGCGATGCTCGAGTACTTCGCGCCCCTCTCCAAGTGGCTCGACGACCAGAACAAGGGCGAGACCTGCGGCTACTGACCGACCGCCCGCTCCCTGGCGCGCGCTCCGGGCCGCGTCGACGCCGGGGGTCGCGGGGCTTGCGCGACGAGACGTGTTCGATACAGTGCTGGCCCAGACCCCCCTCACGTACGTAGGATTGCCATCATGAATCAGCCTCCCGGCGGAAACGGATTCCCCCCAGGTCCCGGGCAGAAGCCCGGCTTTGGCCAGACCCAGCTCATGCCCGGCAGCGCGTTCGGTGGGCCGAGCCCCGATCCCGGTGGCCAGTACGGTCAGCCGCAGCAGCCGCAGTACGGCCAGCCTGCGCAGCCGCAGTTTGGCCAGCCGCAGCAGCCGCAGCCGCAGTACGGCCAGCCTGCGCAGCCGCAGTTTGGCCAACCGCAGCAGCCGCCGCAGCCGCAATACGGCCAGCCGCCGCAGCAGTTCGGCGGCCAGCCAGGCTTCGATCCGAGCGGCGGACAAGGCTACGGCCAGGCCCCCGGCGGCTACGGCGCCGCGCCGGCCATGCCGGGCGGCCAGCCCGGCTACGATCCGAACGCGGGCGGGTACGGTCAGGCGCAGCCGGGCTACGGCCAGCCCGGCATGGGAGCGCCCGGCATGGGAGCGCCCGGCATGGGAGCGCCCGGCATGGGGGCGCCCGGCATGGGAGCGCAGCCAGGCTACGGTCACCCGCAGGCCCCCGCCGGGGGAATGGGCAACATGCAGGTCGGCATCGGCGGGATGAGCTTCCAGGCCCCGACCATCGGCGGCGTGAACCTCGGCGGCGGCGATTTCTCGAAGGACGCGCTGCTCGCGGCGGTCGTTCAGGGCAACGGCTTCGAGTCGCCGCGCAAGGTCGGCGGCGCGATGTTCGGCCTCGGCTTCCTGTTCTTCATCATCAACACCGTGCTCATCCTCGCGCACTTCTACTACCCGTACCTCTACTCGATCGGCGCGATCTTCTGGTGGGGCGGCCTCTGGCTCCTCATCACGGGGCAGCCGCGGAAGAGCGTGGACGGCTCGAAGGCGCCGATGTGGGCGCGGGCGGGCCTCGGGGTCTGCATGTTCATCGGCCTCATCGTGGGCATTCTGGCCATCATCGTCCCGTGGGAGCCCACCGGCGGCTGAGCGCCGAGGGCCCGCACGACCCGAGGGCTCGCGGCTCGCCGCGGGCCCTCCGCTTTTTTGTCGTGGTGCTCGGCGCGCTCAGTCGACGATGTGAGGCCCGGCCCGGTAGCGCAGGCTCTCGCGCGCGGCGGCGCGGGTCCGCGCGGCGAGGTCCTGAGCGAGCGCGTGCTGCAGCTCGGCCGACCCGGCCTGGCCGAGCGGGCCCAGCGGACCGCGCGTGAGGACCTTGTAGTCGACGGACTCGGAGCTCTCGGCCTGGAAGTCCCCCACACAGAGGACCTGGCGGCTCCGCGGCTCCCAGAGGTACGCGCGGCCGCGCACCTGGCCCGGCGTGAACCCGGCGTGGGGCACGCCGTGCGGCGGGGCCTCCGCCGTGACGTGCATCACGATGAACGCGCCGCCGCTCTCCACGGCCCGGTCGAGGCGGCGCGCCCGCTGCACGACCCGCTCGTCGAGCCCCGCGTCGCGCGAGCGCTCCTTCAGCGACCCCTCGAGGAGGGACGCTTCGCTCGCCTTCGCGTCGCAGGCGGCGCACACGTGAGGATCGGTGAGCCGACGGAGGCTGGTCTCGGCGTCGGGGGGCAGGTCCGCCGTCGGGCAGCGACCGAGCTCGGGGTGGGCGTCGAGGCCTTGCTCGACCGCGCGCTCGACGCCCTCGCGGGCGGCGGCCTCCGCGACGCGGGCCGCCTCACGAGCGCGCGCGACGCTCGCCCTCGCGGTGTCGGCCGCCTGGGGCGAGACGCCACGGAGCGGGTGCTTCACCTTGTAGAGGACCTCGGGGACCGTCGCCATGAGGAACAAGACGACGAGCGGCGCCACGAGCACGACGCACCCGGCGACCGTGTACAGCACCTTGCGGTGCGCGCGGGCGCGGAGCTCGGCCTCGTAGGCGTCGAGCTCGGGCGTGGGCAGGACGAGCGGCTTGCCTTGGCGAAACGGGCCCACGCGAGAACTGTGTCAAACGTCCGGGGCGCGCGCCAGCGCCGCGAGCGCGCGCCAAGGAGCTCGGGCGCTAGCCGATGCGCCGGAGCTTCATCTGGACGTCGCCCGACCAGTGGTTCTCGAACGCGCGCACGCACGTCGACAGGTAGCGATCGTAGTCGTCGTAGATGGCGTCACCCCAGGTGGCGCGGATGTGCGCCTCGTGGAGCTTCATGCGCCGGAGCCACTCGGCGGTGGTCTTGCCGTAGTCCTCGCGGCGCATGTAGAGCTCCTTCAGCTCCCAGTAGGGGCTGATGGCCATCACGAGCTCCTCGATGCGCGCGTTCAGGCCGCCGGGGAAGATGACGTCGGCGGTGAAGCGGAGGTCTTCGAGGTCCTTCTTCGTGCGGGGCACGCGGTTCCGGAGGATCGACTGGAACGCGAAGTGCGCGCCGGGCTTCGCGAGCTTCCAGCACTTCTCGAAGTAGTCGCGGTAGAGATCGACCGCGAGCCCCTTGGCGGCCTGCGCGGGCGACACCACGTGGTCGACCATCTCGATCGACACGAGCGCGTCGTAGGGCTCTTCCGGCGTGAAGTCTTTGTAGTCTTTGCACCATACACGGACATTCTTCAGGTTCCGCGCCTGGATCTCCTCGGTCTGGAGGGGCGAGAGCGTGACGCCGTGCGCGGCGCGCGCGCCGCGGCGCGAGATGTACTCGAGGTTCGCGCCCCACCCGCAGCCGATGTCGAGGATGCTCTTGTCGGGCGACATCTCCGCGAGCTCGTAGAGGATGCGGCTCTTGTTCTCCTGCGCCTTCTCGAGGGTGTCGTGCTCGGCGTCGTAGACTGCACATGTATAGTGCATCTTTTCGTCGAGCCAGAGCCGGAAGAACTCGTTCGAGACGTCGTAGGAGACTTCGATCTGCGCTTGGGTGGAAGTCACTCGGGTACCTCGCCCCCCGTCGGGGGCATCGAGGAGCGGCGCGCCTCGAGGCAAGTTGCGCGGAGCGCCCCCGTCGGGGTGCTCCGCCTCGGTGGTGGGCCACCACGGGCCCGTCTGGGCGGGTTTTGCCACGAACCCGACCCGATTGCCACCGAGGAGACGGGCGGACTCGTCGCGGCGTCCCCGCCGGGCGAAATGCGCGGTCGTCGAGCCGCGTAGCGCGCTGCGCGCCGCGCGCCCGCGTCGCCAGCCGCCGGTTCCTTTGGCATCATGCACGGCGCGCATGCCGTTCCGACCCGAAGACGAGGCCCTCCTCGCGCGCCTCGAGGAGGAGGCCCTCTACGCGCGGCTCTTTCGCGCGCACGCGGGCCCGGGCGCTCCCGAGGCGCCGCGTCGGGCGGCGGGGCTCTTGCACGACCTCCGCGCGGTGCCTGGCGCACCTGAGGCGCTCGCCACCGCAGGCCTCCCTGCGGCCCCGGGCGGGGAGCCCTCGGAGGTGCCGATCGAGGCGCTCGACCGGCTCACGTCGCTCATGGCCGCCCCGTCGTTCGCGGGGTACTCGCCGTCGCTGCTGCACCACCTCGGGCTCCATTTCGCGCGGGTCGCGGGCTGCCGCGAGCGGGCGCTCGCGCGGCGCGGGTCGGGGGAGGGCGGGGCCGAGGCGCCTGACGAGAGGCGACGCGAGCTCGGCCCCGTCGAGGCGTGGGAGCTCGCGCTCTCGGCGTTCTTCGCGCTCTCTCGGTGCACCGAGTACCTCACCGATCTCGTCGCGCGCGCGCTCGGCATCCGCACCGTCGCGGTCTATGCGGACGCCGATGCGCAGGCGCTGCAGGAGTTGTGTTTGACCGTCTGCTCGATCTCCGGC
>DAORJJ010000296.1:0-8468 GCA_035439005.1 Polyangiaceae bacterium | reverse complement strand
GCCGCGGTCCGCGCCGCCCCGCGCGATCCTCTTCCCGCTCGTGTCGGTCGTCGCCGCCGACGGCGAGGTGCACGCCTCCGAGCGGGCCTTCGTCGACGCCTTCCTGGCGACGGAGGGCATGGCGCCCCTCCAGGACGACGAGTTCCGCGTCTACACGCCGGCGGAGGCCGCGCGCTACGTGCCCCGCGAGCGGCGGGAGAAGATCGTGGAGCTCATGTGCGAGCTGGCCACCGTGGACGGCCTAGGGGACGAGGCCGAGCTCCGCGTGGTGCGCGCCTACGCGTCGGCGTGGCGCGTCCCGGAGGAGAAGGTGGAGACCTGGCTCTGGGGCTACGAGCACGCGCAGGCCTCGGCGGGACGCCAGTTTTGGCTTCGGATACGACGCTTCTTGCTCTCTTCCCGATGGGAGAAACCCGACCCTTGAACGCCATGCCTCCTCAGGTCGCGCCCGCGAGCCCGGCCTTCGACGCCTCTCACCTCCAGCAGCAGTTCCGCGCCGTCATGGGCTCGATGCGCTCGGTCATCCTCGGCAAGGACGACGTCATCGCGCGCGTGCTCTGGTGCGTCGCCGCGAGCGGCCACGTGCTGTTCCGCGACGTGCCCGGCGTGGGCAAGACGGTGCTCGCGCGCGCGTTCGCCGCGAGCGTGGACGCGAAGTTCAAGCGCATCCAGTTCACGCCCGACCTCCTGCCGATGGACGTGTCGGGCGCGAACATCTTCGACATGCGCCAGAAGACGTTCACGTTCCAGCCGGGCCCGGTGTTCACCAACGTGCTCCTGGGCGACGAGATCAACCGCGCGCCGCCGAAGACGCAGTCGGCGCTGCTCGAGGTCATGGAGGAGCGGCAGGTCACCGTCGAGGGCACGACCCACAAGCTCGAGGCGCCGTTCATCACGATCGCGACGATGAACCCGCTCGACGACGAGGGCACCTACCCGCTCCCCGCCGCGCAGCTCGACCGCTTCATGATGATGCTCTCGGTCGGCTACCCCGACGAGCTCGCCGAGACCAAGATGCTCGAGGTCCACCTCGGCGCCACGGCGGCGCTCTCGGAGGTGACGCCGGTCGTCACGAAGGAGGACGTCCTCGTGTGGCAGCAGACCGTCCCGAAGATCTACGTGTCGCCGGAGATCCGCCGGTACCTCGTCGCGATCATGCGCGCGCTGCGCTCGGACCACCGCAACCTCCGCTCGGTGTCTCCCCGCTCGACGCTGCTGCTCGCGCGCGCGTGCCAGGCGCGGGCGCTGTTCGAGGGGCGCGCCTTCGTCGCCGTGGAGGACGTCAAGGTGCTCGCCCCCGACGTGCTCGGCCACCGCGTGCTCACGGCCGACTCCCAGGTGGGGCGCGAGTTCGTGGCGCAGTGCGCGGAGCGCGTGCCGGCCCCCGCATGACCTTCTTCAAGCTCCTCCGCGCCGGGTTCCACGGCCTGCTCCTCTTCCTGCTCCCGTGGGGAGTGGGCGGCCTCGCGTCGATGGTCTTCGACACGAACGAGGTGCAGGAGTCCGGCGGCGAATTTGCTGTTTATTTCGCTTACTTGACCATACCCCTCTTCTTCGCGCAGCTCGTCGGGATCTCGGTGAAGGTGGGGCGCGAGCGGCGCGCGCTGCGGGTCGCCGGCAAGGCGCCGTTCGCCGCGCTCGTCGAGGCCCTCGATCGCCACGTGCGCGTGATGACCGCGCGCGGGATCTCGCTGGCCATCACGTCCCTCATCGCGGTGGGGCTCGCGCTCTCGGCGAAGTGGGCCCAGCTCGGCGTCCTCGCGGTCGCGGGGCTCGGCCTGAACTACCTCTTCGCGACCGCAGCGACGCTCGTGTCCGCCTTCAGCGTGCGCGCCTTCGACGACCGCGTGAAGCGCGGCCGCGGCTCCATCGAGCGCGAGCTCGCGCCTGCCGTCGTCGACGCCGGCGACGCGGTGATCGAGCGCTTCACGCTCGCGCGCATCCCGGTGCCGCCCGGCTTTCGCCTCCACATCGAGGAGACCCTCCCGCGCCGGCTCGGGGGCGACACGCGCTTCGCGCTCGATCGCTCCGTCTCTCGAACGGACACGACCGTCTCGGCGCCGCTGCCGCGCACGCCGCGCGGGGTGTACGAGCTGGGGCCAGCGGAGATCTGGTACGAGGACGTGCTCGGCCTCACGCGCGTGCGCGTCGCGTCGCGGGCCGTGGCGAGCCTCCGAGCGCTGCCGCGGCTGCGACCGCTCCAGCTCGACAAGAAGCCCCGCTCGCTGGCCAAGGCCGAGGGCTCGCTCAGCATGCTCTCACGCAGGCCGACCGAGGAGCACTACGGCGTGCGCGCGTACCTCCCGGGGGACGACCTCCGCCGCGTCCACTGGAAGCTCAGCGTCAACACCGGGCAGCTCCAGGTGCGCGTGCCCGAGTCGGTGCCGTACGCGCCTCGCAAGGTGCTGCTCGTGCTCGACAGCTACCTGCCCGAGGCGGACGGCGCGCGCGAGGAGCACCTCGAGGCGCTGCTCGACCTCCTCGTCGAGGGCTGGATCGCCCTGGCGCACACGCTGGCCAAGCGGGGCGAGAAGGTGAGCCTCGCGGTCGCCGCGCGCGGCCCCGGAGGGACCATCCAGCTCCACGAGATCGTGGCGAAGCGGGGCGAGGAGCGGAAGTGGCGCGCGCTCGGCGCGGACGTCGCCTGGCAGAACCACTACCCGCTCGACGCGTTCCCGCGGCCTGGCGGCGACATGTCCGCCATCTTCGTGAGCGCGGGGTTCGGCCCGGCCGCGCAGGCCATCGGCCCGGGCGCGAGCGTCATCTACGCCGATCCGGCCGTGGTCGATCCGCTCGAGATCATGGCCACGCAGAAGGAGCTGAGCGCCCTCGGCAAGCTGCTCTTCTTCAAGTACCCCGTGGGCGCCGACGACAACCGCACCGATCTCCTCGGGCTCTTCAAGGGCAAGCCCTCACCCCACGTCGCCGCGGCGCGCGCCGCGGAGGGCGCTCGCTACGCCACGCAGCTCTCGCGCGCGCGCGGCGCGCACGTCTTGCGGCTCCGCCGCGCTGGGCCGAACCTCGCCTTGGAGGGCACATGACCACGCCCGTCGGCCGCTGGCACCCGTCGTTCGTCGAGTCCGTGAAGCTCGCGTGGAGGCCCCTCGTCGCCTACCTCGCCTTCTCGGTGCTGGGGTTCGGCGCCTTCTTCCTCACGATCCTCGCGTACGAGCGGGGCGACGCGCTCGAGGTCTTCGGCGCCGTGCTGGCGGGGCTCGCGGGGCTCGTGACCGGGCAGTTCATCGCGCTGCTCCGCTTTCGCACGATCCCCGTGCTCATCGCGGGCTTCTTCCTGATGTGGGTGGGGGTGTATGTCGGCATGATCGGGCACTTCGATCTGCCGAAGGTCCTCATCATCGGGATCTTCTTCTTCTGCTTCGCGCTCCCGAGCGGCATGCTCTCGCTGCACCACAGGTTCGAGCTGCTCGGCGCGTTCTGGCCGTCGGTCGGGTGGATCGGCGCGGTGATGATCATCCTCAACAACGAGGGGCGGGTCGCGAAGTGGGAGCAGAGCAAGGTGAGCGCGTGGATGCCCATCCCGCTGCTCCTCCTCGGGTGCTTCCTCGTGGGGCTGCTCTTCTTCATGGCGTCGAAGCAGGCGATGCGCGTGTCGATCTGGGAGTCGCTCTCGGGCGCGACCGAGCGGCGCGTCCAGCGGAAGGCGGCGGTCTCGGCCCTGCCGAGGAAGAACATCTTGCCGCTGCTCGGCGCCGCGCTCGTCGTGTTCGCGTTCACGGCGGTGCTCGCGCCCTACCTGTGGCGCACCGGCAAGGGCGACCACAAGAGCAAGCACGCCGGCAAGCCCACCGAGGAGCCGAGCGAGCCGAACGAGCCCGAGCCCAGCGACAAGCCGTCGCGGAGGAGGGGCCCGCAGTTCGACGAGGAGGCCGTTCGGCAGGCGATGCAGCGCGCGGCCGACTCGGCGAAGTCCGCGGCGCAGACGCTCTGGCCGCTGCTGCTCCTCGCGCTGTTCTATCGGCCAGTGAAGCGGGCCTTGCTCACGAGCCACCTCGTGACCCCGATCTTCCCCACGCCGCCGAGCGAGCGCATCGAGAACCTGTGGGAATACATACGGATAGCCGCGGAGGACGCCGGCACCCTCCCGCTCGCCTCCGACTCGGTGGAGCAGTTCGTGGAGCGCGCCGTCGCGCCGCCAACCCCGGAGGGGGCGACGTCGGGGACGCCTGGGGCGCCGGCCTCCGCGGCCCCGCCGAGCTCCCCCGCCGTCCCGCCCGACTCGGCGCTCGCGGAGGCCGCCCGCATCTACGTGCGGACGCGCTACGGCTTCGTCGTGGCCCCCGGAGACGCCCTCGGCATGAAGCGCGTGGCGGTGCCGGCGGCGAAGGCGCTGCGGGTGCGCATGAACGCGTGGGACCACGTGAAGGCGTGGTGGCGACCGCTGTCCTAGGCCGCGCCGCCGCGCGCGTTCAGCGGCGGAGCACGAGCTCGGTCACGAAGTTGCGGAGCACCGACACGCCGGCGGGGGTGTCGGTCGCCTCCACGAGCATCGCGTCGGCGTCGAGGCCCTCGGCCTCGAGCAGCGGGCGACGCAGCGTGACCCACTCGCGCATGGCGTCGCCGTCGATCTCGGGGTGAAACTGGACCGCACGCACGCGCGGGTGCTCGGCGAGGGCGAAGGCGGCGTGGGGCTCGAGCGCGGTGGTGGCGAGCACCCGCGCGCCCTCGGGGAGGCGCGCGACGGTGTCGACGTGGGTGGTGTTCACCGCGAACTCGTCGCCGAGGCCGGCGAAGAGCGGATCCTAGCCGAGGCGACGGGGGACGCGCGTGCCCATCTCGCGCCCGTGCGGGTTCTTGCTGACGTGCCCGCCGAGCGCCTGGGCGAGGATCTGGTGACCGAAGCACACCGCCAGGACGGGCGCGCCAGCGGCGACGCACTCGCGGAGGTACGCCTCGTAGCGCAGCATCCACGGGGCGCGCTCGGTCACGCTGTGGCTCGACCCGGTGAGGATGAAGCCGGCCACGCCGCGCGGATCGGGGGGCGGCGCGTCGCCGCGGACGTCGTGCTCCGCCCACTCGTGGGGCCACGCGCCGCCCACGTGGTCGCGGAACCACGCGAGGTACTCCCCGCGGCGCGCGGCGATGGAGGCAGGCACGTCACCGGAGCGGAGGACGACGAGGGGGCCCATGGGGGCCGTGTAGCATTTCTCGGCGGCGCGAGGCCTCGCGAACGGGCCGAGACCACTCGACTTGAAAGACCCTGGGCGGCGTGGGATCCTTACGGAATCGGTCCGGGAGCGCCGCTCGCGACCGCGTCAAGGCGCGCGACCCGACGCCAGGATGCCACGATGACAGGATGACCGGATGACCAACGACGACAAGGCCGCGTCCGAGAGCGGCGCGACCGCGACCGGAGACGGGCCCGCGAGCCCCTCTACGCCGCCTGACGCGGACGCGACCGGCGGGCAGCTCTTCCTGCCCCTCGACGACTTCCTCACCCGGGACCGCCCACCGCGCATCGGTCGGCAAGAGCGTGTATTCTGCAATCGAAACCTGCGGCTCGGGCACATCGCCTGGGTCGGGTTCGACATGGACTACACGCTCGCGATCTACAACCAGGCGGAGATGGACCGCCTGTCGATCGAGGCGACCATCACGAAGCTCATCGCGCGCGGCTACCCCGAGTTCATCCAGAGCGTGCAGGTGCCGACCGACTTCGCCGTGCGCGGCCTGCTCATCGACAAGCGCTTCGGCCACGTCTTGAAAATGGACCGCTACAAGAACGTGAGCAAGGGCTTCCACGGCTTCCGCGAGCTCTCGCGCGACGAGATCCGCGCGCTCTACCACTCGAAGAAGATCCGCCCGGCGACGCCGCGCTACCACTGGATCGACACGCTCTACGCGCTGAGCGAGGCGGTGACCTACGCGTCGCTCGTGCAGGCCCTCGAGGACCGCGGCTTCGCGGTCGACTACGCGAAGCTCTTCACCGACATCCGCGAGTGCATCGACGAGGCGCACCGCGACGGCACGATCCTCGACGCCATCGCGGCCGATCTGCCGCGCTTCGTGCTGCGCGACGCGAAGCTCGCGCCCACGCTCCACAAGCTCCGCAGCGCGGGCAAGCGCCTCTTCCTGCTCACGAACTCGCGGTGGGCCTACACCGAGCGCATGATGACGTACCTGCTCGGCGGCAGCATGAGCGAGTACCCCTCGTGGCGGAACTTCTTCGACGTCGTCATCGTCGCCGCGACCAAGCCGGCCTTCTTTCAAGAGCGAAGGCCGCTGCTCGAGCACGAGGGCGGGCGCACGAAGCCGGCGAGCCTGCCCCTCGAGCGAGGCAAGGTCTACGAGGGCGGCAACCTGCAGGAGCTCGAGCGCGCGATGGGCGTCGCGGGCGATCAGGTGCTCTACGTGGGTGATCACATCTACGGCGACATCTTGCGGTCGAAGAAGGACTCGGCCTGGCGCACGGCGATGATCATCCAGGAGCTCGAGACCGAGGTCTCCGCCCACGAGTCGTGCCGCGACGACCTCGAGACCCTCTCGCGCCTCGAAGAGCTGCGCGAGCGCCATGAGGACGATCTCCGCTTTTACCAGGCGCGCATCAAGGATCTGGCGCGGCAGCTCGACCGGGACCCGAGCGACCGCCTCGAGGCCGAGCGCGTCCGCGTCAAGCGCGCCGTGGAGCGCATCCGCGGGGTGCTCCGGCACGTGGAGTCGGAGTCGCTCGTCATCGAGCGCCGCGCCGACGCGCGGTTTCACCCCTACTGGGGCTCGCTCATGAAGGACGGGAACGAGCAGTCGAGCTTCGGAAAGCAGGTCGACGAGTACGCGTGCATCTACACGTCGCGCGTGTCGAACCTCGCCTCGTACTCGCCCACGCAGTTCTTCCGGAGCCCCCGCGACGTGATGGCGCACGAGATCGGCGAATAGCGCGTCGGCGCGTCAGCGCGGCCTCGCGCGCTCCCACGCGAGCATCGCGACCGCCGACGCGGTGGCGAGGATCGCGCCCGCGCCGAGCGCGGCGAGCGGTCCGCGCGCCTGCCAGAGCGCCCCGGTGAGCACGCCCGCGGGCACCGCCGCGACGCCGACGATGAAGTGGTAGAGGCCGTACGCGCGGCCACGCAGCGCCGGGGGCGCGAGGTCCTTCACGAGCGCCTTCTCGGCGGGCTCGGTGAGGCCGTAGTAGGTGCCATACACCACGAAGAGGGTCCAGACCTGCCACGGTCGCGTCGCGAGGCCGAACCCTACGTACGTGGCCGCGTAGACCAGCCACCCCGCGACGATGAGGCGCGCCCGCGGCACCCGGTCGGAGAGATCGCCGCCGAGAGCTGCGCTCGTGAGCTTCGAGACGTGGAAGGCGGTCCAGAGCAGCGGCAAGGACGCCATCGACAC
This sequence comes from Polyangiaceae bacterium, assembly GCA_035439005.1. Taxonomy (GTDB): domain Bacteria; phylum Myxococcota_A; class Polyangia; order Polyangiales; family Polyangiaceae; genus JAAFHV01. The sequence goes on along the minus strand of DAORJJ010000296.1, from coordinate 1,115 downwards.
GCCGAGCTCCTTCGCGCGGAGCAGCAGAAACGCGTCCGACGAGTTGCCGAGCGCGAACACACCGAAGATGCCGAGCGCGACGCGCAGCCGCGCGGGCAGTCGCGCGGCGCCCGGGGAGGCGGTCTCCGCGGGTGGCGGCGCGCCGTCGCCCCCGAGAGGCGCGCGCTCGCGCACGGCCAGGACCGCGACGACCGAGAGCACGCCGGGGACGAGCGCCCACCAGAACACGCTCCGCACCGAGAGCCCCGCGGCCAAGAGGCCCGCGGCCACGAGCGGCCCGACCACCGCGCCCGCGTGGTCCATCGCGCGATGGAAGCCGAAGGCGCGCCCCGACTCGCTCGCCGGGACGGCGCTCGCGAGGAGCACGTCGCGAGGGGCCGAGCGAATCCCCTTCCCCACCCGGTCGGTGAGGCGCACCCCGAGCACGTGCCAAGGCGCCGTGGCGAGCGCCATCAGCGGTCGCACGAGCGCGGCGAGGCCGTAGCCGGCGAGCACGAAGGGCTTCTTCGCGGGCGCGCGGTCGACGAGGGCGCCCGCGGCGAGCTTGAGGAGGCTCGCGACCGCGTCGGCCAGGCCCTCCACGAGGCCGAAGAAGGCGGGGCTCGCGCCCAGCGACGCGACGAACGCCGGCAGGAGCGGAAAGATCATCTCGGAGCCCACGTCGGTGAGGAAGCTCGTGAGGCCGAGGAGCAGCACCGTCGCGGGCAGGCGCGCGCGCGCCTTCTCGGACGTCGAGGCGGAGCGTGCCATCCGCCCACGGTACCAGGTCCCGCGCGAGACCCGGCCCGCTGTACGCGCGCGGTGCTACGCTCCACCAACGCTCCACCAACGCTCCGCGCGAGGACCTCAGAATGAACCGTCGACGAGCCTTCTGGTCCGGTGTGGTGGTGGCCGTCGCGCTCGGCGCGCCGCTCGCGTGCGGAACGCAGGAGCTGGACCCGTCGCCGCAGCCGATCGCGTCCGACGCCGCCGCGGACGCGACCGCGTCTCCACCCGACGCCACGGGCGACGCGCCCGCAGACGCGCCGAGCGAGGGCCCCCGCGACGCCCTCGCCGACGCGGGCCCCGACGCTGCGGGCCCCGACGCCGCGGACGCCGCCCCTGACGCCGCGGAC
>DAORJJ010000295.1:6790-8488 GCA_035439005.1 Polyangiaceae bacterium | reverse complement strand
TGGATCACCGCGAACGGCAGCGCGCTCGGGCACTACCAGTCGCGCGAGACCGTCGCGGCGGCGCTCGGCGGCGCGCTGTCGGGGGCGCGCTGCGACGTCGTCTTCCCGAGCTCGCTCGCCCCCGAGGAGTCTGCCCTGCTGCGCCAAGACTGCGAGGAGCAGCTCGCGGCGGTCGAGGCGCGGCTCGGCGCGCGAGGCCCCGCGAAGATCACCGCGTTCTTCTTCCGTGACGCCGCGGAGAAGCGGCGCCTGATGGGTGCAGAGCACACGTACATCGCCAAGCCCTGGCGCGAGGAGGTGTACCTGCAGGTCGATCGGTACCCGCACCCCGTGCTGGGGCACGAGCTCGCGCACGTGGTCGCGGGCGCCTTCGGGCAGGGGCCGTTCCGCGTGGCCGGGTCGCTCGGCGGGCTCGTGCCGAACCCGGGGCTCATCGAGGGGATCGCGGTGGCGGCCTCGCCCGACGAGGACGACGTCACCGATCTCGCGTGGGCCAAGACCATGATGGACCTCGGCATCCTGCCGCCGATGAGGCGCGTCTTCTCGCTCGCGTTCCTCGGCGAGGCGTCGGCGAAGAGCTACACCCTCGCGGGGGCGTTCGTCGGGCACGTCCTCGACACGTACGGGGCGAGCGCCGTGCGGGCGTGGTACGGCGGCGCGCCCCTCGAGCAGGTGGTCGGCGTCACCTGGGAGGCGCTCGACGCGGGCTTCCGGGCGCGCCTCGCGACGATCACCGTGGCGCCCCAGGCGGCGGCCGTCGCGAAGGCTCGGTTCGACCGCCCGTCGCTCTTCGGGCGCCGCTGCCCGCACGTGGTCGACGCGCTCCGCCGCAAGGCCGATGGCTGCCGCGACGCCCGCCAGGTCGACGAGGCGCTCGCCGCGTACGAGGCGGTGCTCCGGGAGGACGCCCGCGACGTGCCCTCGCAGATCTCGGTGGCGTACCTGCAGCGCCGCTACCGCGACGCGGCGGCGGGCCGCGCGGGGCTCGAGCGCCTCGCGGAGGACGCGTCGCTGCCGGTGGTCTACCGCGACCGCGCGGCCGAAGCCCTGGCCGACACCGACTTCCTGGACGGCGCCTACGAAGACGCCGAGCGGCGGTACTCCGGCCTCGCGTCGCGCTCGCTCGACGAGGACCACGCCCGCACGCTCGAGGTCAAGGCGCTCGCCGCCCGCAGCGTCGACCTCCGCCGCCCGGTGGGCCTGCTCCTGCTCGGCGATCGCGCGCACGCCCCCGACCCCTTCGTGGCCGCGCTCGCCCTCGGCGGCGCGCTCGAGGCGCGGCCCGACGACTCGGTGCTGCTCTACCTCTCGGGTCGCAACCAGGTCCAGCGGGCGTTCTATGCGGAGGGGGTCGCGTCGCTCGAGCGCGCGCTCGCCCTCGGCACGCTCCCGACGCCCAGGCTGGCGCGGGAGGCCCTCTGGCAGCTCGCGGTGGCGGCCTGCGCCACGGGACACAAGCCGCTCGCCGAGCGCACCCGCGCCGCGATCGCGGGCGCGGCTACGCCGTTTCACCCGGGAGGCCGGCGCGACGCCGCGCTCGGGCTCCTCGCGCGCTGCGCGGCGGGCCGGCAGAGCGCGCACTAGGCTGAGCCGTGCGCCGAAGGGCGCGGACCTCGACGATCAGGGGACCGGCTTGGGGTCGACGGGCTTGGGCTCTGCGGGCTTGGGCTCTGCGGGCTTGGGCTCTGCGGGCTTGGG
>DAORJJ010000295.1:0-6690 GCA_035439005.1 Polyangiaceae bacterium | reverse complement strand
CGGGCTTGGGCTCTGCGGGCTTGGGCTCTGCGGGCTTGGGCTCTGCGGGCTTGGGCTCTGCGGGCTTGGGGTCCGCGGGCTTGGGATCAGGCTCTGCGGGCTTGGGGTCCGTCGGCTCCGTGGGCTTGTCGCCCGGCGGCGTCTTGGGGGCCGCGTCCGCGACGTGCCGAGGGGCCGCGTCGGCGCTGGCGTCGCGGTGTCTGTGCACGATGACGCCGCTGCCGTTGACCCGGGGGAGGCCGGCGTCGTCGATGTCGCCGAAGTCGATGCTGTTGTCGCCGGTGGGTGGCGGCGCAGGGGTGGACGCCTCGATCTCGATCGACGGCGCGGGCATCGGGACGGAGGCCGACGGCGCGGCGGTCGTCGACGCGCTCGCGGTGGGGACGACCGGCGGGACGTTGCTCGCGTCGATGCGCTTGGAGACGAGCACGGCGGTGGTCGCCGCCACGATGGCGACGGCGACGAGCGCGGCGCCGAAGAGCGCGTTGCGGCGCCTGCTCGCGGCGCCGAGCGCCTCCGCGGTGCCCGGCTCGGTCGACGTCGCCGCCGTGGAGGTCGACGTGGACGTGGCCGAGGAGGAGAGCGTCGTGTTGCCCGCCTGGGGCGCGCCCGAGGCGGACGACTCGGGCGGCGCCGGCGCGATCGACGGCACGTTCGAAATGCGAGCGGGGTTCAGCGTGGTGTAGGCGCCCGACCCGCCCGCGGGGCTGAAGCCCCCGGGCCCCTCGAGGTCGGAGCTCGGCGGCGGCGGCATGCTGAGCTGCCCGCCCTGGAACGCGGCCTGCCGCAGCGCGTGCTGCATCGCCTTGGCGCTGGTCCACCGCTGGGATTTCTCGAACGCGACGGCCTTGTCGACGACGTCGACGATGGCCTTCGGCGTGGCCGGCGCGGCGACCGCGAGCGACCGCGCGGGCGTGGTCGCCGTGAGGATCATGATCTCGTTCGGCGTGCTCGCGTTGTGCACGATCTCGCCGCAGATGAGCGCGAACATGGTCGAGCCCACCGACCACACGTCGGACTGGGCGTCGATCTCCTCGATGCGGCCGCGCGCCTGCTCGGGCGGCATGAACGCCGGCGTGCCGAGCAGCGTGCCGTCGTTCGTGGAGAAGGCGGAGGGCGCGGTGGCGTCGCGCAGGCGCGCGATGCCGAAATCGAGGACCTTTACCAGCCGATCCTTGGTGAGGAAGATGTTCTCGGGCTTGATGTCGCGGTGCACGACGCCCACCGCGTGCGCGGCCACGAGCACGTCGAGGAGCGCGTCCATCACCAGGATGGCGTCCTTCAGCGGGAGACGCCCGCCGAGGCGGTTCGCCCGGGCGTCGGCGGTCTCGCCCTCGAGCAGCTCCATGACCAGGAAGACCGAGCCGTCCTCGGCGATGTCGTCGTCGAGCACGCGCACCACCCCGGGGTGGTTCACCGTGTTCGCGACGTAGCCTTCGCGGCGGAAGCGCGCCGTGAGCGCCGGATCCATCGACATGGTCGGGTGGAGCATTTTCAGCGCCACGCGGGAGCCGTTGCGGTGCGTCGCCGCGTACACGGCCGCCATCCCTCCCGTGCCGAGGAGGGATTCGATCTTCCACTTCTCCTTGACCATCATGCCGACGCGTCGCTCGACGAAGTCGACAAACGATCCGCGCGGGTTACTCATGGGGACACTTCGGAGTCATGCAGAGACCAACCACCACGGTACCAAGTTCCCGTGGGGCTGGACACGCTTTTTGCCCCCGCCGAAGAAAGAAAGCGATGCGGCAAGCTTGCGTGGAAAGTACATGAAAGTACCAGGGTTTTGGCCGCCGTGGCGCGAGGGGCCGGTGGGTCAGGGGGGGGGCGTGAGGGATCGCACGAGCGCCGCGAGCCCGTCGCGCATCGACACGCGGGGCGCGTAGCCGAGATCGCGGCGCGCCCGGGAGATGTCGGCGACCGAGTCGCGGACGTCGCCCACGCGGGGCTCGGCGTGGGTGACCGCCAGGGGCTTGCCGGACACCTCCGACAGGAGGGCGGCGAGCTCGAGGAGGGTCGTGCGCACCCCGCAGGCGACGTTGTAGGCCTGGCCGGAGGCCGCGGCCGCCGGGGCCGTGCCCGCGAGGAGGTTCGCGGCGACCACGTCGTCGACGAACACGAAGTCGCGGGTCTGCTGCCCGTCGCCGAACACGCGGAGCTCGGCGCCGCGGAGGATGCGGTCGGCGAAGACGCTGATGACGCCCGAGTACGCCGACGTGGGGTCCTGCCGCGGGCCGAAGACGTTGAAGTAGCGGAGCGACACGGTCTCGAGGCCGTACACGTGCGCGAAGGCGCGGAGGTACTGCTCGCCGGCGATCTTCTCGACGCCGTAGGGGGAGACTGGCTCGGGGCGCATGCCCTCGTGTTTGGGGAGCGTGGGCTCCTCGCCGTACACCGCCGCCGAGCACGCGAAGACCACGCGGCGGGCGCCGGCGTCGCGGGCCGCGAGCGCCACGTTCAGCGTGCCGAGCACGTTCACCGCGTGGGTCTCGCGGGGGTGCTCGACCGAGTAGGGGACGCTGACGATCGCCGCCTCGTGGTAGACGAGCTCGACGCCCTCCGCCGCGCGCGCGCACGCGGCCTCGTCGCGCACGTCCCCCACCTGGAGCTCGACGTCGCCCGCGACCGCCGCGAGGTTCTCTCGCCGCCCGCTCGTCAGGTTGTCGAGCACCCGCACGCTGTGGCCCTCGCGGACCAGGCGCTCGGCGATGTGCGAGCCGATGAACCCCGCGCCCCCGGTGATTAGCACCTTCATGGCTTCGCTTTTACCCCGCCGGCGCGCCGAAAAGCGGGTGAAACGACCGCCCGTCGCCACGCGCCGTCGCCGCGCCGCGGAGACGCGCACATTGACGGGGGCCGCCCGGTCGGGAAATGCTCCGCGCCCATGAGCTCCGACGCGATCGCGCTCCTCCGCCCCCGCGACTTCCACGCGCTCGAGCCGTTCCTCGATCTCGACGACGACAGCGAGGAGAGCGACGGCCTCTACGCGGACGTCCTCGCCGACGGCGCGGTCCTCGTGCACACGTTCCAGCCCTTCGAGGCGTTCGCGGCGAGCCCCGGCGAGGGGCGCGCGTGGCTTTCCCAGTTCGGCGAGAGCCTCCCGCTCGTGCACGACGATCCGCGCGGCGTGCTCTTCTTCCCGGACGACCTCGAGCCCGACGCGACCACGTACGAGGCGGTCGTGGAGGCCGCCTCGGGCGGGGGCGTGTGGATCGAGGCGACCGCGCCCGACGCGCCCGCCGAGGGCGGCGATCTCCTCGGCAAGCTCGCGGCCTCGCTCCAGTTCGGCGCGAGCCCCCACGATCTCGCCAGCGCCGTGAGCGCGATGCAGAAGAGCGTGCTCGACGCGCTCGGCCTCGGCGGCCTCGGCGGCGACGGCGGTGACGGCGAGCTCGGCGAGGACGACGACGAGGAAGGCCTCGTCGTGCTCCTCCGCGCCGCGGCGCCGCTCGCCGCGAAGCTCGATCTCGAGGGCTTCGCGCTCGGCGACGTGGCCGCGCTCGACGACGGCACGGCCCTCGTGCCCACCGTGTACACGCCGCACGCGCGCGAGCTCGTGGCGCTGCGCCTCGCCGAGGACTACGCCGCGCTCGCGGCCGAGCCGGTGGATCCGCGTGGCGTGCCCGCGTGCACCACGAGCGACCTCGACGCGCTCGCGGAGGCCCGCACCTACGACGACGCGCTCCGCGCGCTGGGAGACCGCGTGGTGTTCCTCGACCTCGGCGCGGCCCGCGCCCTCCCCGACGCGGAGAAGGCGCGCCTGCGGAGCCTCGGCGAGGAGGGCTGAACGACCGGGACTGCACCCGGCCTGAAGGCCGGGGCAGGGAAAGCCTGGGGGAGCAGCGCGCGAAGCCCGGCGCGGCGCCGGGCTCTCGAGCGCGATCGGGAGGTCTCGACGCCTAGGCGTGACTACCCCAGCATTCTCTCCAACAAGAACAACGCCGTAGCCTTGCGCGCCCCGTCGCTCGTGGGGCCCACGCACGAGGGGCAGCCGGCCTCGCACGGGCAGCCGGCGACCAGGCGCTCGGCGCGGAAGAGCAGCTCGGCGTGGTTCTGCCAGATGCGCTCCGAGAGGCCCGTGCCGCCGGGGATGTGCTCGTGCACGAACAGCGTCGGATCGTACCCCGGCCGCGGCCCGCCGCGCGCGGCCTGCGGGCGCGGGGCGTCGTCCGCGTCGCCGTCGCCCTCGCCGAGGCCCGTGTCGCCGAGCGTCGTGCCGAGATCGCGCGGATCGCACATGAGGGCGAGGGTGGCGACGAGCTCGAGCGCGACGCCCACGCCCCGGAGCCCGTCGATCGCCTGCGCCCGGCCGCCCGCGACCTCCGCGGCGAGGGCCTCCGGCACCGAGAGCCAGAACGACGTCGTGTGCATCTGCAGCTCGGGGAGGCGCACCTCGCCGTAGCCGGTGTTCTCGTGCGTGTGGAACTTGATCTTCTTGTAGCCTACAACCTTCTCGACCACGCTCACCTCGCCGTGGCCCGCGCGGAAGCCCGCGTCGTCGCGCCCGCTGGCGTCGCGCCTGCCGGCGTCGCCCCTCCGCCCGAGCGGGCCATGCGCGGTCTCCTCGATGACGGCGATCTGCACGTGGGTCATGGCGTCGGTGAAGTAGTCGGGCACGACCTTGCGGACGTACGCCTTGTGGTTCTCGTAGTCGAAGCGCTCCACCTGCCAGCACTCGCCGTCGTGCTGGTAGATGGCCTGCTCGTGCACCATGGTGTGGGCGCCGCGAAAATCGATCTCGGCGAGCACCGCGTCGTGCTCGGCGTCGATGATGACCACGTTGTCCCAGCTCACCGAGCGGAGCGACACGTGGTTCGCGGGGTAGGCGTCGGACGCCCAGTGGAAGGTGCCCTTGGCCTCGTGGAGCACCTGGTGCTGCGCGAGGAAGAGCAGCGCCTCGCGGGTGTCCTCGGCGGGGAGGGGGCCGAACGCCTCGCCGGCCTTGAACGGCAGCTCGAACGCCGCGCATTTCAGGTGTTGCACGAGGATCTCGGCGTTCTCGGGGTCGATGCGCGCCTCCTCGATCGGCGCGCCGAAGAGGAACTCGGGCTCCCGCGCGAGGTATTGGTCGAGCGGCGCGCTCGACGTGACGAGCACGCACACGCTGCCCGCGCCCCGCCGGCCCGCGCGGCCGAACCGCTGCCACACCGCGGCGATGCTGCCCGGGTAGCCGGCGCACACGACGGCGTCGAGATCGCCCACGTCGATGCCGAGCTCGAGCGCGTTCGTGGCCACGACGCACAGCACCTCGCCCTCGCGGAGCTTGCGCTCGATCTCGCGGCGCCGCTCGGGAAGGTAGCCGCCGCGGTAGCCCATGATGGCCTGGGGGTCGATCTCACCGGCCACGCGCTCGCGGAGGTAGCGGAGCATCACCTCGACGTTGTTTCGCGACTGCCCGAACACGATGGTGGGCACCCGCGCGCGGACGAGATCGGTCGCGAGCTTCACGGCCTGCTTCACGTAGCTCGCGCGGATGCCGAGCTCCGCGTTCACCACCGGCGGGTTGTACACGAAGAAGCGTCGATCGCCGTGCGGCGCGCCGCTCTCGGTGAGGGCCACGACGTCGTCTTCCTCGAGCCCGAAGAGGCGCGCGGCGTGCTCGCGCGGGTTGCCGATGGTGGCCGTCGCCCCGATGAGGCGCGGCCGCGCGCCGTGGAAGCGGGCCACGCGGAGCAGCCTGCGCAGCACGTTCGCCACGTGCGAGCCGAAGACCCCCTTGTAGGTGTGGAGCTCGTCGACCACCACGTACTCGAGGCTCTGGAAGGTGCGCGCCCACGCCGTGTGGTGCGGCAAGATGCCCGCGTGGAGCATGTCGGGGTTCGTGAGGACGATGCCCGAGCGCTCGCGCGCCGCGCGCCGCGCGTCGGCCGGGGTGTCGCCGTCGTAGACCACCGCCGGCACGTCGATGCCCGCGTCGCGCGCGAGCTCGCGGAGGCCGGCCTCCTGGTCGCGCGAGAGGGCCTTTGTAGGATACAAGTAAATCGCGCGGGCGCCCGGGCGCTTCACCATGGCGTCGAGCACCGGCAGGTGAAAGCAGAAGCTCTTGCCGCTGGCCGTGGGCGTCGCGACCACGAGGCCGCGCGGGCCGTCCTCTCGGCCTACGTGGGCGAGGGCGAACGCCTCGGCCTGGTGGGCGTAGAGGTGCTCGATGCCGCGCTTCGCGAGCGCGCGCACGAGGCCCGGGGCGAGGTCGACGGGCAGCGCGCCCAGGCGGGCCTCGCGGGGGCCGCGGGCCTCGTCGGCGGTGATGCACGGGCGCACCGCGCGGCTCGCGAGCCACCGCGCGAGCACCGCGTCGACGCCGCGATCGTCGTGCTCCCAAGGGGAGGAGGGGCGGGGGAGGTCGGGCGTGGTCACGCTGAACAAAAAAGCAGGAGGTGGCCGGCCGTGCAAGGCGGCGCGCGCGCGCGGCCGCGAAAAGGCGGGCTCCGGGGCTGGGCAGTAGCCACTTTGGGCGAACTGGCGTACATGGGGGGCCTCGCGTCGCGCGCGAATGCGCGGCCCGCATCGGTGGCCTCCGCCGCTCTCGTCCCTCGATCTCCTCATGAACGACGCCGCCCCCGAACCGACCGAAGAGACCGCGCCCGAGGGCCTCGCCCCCTCCGCGCTCGCCACCCCCGAGGTCGACGAGGCGCCGGCCCCGGAGGCCGCGCCGCCCGCGCCGGCGGAGCCCGCGCCGCCCGCGCCGGT
>DAORJJ010000294.1:0-8496 GCA_035439005.1 Polyangiaceae bacterium | reverse complement strand
GAGGATCGCAACGAAGCCCGTGCCGATGCGGCGGCGCGCGGGCGACGGGAGTTTGTCAACGGGCTGCTCGGCGGGCCGTCACGCCCCGGCTGAGGCCTCCTCGAGCCTCTTCTCCGTCTCGCCCGGGGCTCGGCGCGGCGCGCGCATCGCCCGCTCGATGGCCGTGACCGCTTCGCCGAGGCCGTCCTCCTCGCGCACGGCGCGCCCGAGCGCGCGCGCCCGGGCCTGCATCACGCGATCGCGGAGCATGCGATCGATGGTCGCGTGGAGCCACCGCGCGTCGAGGTCGCGGTGCACGCACGGGGTGAGCCCGACGCCGAGATCGGCGACGCGCTTTCCCCACACCGGCTGGTCGCCGAGGTGCCAGACGATGGTCTGCGGCACGCCCGCGCGGAAGGCGGCCGCGGTGGTGCCTGCGCCGCCGTGGTGCACGACGCACGCTGCGCGCTCGAAGAGCCACGAGTGCGGCACGTAGGGCGCGACGTGGACGTTCGCTGGCAGCTCGCTCGCGCCGAGCCCAGCCCAGCCCGACTGCAGCACCACCCGCCGCCCGAGGCCGCTCGCCACCTCGAGGATGGTCGCCGTGGTGCGCGCCGCGTCGAGGCCCATCATCGAGCCGAAGCCGATCACCACCGGCGGCTCCTCGGCCATGAACCTGGAAGTGAGCCCCGAAGGGGCGAACGTAGGTCGATGGCGGCCCCGAGCCGCAGGCGAGGTGGTGCGCATGAACGCCGCGAGCGCGGGGTCCGGCCGGAAGTCGCTCTCGTCGACGAACCAATAGCCCGTGACCACGGTCTGTGAGTGCCAGCCGGGGTCTTTCGTCATGACGTGGGGGCTCACGGCCACGATGTCGAGCAGCGTCGAGTGCGAGGCCTCGAGCAAGATGTCGGTCCACGGGGCGAGCCCCGCCTCGCGCACGATGGTGTTGAGAGGCGCGTCGGTCGTGCGGCGCAGGAGCCGCGCGCCGAGCCACCAGGCCGCGGTGTTCAAGAGCTCGCCAAGATCGTCCCCCGTGGGCCCGTACCCGGTGCCGCGGTGGATAGGTGCAAAATGCACGCTAATGTGCGGCGTCCCCTCCGCGCGAGCCGCCGCGACGGCCGCCACGAAGAGCGGCGGGTAGACGACGACGTCGACCTCACGGGACAGCGCGCGCAGCTCGGCCACCGCCGCGCGCTCCGACTCGACGATCGCCTCGATGACCCGCGCGAGCTGCGCGAGCGGCGCCTTCTCGGCGAGGATGCGCTCGAACGTGACCCGCAGCTGGGCCTCGTCCCACGGCGGCCCCACGATGGCGAACGGCAGCCCGAGGGCGCGCGCGGGCGGCGCGTAGTTGTCGCTCGCGGCGACGAGCACGTCGTGCCCAGCGGCGCGGAGGCGCTGGGCGAGGCCAAAGAACGGCAGCACGTCGCCGTTCGAGCCAGTGCTCGCGATCAGGATCTTGCGCGGGGTCGCGGTCGGGCGCTCCATCGGGAGCAGTGTACTCGCGATCGCCCGCGCGGAGGCGCGCGTCAGCGGGGGCGGGGCTCGTCAGGCTCGTCACGCCGCGGGCGCGTGTGGACCACGGGCCGCAGCGCCTCCTCGGCGAAGCGCTGCGCGAGGGCGCCGAGCGCGGGCTCGGCGGCGAGGGCGGGCGAAGCGCCGAGGGCGCGCATCAGCTCGTCGATGCGCCCCCACACCGCGGCGAGCGCGCCGCCCGCGGCGAACCGCGCGATGGCCTCTCGGATGGACTCCCGCGAGGTCGCGGCGCGGGGCGCCTCGAGGATGGCGCGGAGCCAGGCGCGATCGCCAGGGTGGAGCCTAAGGTGCTCCACGACGAGCGCGGAGGCCTTGCCGCGCTGCGCGAGGTCCGCCCCCGGCTGGTCGCGGCCGTTGTCGCCGAAGAGGTCGAGGACGTCGTCTTGGAGCTGGAAGAGCAGGCCCAGCCGCCCGAAGGCGGCCGCGAGCTCGGCCGCCCGCTCGACGCTGCGCCCCGCGATGAGCGCCGCGCCGTGCAGGGGCAGAGAGAAGAGCGCGGCGGTCTTGCCCTCGACGCACGCCGCGTACGCCTCCCACGTCAGCGGATCGGCGTCGAGCAGGGAGAGCTCGGCCGACTGCCCCTCGGCGAGCCTCCGCATCGCGACCGAGACGAGGTCGGCGAGGAGCCAGCGGAGGCCATCGGGCGCGGGGACCTCGCGGATCGCGAGGTAGCTCAGCGCGATGGCGAGATCGCCCGCGTTGATCGCCTGGGCCACGCCGGCGCCCAGAGCGCCGGCCGCCCGCGGCGCAGGCGGTCGCCGTCCTCGATGTCGTCGTGGATGAGCGACGCGTTGTGGAGCAGCTCGCACGCGGCCCCCCAGGGGACGCCCGCCTCGGGCGCCCCGCCGAGCGCGAGCACGGCGAAGAGCGCGAGGCGCGCGCGCAGCCGCTTGCCGCCGGACGAGACGTGGCCCCACACGAGCGGACCGAGCGGGCTCCCGCCAGCCAGGCAGAGCTCGCGCATCAGCGCCTCGACGCGCGCCACCCGGTCGGCGCTCTCCCACTCGAAGAGGGGCCGCGCGGACGCGGCCGGCGCCGCGATCGCGGGGCTCTCGGGTGCGTGGCCGGCGGGTGCGGGTGGCTGGGGCATGGCGCTTGGGTGGGCGCTCGACGCCGAGCCGCGCGGAGCACATGCGGCGGGGCACGCCGAGGCAAAGTAGTCACTCGAGCCGGCGGGCGTCAACGCGGCGACGCGGCCGCGGCCGTCGGTTGCGACCCCACGCGCCGAAGAGTACGTGTCTAGCGGATGGCGACGCCCTCCCTCGACGCGACCCGCGACGCGCGCGGCATGAAGACCGTCTCCCTCGGCATCGAGGGGATGACCTGCGCGAGCTGCGTCGGGCGCGTCGAGCGGGCGATCGCCGCGATCGACGGCGTGAGCCACGTCGCCGTGAACCTCGCCACCGAGTCGGCGACCATCGAGGCGCGCGCGGGCGTGGCGGCCGAGGCCCTCGCGGAGGCCGTGCGCGACGCGGGCTACGAGGCGCACGAGACGCGGCAAGACACGCCCGAGCCCCCAAAGGAGCGCAGGCTCGACGCCGACACGTGGCTCGCCCTGGGCCTCTCCACGCCGCTCGTGGTGCTCACCATGTTGCCCATGGCGATCCCCGCGCTCCACGAGCGCCTCGCCACGGTGATGCACTTTCTCATGGGCTGGGGCGGCTTCCTCGTCGCGGCGCCCGTGCAGCTCTTCGCGGGCCGGAGGTTCTACCGCCAGGCGTTCGCCGAGGTGCGGCACCGCGCGCTCGGCATGAGCACCCTCGTGGCGCTCGGCAGCTCGGCGGCGTTCTTCTACTCCACGGCCGTGCTCGTCTTTCCGTCGATTTTTCCGACAGGAACCGCGCACACGTATTTTGAAGCGTCCGCTTCGATCGTCACGCTCGTGCTCGTGGGCAAGGCGCTCGAGGCCCGCGCGCGCGACCAGACCGCGGTCGCCCTGCGCAAGCTCTTCTCGCTCCGCCCCACGACCGCGCGGGTGCTCCGGGAGGGCAAGGAGCTCTCGCTGCCGCTCGCCGAGGTGCGCGTCGGCGACCGCGTGGTGATGCGCCCGGGCGAGGCGTTCCCGGTCGACGGCGCGGTGGTGGAGGGCGAGAGCCTCGTCGACGAGTCGTCGGTCACCGGCGAGCCCTTGCCGGTCGTGAAGCGCCTCGGCGATCGCGTGTTCGCCGGCACGACGCAGAGCCGCGGCTCGCTCGTGCTCGAGACCACCCAGGTGGGCGAGGACACGACCCTCGGCCAGGTCATCCAATTGGTGCAGAATGCACAGAGCGAGAAGAGCGAGGCGCAGGCGATGGCCGACCGCGTGGCGGCCGTGTTCGTGCCGGTCATCCTCGCCATCGCGGCGCTCGCGGCCGGCGCCTGGCTCGTGTTCGGCCCCGCCCCGGCGCTTCCCCGCGCGCTCGTGGCGGGGGTCGCGGTGCTCGTGGCGGCGTGCCCGTGCGCGATGGGCCTCGCCACGCCCGCGGCGCTCATGGTCGCCACCGGGCGCGCGGCAGAGCTCGGCGTGCTGCTCCGCAAGACCACCGCCCTCGACGAGCTCGCGCGCGCGACCGTGATCGTGGTCGACAAGACCGGCACGCTCACCCTCGGCAAGCCCCACGTGGTGCGCGCCACGATCGCCGAGGGGCACGACCGCGCGCGCACGCTCGCCCTCGTCATCGCCGCCGAGGCGCGGAGCGAGCACCCCGTGGGCCGCGCGGTGCTCGACTACGCGCGCGCCGAGCTCGCCGCGAGCGGGACAGGCGGGACGCGACAGAGCGAGCTCACGCCGACCGCGTTCGAGGCGGAGCTCGGCGCGGGAGTGCTCGCCACGGTGGACGGGGAGCGCCTCGTCGTCGGCACGGCGCCGTTCCTCGCGGCCCACGGCGTGCCGCTCGACGGCGTGGGCGACGCGAGCGCGGACGGCACGACGGTCGTGCTCGTCGCGCTCGCGAGGCCCGAGGGGGGCGTGCTCGTGGCCACCTTCGAGCTCATGGACGAGCCCAAGCCCGGCGCGAGGGAGGCGGTGCGCGCGCTGGGTGAGCTCGGCCTCGAGGTCATCATGGCCACGGGGGACACCGAGGGCAGCGCCCAGCGCATCGCGCGGGAGCTCGGCGTGACCCGCGTGTTCGCGAGCCAGCGCCCGGCCGACAAGGCGGCGCGCGTGCGCGAGCTCCAGCGGCCCCCGGGCGGCGCGGAGGTGACCGTGGCGTTCGTGGGCGACGGCGTGAACGACGCCGGCGCGCTCGCCGCGGCCGACGTGGGCGTCGCGATGGGCACCGGCGCCGACGTGGCGGTGGAGGCCGGCGACGTCGTCTCGATGCGCGGCGAGCTCGTCGCCGTGGTCGACGCCATCCGCCTCGCGCGCGCCACCCGGCGCGTCATCAAGCAGAACTTCTTCTGGGCCTACGCCTACAACGCGGCCCTCGTGCCCCTCGCGGCCGGCGCGCTCGAGCCGACGTTCGGCGTGGCCCTGTCGCCCATGCTGGCCGCGGGCGCGATGACCATGAGCAGCCTCTTCGTCCTCGGCAACAGCCTCCGGTTGCGGCGCTTCGCGCGGTCGCGCTGAAGGTCGCGCGGACGGTCGAGCTCTCGGCGCGAGCGGTGCGCAGACTCGCGCAAACATTGCACGATTTCGCCTTGCCTCCTGGCGGTCTGCGGGTACGTTTCGCCGCATCTTGAGATCACGCGCGCTCCTCGCTTCCACCCTCGCCGTCGCCTCGCTCACCCTGGTCGCCGCCTGCGGCAGCACCACGACCCCCGCGACGACCGACGCGGGAACGACCGCCGACGGTGGCCCGGCGCTCACCGACGGCGCGGCGGCCACGCCCCCCGCGCAGGGCCCGAAGCCCGCGTGGGTGAAGACCTTCGGCGGCAAAGGCGAGGACGTGAGCGCGGGCGTGTACGTCGACCCCACGGGCAACGTCTTCCTCGGCGGCTACTTCGAGGACACCATCGAGCTCGGCGGCGCGCCCCTCGTGAGCGTCAGCAAGGAAGACGCGTTCCTCGCCAAGTTCGACCCGAGCGGCAACCACGTGTGGAGCTTGCGCCTCGGCGGCGACGACATCGACGCGGTCGGCGGCATCGGCACCGACGCGGCCGGCAACTTGTATATTGCAGGTATCTTCTCCAAGGAGCTGACGCTCGGCGCCTTCAAGGCCACCTCGAAGGGCAGCACCGACGCCTTCCTCGCGCGCCTCGACAAGGACGGCGCGCCGGTGTGGCTGAAGACCTTCGGGAGCGCGGGCGCCGAGATCGCCCGCTCGCTCGTGGTGTCGCCCGCGGGCGACCTCACCATCGCGGGCATCCTCGACGGCCCGGTCGACTTCGGCGGCGGCCCGGTCGCCAACAAGAAGCAAGACGGCTTCGCCGCGCGCTTCGACAAGGACGGCAACCACGTGTGGAGCCGCGTGCTCGGCGGCCCCGGCTCGGACGCGCTCCAGGCGCTGGCGGCGGGCCCGGGCGGCGACGTGTGGCTCGCCGGCATCTACCGCGAGGGCGTCGACATCGGCACGGGTCCCCTGCCCTACGCCGAGGGCGACAAGGACAACGCCTGGGTGGTGCGCCTCGGCCCCGACGGCGCCACCAAGTGGGCGCGCGGCTTCTCGAACCCCGGCGACGACGCGGCGTCGAACATCGCCGTCGACGCCGCCGGCAACGCGGCCGTCACCTTCGCGTACCAGGGCCCCTCGATCGACTTCGGCGCGGGCCCCCTGAAGAGCGGCGGCGGCTACGAGATGGGCCTCGCGCTCCTCGACCCGAGCGGCAAGACCACGTGGGGCAAATCGTACGGCACCGTGAGCCCCGACGCGGCGTTCGCGGCGGCGTTCGACAACAAGGGGGGCCTCTTCGTCAGCGGCCTCTTCTCGGGTGAGCTCGACTACGGCTCTGGCCTGCTCGTCGCCTCGGGCTTCCTGAACAACTCGCTGCTCAAGTTCGACATGACGGGCAAGGCGCTCTGGGCGCGCGACATGGGCTCCACCACGCTGAACAACTACGGCTTGTTCAACAACGTGACCGTCGATCCCGTGTCGGGCGGCGCCGTGTCGACTGGCCACTACGACGGCACCTTCGACTACGGCACGGGCACCCAGCCGAACCGCGGCCGGGGCGACATTTACCTCGTGAAGCTCGCGCCGTGAGCGCGCGACGCCTCGCGCACGACACGCACGCTCGCCGCACGCAGACCCCTCGAGACACCGGAGCACACATGAAGAGAGCACTTCCTTTCCTGGTCTTGGGCGCCGCGGTCGCGGGGCTGTCGGCGATCGCCGCGTGCACCACCACGACCACCACCGCCGCCAGCGGAATGCCCCCGTGCGAGGTCCAGAGCACGCTGGTCAACCGCTGCCAGAGCTGCCACTCCGACCCGCCCAAGTTCGGCGCCCCGATGCCCCTCGTCACGCGGGGCGATCTGCTCGCGAAGAGCGCCCGCGACGGCTCGAAGACGTACGCCGAGCGCGCGGTCATCCGCATGCGCGACCCGGGGGCCCAGATGCCCCAGGCGCCGAACCCGCGCGCGACCGACGCCGAGATCGCGGCCTTCGAGGGATGGATCGCGGCGGGCACCCCCGAGAACACCGCCCAGTGCGCCACGCCCCCGACCGACGCCTCGGCGCCCCTCCCGGAGGACAAGCTCGCGTGCCCGCCCGACGTCACCCTGAAGCCGCCCACGCCCTTCGAGATGCCGCAAGACACCGAAGACGAGTACGTGTGCTACGGCGTCGACCTGCCGGGCGTGGCGCAGAAGCGGCACGTGATCGGCCTCGACGCGAAGATCGACAACCCCACGATCGTGCACCACATCCTCGTGTTCGAGGCGCCCACCAAGGAAGACGCCACTCCGCACAAGTGCAAGGACATCTTCCCCATCAACTGGAAGCTCATCTACGCGTGGGCGCCGGGCACCAAGCCGTACAACCTCCCGGCCGAGGCGGGGTATCCGCTCGACCCGGGCGCGACCACCCACTACGTGGTGCAGATCCACTACAGCAACCTGAAGAAGCTGGCCGGCCAGAAGGACTCGACCGGCGTCGACCTGTGCACCACGCCCCAGCTGCGCAAGAACGACGCCGATCTCATCGCCGTTGGAGGCGCGTCGTTCACGCTGCCGCCCAAGGCGAAGACCACCATCGAGTGCACGCTCAAGATCCCCCAGAACCCCGACAAGTTCCCGATTACCGTCTTCCGCGGGTGGCCCCACATGCACCAGCTCGGGGCGAGCCTCTCCACCAAGGTGGTGCACGCCGACGGCACCTCCTCGTCGCTGGGCGAGATTGGCCAGTGGGACTTCTACAACCAAATTGGCTATCCGATGAACGTGCAGGTCACGAGCGGCGACACCGTGGTCACCCGCTGCAGCTGGAACAACACCACGAGCGAGCGCGTGGGCTTCGGCGAGAAGACGGGCGACGAAATGTGCTATAATTTCGTTACCTACTACCCGAAGACGAACCTCCAGGCGTTCTCCGGTGTCATCCCGGCGTCGATCTCGCAGTGCAAGGTCGTGCCCGAATAGGGCGCTCCCCAGGCACGCGCCGCCACGCGCCCACGCTCAACGCTTCTTCGGCTTCGGCGCGGGCGCGGGCGCAGCGACGCCGCTCGGCGCCGGCGGGGTGTCGGGCACGAACGAGAACGGGTACGTCACGTGGACGTCGCCGCCCTCCGGCGCGGGGAAGCGGAGCGCGGAGATGACCTTCTCCACGCAGCGCAGGAGTAGGGGATCGGGGAAGTCGGGCGGCCCCGCGCTCGCCGACCGCGTCGCCCCGTCGCGCCCGATGACGAAGCGCACGGTGATCTTCCCCGTGAGCGCGGGGTTCGCGGCCAGCGCGAGCTCGTAGCAGCGACGGATGCGGCCAGCGGAGGGCTTCACGGTCGCGAGGACGACCGACGGCGCGAGGCGACCGGCGAGCTCGGTGGGCTCGGGCTCCCGCGCGACCGGCGCGTCGAGCAGGTCCTCCCGCGGGGGCGCGATCGCCTGCGCGGGAGGGGGCGTCTCCTCCT
>DAORJJ010000293.1:0-8506 GCA_035439005.1 Polyangiaceae bacterium | reverse complement strand
CGTCGGGCGCGTCGGGGCCGCTCGGCTCCAGGTCGTCGCCCTCGGACGGCTCCGAGGCCGCGGAGGCGCGCGGGCCGCGACCTGGCGCGCCCCCTCCGTGGGAGTCGAGCGCCGCCGTGGGATCGAACCTCGCCGCGGGCTTGGGCCGCGCGCCGCCCCCGCCGCCGCCGCTGCCAGGACCAGGACCAGGGCCAGGCGCGCCGCCCGTGAGCCGGCGCTCGAGCTCGCCGAGGCGCGCGAGTAGCTCGTCGAGCGGCAGCAGGGCCGGCCGGCGGCCGAGGCGCACGAGCGCCACCTCGAGCGCGGCGCGGGGGTGCGCGCTGCGGCCGATGTCGTCGAAGCTGCGCGAGAACCCCTGGTAGAGCCGCACGAGGTCGTCCTGGGTGGTGGTCGCGGCGAGGGCGATCACGTCGGCGCGCTCGTCGTCGGCGAGGTCGAGCAGGCGCGTCCACGCGCCGTCGGCGGCGCCCTCGTTCGCCTTCGCGACGACGAGATCGCGGAGGTGGCGCAAGAAATCGCGTGCAAAGTGCACGAGATCGAAGCCCTGCTCGGAGACGCGGTCGACGATGTCGAGCAGCGGCGCGCCCTCGGTGCCGGCAACGAGGGCCCGGGCGAGCTCGTGGAGCACCTCGCGCGACGCCACGCCGAGCACGCGCGTGACGGTCTCGCGCGTGAGGCTCTCGCCGCCGTACGCGAGCACTTGGTCGAGCAGGCTCATGGCGTCGCGCATGGAGCCCGCGGCCTCTCGCGCCAGCACCGTGAGCGCGGCGGGCTCGGCGGTGACGCCCTCTTGCGACAGCACCTCGGCGAGGCGCTCCTGCACGACCGACGTGGGGATGAGCTTGAAGTCGTAGCGCTGGCACCGCGACAGGATCGTGACCGGCACCTTGTGGACCTCGGTCGTCGCGAAGATGAACTTCACGTGCGGCGGCGGCTCCTCGAGGGTCTTCAAGAACGCGTTCCACGCCGCGTTCGAGAGCATGTGGACCTCGTCGACGATGTAGATTTTGTAGCGATCGCGCGCCGGCCGGAAGCCCATGCCCTCCTGCAGGCGCCGCACCTCGTCGACCCCGTTGTAGCTCGCGGCGTCGATCTCCTGGACGTCCATGTCGACGCCCTTCGCGATCTCCTCGCACGCCGAGCACACCTGGCACGGCGAGGCGGTCGGGCCCTTGGCCGCGCCGTCGGGCCCGAGGCAGTTCAGGCACTTGGCGAGCAGGCGCGCGCTGGTGGTCTTGCCGACGCCGCGCACGCCCGTGAAGAGGAAGGCGTGCGCCACGCGATCGAGCGCGATGGCGTTCGCGAGCGTCTTCGCCACGTGGGCCTGGCCGACGAGATCGTCGAACGACTGTGGCCGGTACTTTCGCGCCAGGACGAGGTAGCTCACCCCTCCCGTCTACACGAGGTTACGCGCCGACGATAGGCCGAGCGCGCGCGCGCCGAGGCGCCGCGGTCGGGCTCGCCGGCCCCGAAAATGGCGACGGCCCCGCGCGCGAGCGCAGGGCCGTGCGACCACGAGCGGCGCAGGGCCGCTCTGAGGCTAGGACTGCGACTTCAGCTCTTCGACGAGCGCGGGCACCGCCACGAACAGGTCCTGGACGAGGCCGTAGTCGGCCACCTGGAAGATGGGCGCCTCGGGGTCCTTGTTGATCGCGACGATGGTCTTGGAGCCCTTCATGCCGGCGAGGTGCTGGATGGCGCCCGAGATGCCGATCGCCAGGTAGAGGGCAGGGGCCACGACGCGCCCGGTCTGCCCCACCTGGAGCTCGGCCGGCGCGTAGCCCGCGTCGCAGGCCGCGCGGCTCGCGCCGATGGCGGCGCCGAGCTGGTTGGCGAGCGGGTCGAGCACGTCGGCGAACTTCTCCTTCAGCGCGCGGCCGCCGGAGACGATGACGCGCGCCTCGCCCAGGTCGGGGCGCTCGCTCTTCGCGGCGTCGATGCCGAGGTATTGGATCTTCGCGGCCGCCGGATCGGCGGCGGTCACGGCGGTGTCCTCGACGGGGCTCGCGCCGCCCGAGGGCTCCGCGGCGGCGAACTCGCTCTGCCGCACGCTGACGACCTGCACCTTGGTGGTGATCTGGCAGTTCGCGTAGGCGTTGCCGGCGAACACGGGGCGGCGGTACGTGAGCTTGCCGCCGTCGACCTTCACGCTGGAGATGTCGGAGGCGTACCCGGCCGACAGCTTCGCGGCGACGCGCGGCGCCACGTCCTTGCCGAACGAGCTCGCCGTCATGACGACGACGTCGAAGTTCCCCGCGACGGCCGTCGCGGCGACGCTGGGCGCGACGCGCTCGCAGACGCCGTCTTTGAGGGCGGCGTCGTCGCCGACCAGGACCTTGGCCGCGCCGAAGGCGGCCATCTCGGCCGCGGCGGCCTTGGCGCCGGCGCCGAGGAGCAGGAGGGTGAAGGAGCCGCCGCCGCTCGTCGCCTGCCGGGCGAACGTGATGGCGGAGTGGGTGGACTTGCGGACCTTGCCGTCGGCGAGCTCGGCGACGACGAGAACGTTGCTCATGGCGTGACCTCAGAGGGCGAAAAAACGTTTAAAATCATGGCGCCAGCCGCGATTGCGGGGCGCGGGCGGGTCGCGAGCGGCGCGCTCAGACGACCTTCGCCTCGGTCTTCAGCTTGCTGACGAGCTCGGCGACGTCTTTGACCTTCACGCCGGCCTTCCGCGCCGGGGGGAGCTCGTAGTCGAGGTACTGGATCTTGAGCGCCGCGTCCGACGTGAGGTCGGCGAGCTTCATCTCCGCGAGCGGCTTCTTCTTCGCCGCCATGATCGCCATGAGCGCCGCGAAGCGGACGCCGTCGGGGTAGGCGTGCGTGGCGGGCGTGTGCACCGACTGGACGCTCTTCGGCGCCACGATGCGGAGGTCGACCGACACGACGGCGGGCAGCTCGACGCGCAGCTTGATGGTGCCGCCGTCGACCTCGCGGCCGACGAGGAGCGCCTTGTCGCCCTCGCTCTTGATGGAGCCCGCGAAGGTGGCCTGCGGCCAGCCGAGGTACTCGGCGAGCTGCTGGGGGACCTGGCTCGAGTCGCCGTCGACGGCCTGCTTGCCGCAGAGGACGAGGTCGGGCTTCTCCTTCTCGACGAGCGCCTTGAGCGCCCGCGCGACCACGTCGCCGTCGATCGCCTCGTCGCCGGTGTCGACGCGGATGGCCCGGTCGGCGCCGGTGCCGAGCATCGCCCGGAGGGTGGTGTCGCACTCCTTCGGGCCGAAGGTGACGACGACCACCTCGCCCTGGCGGGCCTTGGGGCTCGTGCCGTTCTCGGTGAGCCGGAGCGCGGTCTCGACGGCGTACTCGTCGAACGGGTTCGGCTTCCACTCGAGCCCGGTGGTGACCAGCTTCCCGGCGTTGACCTTCACTTTGTTCGCGTTGTCGGGGTCGGCGACTCGCTTGAGCGGAACGAGAATCTTCAAGATCGGCTCCTTCGCATGGCGCCGCCGAGCAATGAATGGCGGCAATGAATGGCGGTTCAGTTGGTAGGGGAACCGGGCGGCTGTGTCAACCGAGGAGGCGGCTTTCTGCGACGTCCGCGCGCGCCCTGTCCTACACTCGGCGCCATGGGCCTCACCTGCGATTTCCTGGTCATCGGCAGCGGCATCGCCGGTCTCTCGTTCGCCCTCGAGGCGTCCGAGCTCGGCGAGGTGACCATCGTCACGAAGCGCGCGGCGGACGACTCGAACACCAAGTGGGCGCAAGGCGGCATCGCGGCCGTCCTCGCCGCGGGCGACAGCTTCGACGCGCACATTCACGACACGCTCGTGGCGGGCGCGGGGCTCTCGCACGAGCGGGTCGTCGAGATCTGCGTGAAGGAGGGCCCGGAGCGCATCCGCATGCTCGACGACCTCGGCACGCGCTTCGATCGGGCGGGGTCACACGGCGCCGGGGTCGACGCCGCCGGCGAGGGGGCGCCGAGCGCGGGCCCCGCGGCCGACTCGGAGTACGACCTGCACCTCGAGGGCGGGCACTCGGCGCGACGCATCGCGCACGCGGGCGACATGACCGGCCGCGAGATCGAGCGGGCGCTCCTCGAGGCCGTGCGGGCGAGGCCCAACATCCGCGTGCTCGAGGAGACCATGGCCGTCGACCTCATCACGCTCGCCAAGTTCGGCGGCCCCGAGGTGTGCGCCGGGGCGTACGTGCTCGACGTCGCGGCGGGCAAGGTGCTCACGCTCCTCGCGCGGCACACCGTGCTGGCCTCCGGCGGCGCGGGCAAGGTCTACCTCTACACGTCGAACCCCGACGTCGCGACGGGCGACGGCGTGGCGATGGCCTTCCGCGCCGGCGCGGAGGTGGCCAACATGGAATTTTACCAGTTTCACCCCACGTGCCTCTACCACCCGCGCGCGAAGAGCTTCCTCATCAGCGAGGCGCTCCGGGGGGAGGGCGCCGTGCTCCGCAGGCTCGACGGCACGCCCTTCATGCGCGAGTACGACGAGCGCCTCGAGCTCGCGCCCCGCGACATCGTGGCCCGCGCGATCGACCACGAGATGAAGCGCTCCGGCGCCGATCACGTCTGGCTCGACATCACGCACAAGCCCGCGGACTTCGTGCGCGAGCGCTTCCCGGGCATCCACGCGGAGTGCCTGAAGTTCGGGATCGACATCGCGAAGGAGCCCATCCCCGTGGTCCCGGCGGCGCACTACATGTGCGGGGGCGTGTCCACCGACCTCGAGGGCCGCACGACGATCCCGGGGCTCTGGGCCCTCGGGGAGTGCGCGCACACCGGGCTCCACGGCGCCAACCGCCTCGCGTCGAACTCGCTGCTCGAGGGGGTCGTCTTCGCGCACCGCGCCGCGCGCGCGCTCGCGGCGGAGCGGGCCGGCGCGACGCCGCGCCCGTTCCCCGAGGTGCCCGACTGGGACGTCGGTCAGGCCGGCACGAGCGACGAGGGCGTCATCATCACGCAGAACTGGGACGAGCTCCGGCGGCTCATGTGGAACTACGTCGGCATCGTGCGCAGCGACCGCCGCCTCCGCCGCGCCGCCCGGCGCATCGCGCTGCTCCAGGAGGAGATCACCGAGTACTACTGGCAGTACTTCGTCACGCGCGATCTGCTCGAGCTGCGCAACATCGCGACCGTGGCGCAGCTCATCGTCGGCTGCGCGCAGGTCCGCAAGGAGAGCCGCGGGCTGCACTTCACCACCGACCACCCCGCCCTCGACCCGAGGCTCGCGCGGACGGTCATCAAGCGAGGCGTGCCCGCGCAGCTCAGCGGCCTCGCGCCGGCGGTGCGCTGATGCTCCCCGACGACGACGACGACGGCGACAACGAGCGGGGAGAGACCTCGGGCGCGCCGCTCTCGTACCTGGGCGCGCTCGGCTGGACCTTCGGCTTGTCGGGGCTCACCGCGCTCATCGCGGTGGTCGCGTCGAGCCTGCGGCCGGGGGGCGCGCTCGACGTAGGCACCGAGCTGCTCGCGACGGCGGCCGCCACGCTCACGCTCCTCTTCGCGATCGCCCGCGTACACTCGCCGAGCGTCGAGCTGTCCGAGCTCGTGGGCCTGCGCCGGGTGCCCGTGGTGCTCGTCGTGCTCGCCCTGGTCGCCGGGGCCGGGCTCGTGTTCCCGCTCGCCCAGCTCGACGCCCGCGTCGCGGAGCGCTTCCCGCTCGACGAAGAGCTCCGCGAGTACCTCGCCACCGACACCCTCCGACAGCGGGTCCTCCTGTCGCTCTTCGCCGTGTTCGGGCCGCTCCTGGCGGAGCTCTTCTACCGCGGCGCGGTGTTCGGCGCGCTCGAGCGGGACAAGCCGCGGGCCACCGTGGTGTTCGTGGTGACCGCGCTCGCCGTCTTCCCACCCAGCGCCCACGCGCTCTTCTCTGGCCTCGCCTTCGCCGCGATCGCGAGCCACCTCCGCGGCGCCTCCGGGAGCGTGTGGCCGTCGCTCGCGCTTCGGCTCGGGGCGTCGGCGGTCGGCGTCGTGGCCTTGCTCACGCGCCACGATGAGGCCGCCCTCCCGACCAGCGCGACGGCGGCGTGCGTCGTCGCCGTGGTGCTCTCCCTGGGGCTCTTCTTCGCGTTCACGCGCGCACGGGCGAACAGCGCGCCCCGCTGACCACCCGGCGCGAGCGCCGGGCTGCCCTCACGGGATGAGCGCGAACTCCACGCGGCGGTTCTTCGCCTTGCCTTCTTTGGTCTTGTTGTCGGCGATCGGCTTCGAGGGGCCGTGGCCCACCGCGACGAGCCGCGTCGCCACGACGCCGTTCTTGACGAACCACGCCTTGACCGCCTCGGCGCGCCGACGCGAGAGGCTCGTGTTCATCGCCGCGTTGCCCACGTTGTCGGTGTGGCCGGAGATCTCGACGCGGACGTCGGGGAATTTCCTGAACACATCCGCGGCCTTGTTGAGCACCACGAACGACTTCGGATCGATGTCCGCGGAGCCCGCGACGAACACGATGCCGTCGATCGTGCCGGCGAACTGTTGGACCGCGACGGGCACCTCGTCGGGGCAGCCGTCGTCGTCCTGGTAGCCGTTCTTGGTCTCGGGCTGGCGCGGGCAGCGGTCGACCGCGTCGAGCACGCCGTCGTGGTCGGTGTCCGCGTTGGGGTCCGGGGGCGGCGGCGGCGGCGGCGCCTCGGGGCAGCCCCCGTTGGACTCGGGCCCCACCTCGCGCGGGCACTTGTCCTGGCTGTCCGGCACGCCGTCGAAGTCCGCGTCGGGCGGCGGCGCGTTGGAGAGCATCCGCTCGGTGCGGCGCGTGAACGCGGCGGTGCACGTCGCCTCGGGCTGCGTGCGCTCGAACTTGTCGCACGCGCGGCTGCACGCGCGCCCGTCCGGTTGGCCCGTGAACTCGTTGTTCCACGACGGGGGGCTGCCCGCCGGGTGGACCTGGCAGGTGCACGAGCAGGTGCCGTCGAGGGCGGCCTTCGACGGGTCCTCTGCTGGGCTCGATGCTTCGCAGCCTACGGCCCCGGCCACGAGCAACAGAACAGCAACGAGCGATTTGCCTGGGTTCACGAACATTCCTCCACGTCTAGCGGGTCACGCTACATGGACTCCCCGCTCATGAGCAACAGTTCCGGCACCGGCCCCCGAGTTCCTAGGCCGGGCCGGCGC
Source organism: Polyangiaceae bacterium (assembly GCA_035439005.1). GTDB lineage: Bacteria > Myxococcota_A > Polyangia > Polyangiales > Polyangiaceae > JAAFHV01. The sequence goes on along the minus strand of DAORJJ010000293.1, from coordinate 1,440 downwards.
CTCCCGGGAGGGGGGGGGCGCTCACGAGTCGGGCGCGGGCTCGATGAGCACGAACGCGACCCCCTCCGCGAGGCGGTACCGCGTGCGCCCGTGCTCGCCGGCCTCGCACGCGCGAGACGAGGCTGGCGTCACCCATGAGCTCTCGCACGCGCGAGACCAGGACGCGCACGCGGTGCTCCGCGTCGGCGGAGTCGGGGCCGGGGCCTCCCGCGGCGCGGAGGACGTCCTCGGCGGACAGGCCGTCCTTCGCGCGCCGGAGGAGCTCGACCACGAGCGGCTCGAGCGCGCGCCTCCGCTCGAGCGAACGCGCGACGCCCCCCGCGTGGAGGGTGTGGGAGATGGTGTCGACATAGAGGCGCTCGCCCGCGCCCGGCCTCGGCAGCTCGCCGGCGGCCGCGCGGGAGACCCCGTCTCGCGTGGTCACGAAGAACCGACCGTCCGGCGGCGCCGGCGTGACACCGTGGAGCATGCGGCCGGCGAACCGGACGACGCGGCTGTCGCCGGAGCGGAGCCCGAGCGAGTAGAGATCGCGGCTCGCCTCGCGCTCGGGGAACACCCACCCGTGCAGCTCACCGGACAGCGCCGCGCGCTCGACGCACGCGAGCGCGACGCCGGGCTGATCGAGCGCCAGCGCGCAGCGACCGAGGACCAGGTTCAAGGTCCCCGTCACGAACGCCTCCGGCAGCACGGTCGCGTGCGGTAGCCCCTCGTCGAGGGCGGCCTGGTACGCGAGCGCGGCCTCGAGGGTGCGCGCGCGGGTCGCCACGAGGTCCTGGGCGTCGATCGCGTCCACGTGCTTGAGCTCGGCGCGCAGGCGCTCGGCGAGCGCGAGGGAGGCGCGCGCGCGGGTGGCGCGGCCGGCGGCGGCGAGGGCGAAGGTGCGGTGGCTCGCGAGCTGGTAGCGCAGCGTAGGCTGGTCGTCCCCGTCGAGCAGCGCGAGCGCGGTGTCGAGGGCGGCGAGGGCGTGCTTGGGCCGATCGGCGGCGATCTCCACGAGGGCGAGCACGTCGTAGGCGTCGGCGTGGCGCCAGCCAGTGGCGAGCTCACGCCCGAGCGCGCAAGCGGCCTCCGCGTGGCCGCGCGCCTCCGCGGTGAGCCCGGACGCGCTCTGCGCGACGGCGACGTTCCCGTGCGCACGCATCGCCGCGCTCCCCCGCGAGGGGGCGCGCGCGAGCGCCTCGAGGTAGTGGGCGGCCGCGGCGCCCGGATCGGCGAGCCGCATCGCGAGGTGCCCGAGGCTCATCGAGATCGCCACGCGGAACCCGCCGTCCTCGAGCTGGCCGGCGACCTGCTCGGCGAGGCGAAGCGCGCGGGCCGCGCCGCTGAGATCGTTGGCCCGGAGCTGGAGCTCGGCGCCGAGGAGGTGCAGGTCGACGTGCTCGCGGAGCGCGGCGCCGGGGGGCACGTTCGCGAGCTCGCGCGAGGCGAGCGCCCGCTCCC
>DAORJJ010000292.1:0-8520 GCA_035439005.1 Polyangiaceae bacterium | reverse complement strand
CAACACGAACACGAAGGTGCGCACGGAGGTCTCCGGGTACATCGACTCGGTGGCAGTGTCGGTGCTCACCCCGGCCGCCTCGGCCACCGTCGAGAGCCCCACCGCCGGCTGGTCGGCGTCGGGCAGCTACCTCGTCGACGTCGTCTCCGCGGCGTCGCCCGACATCGTCTCGACGGCCTCGCCCCGCTGGTCCGAGGTGCGGCAGGCGGGCAGCCTGGGCGCGGGCTACAAGCCCGGCAACGTGGGCGTCGACGGCGGCGCCAACTTCTCGTATTCCAACGACTATTTGTCGCTCAGCGGTGGCGCCAAGGTGTCGCTCGATCTCGCGGAGAAGAACGTCACGCTGAGCGGCGGATACTTCTATGGGCACGACGTCATCGGCCGCACGGGCACCGCGTTCTCCGTGTTCTCACGCACGCTCGACACGCACACCGTCGTCGGCGGCGTCACCGTCGTCCTGAACCCGACCACCCTCGTCCACTTCGCGGGAGACCTGGGCATCGAGCGCGGGGACGGCTCGAAGCCCTACCGCTACATCCCGCTCTTCACGGCGGCGGTCGCGCCGACCATCGGGCGGGGCGCCACGCCCGCGGAGGTCGCGCGCGCTCGCATCGCCGCGCGCCCGCTCGAGCAGCTCCCGCTCGCCCGCGAGCGCTACGCGCTCACCGCGCGGCTCAACAACCACAGCGGCCTCGGCACGCTGCGCCTCGAGGAGCGCATCTACGCCGACACGTGGGGCCTCATGGCGAGCACGACCGACGCGCGGCTCTATTTCGACGTCAGTCGGCGCGTGGAGCTCGGGCCTCACGCGCGCTTTCACGGTCAGACCGCGGTCTCGTTCTGGCAGCGCGCCTACGTCGCGCGCGACGCGAGCGACATCCCCGCGCTGCGCACCGGCGACCGCGAGCTCGGCGGGCTATGGACCGCCGGCGGCGGGCTCGGCCTCCGCTGGGCGATCGGACCGGGCGGCGATCCGCAAGCGTGGGCGCTGACCCTCGGCGCCGACGCGTATTACACCTCGTTCGCCGACGCGCTCTACGTCACCGAGCGCGTGAGCGCGTTCAGCGCCCTCGGACTGGAGGCCACGTTCTGATGAGCCGCCGCTCGCGCCCTTCACAGTGGGGCTCCCCCGCCCTCGTCGCCGCGCTCCTCGCGCTCCTCGCGCCGACCCTCGCGTGCTTCGACCCGGTCCACGCCGACGCCGTCGCGGCGCTCGGCGACGAGGCGCCGGGCGTGCGCCGCGGCCCGAACCATCGGCCGGGTCAGCCGTGCCTCGTGTGTCACGGCGGCGACGGGCCGGGCCCCGATTTCGAGATGGCGGGCACCGTGTACGAGACCCGCGCGGGCACGGCGGCGGCGGCGGGCGTCACGGTGCGGCTCACCGACGCGAAGGGCAGCGCGACGCAGGTCTCGACGAACAGCGTCGGCAACTTCTACATCGAGGGGTCGCGCTGGTCGCCCACGTACCCGGTGCGCGTGGAGCTCGCGGGCGGCGGGAAGACGCAGAAGATGGAGACCCGGATCGGCCGCCAGACGAGCTGCGCCTCGTGCCACGAGAAGCAAGGCTCCACGACGGTCGCGCCGGTGGTGTACATGTCGGAGGGGCCATGACGCGCGCGCGGACGGCGACGCTGCTGATAGCGCTCGCCTCGCTGGCGAGCGGCTGCTCCACGCCCACCGACGGGCGCGTCGACTCCGCGGCGCTCGACCCCGCGAGCTTCCCGCCCGTGAGCGACATGCTGCTCCGGCGCTGCGGATCGCTCGACTGCCACGGCTCGCCGTACCGCAACATGCGCCTCGTCGGCTTCGGCGCGTCGCGCCTGGCGCCGGGCGAGCTCCCCGGCGGTGGCCCCAGCACACCGGCGGAGCACACCTACAACTACCAGAGCGTCATCGCTCTCGAGCCCGAGAAGATCGCCGACGTCGCGGCCTCCAAGGGCGCGAAGCTGAGCGAGCTCACCCTCGTGCGGAAGGCGCGCGGGGAGGAGGCCCACAAGGGCGACCAGCGCATCACCCCCGGCGACGACGCCGACAAGTGCCTCGTCGCGTGGCTCTCCGGCGCGCGCAACGACGCCGCCTGCAACGCGGCGGCGAAGGCGCCCTGACCGCGCGCCACGACCTGTGAGCGTAGCTAAGCTAGGCGCGACGCGCGCGGAGCTCGACCGTGACGCTGTCGACGCTGCTGCGCGTGGGAGGGCGCGACTTCGTGACCGCGACCGACACGCGCGTGGCCGGGGTGTCCTTCAGCACCCGCGCGATCACGCGCTGGGCGAGGGTCTCGAGGAGCAGGCAGCGGTGCTCGGTGCCCTCCTCGACGACGAGCGTCGCGAGCCGGTCGTAGTTGTACACGTCGGCGATGTGATCGCCCGTGGGGAGCACCTCGAGCGGCAGGTACACCTCGAGCGAGACGAGGAAATCCTGCGGGAGCGCGCGCTCCGAGTCGGAGACGCCGTGGTGTCCTCGGAAGCGGATGCCGTCGAGGCGCAGCACGTACTCGGCGACGGCGTGGCCGACGTCGAGCGCACGGGTTGGCGCCGACGCTGACGCTGGCGTCCGCGATGGCGCCGGGCGCGTGCCCGCGCGGGGCGACGAGGGAGCGGGCGGGCGGCCGACGCGGGCCGGGTTCTTCTGGGCGGGCTTCTCGGGGGTTCGCGCGCGCATGGGCCCCGCGACTCTACGTGACTCCGGGCGAGACCGCATGGCTCTCGACGCCGCCACCGCGCGAAGCGCCGGATGCCGCGCTCGACAAGCGCCCCGCGCGTGCGTACGACGAGAGGATGTGCCTCATCTGCATCGACATGGCGCGGGGCGCGCTTCGCCCCGCGGAGGCGCGGCGGGCGCTCGGGGAGATGCGCGCGGGCCTGGGCGCCGAGCACGCCCGCGAGGTCGAGGAGGCCGTCGCGCGCGCCGAGGCCGAAGCCGCGCCCGCCAGCGAACCGAGCCAGCCACCCGCGGCGCCGTGAGCGAGCGCCGGTGAGCGCGCTCGCAGCGCCTCTCTTCAACGTCGACGCGGGGGAGCTCGACGACGAGCCCGCGGAGCTGTGGTCGCTCGCGCACGTGCTCCACGTCGCGTGCGGCGGACACGCGGGCGACGCGACCTCGATGCGGCGCGCGCTCACCCGCGCCGTGGCGGCGGGGGCCCGCGTGGGGGCCCACCCCTCGTACCCCGACCGCGAGGGCTTCGGACGGCGCACCGTCACGCTCGCGCCTCGCGCGCTCACCGAGTCGCTACGCGCGCAGTGCGCGAGCCTCCGCAAGCTCGCCGACGACGCGGGCGTGGCGCTCACCTCGCTGAAGCCGCACGGCGCGCTCTACCACGACGCCGCGCGCTCCCCCGCCCTCGCGCGGGACCTCGCCGAGCTCACGCGCGAGCTGCTCGGGAGCGGCGCTTCGCTGGTCGGCCCGCCCGGTCCCCCAGGCGCGCTCCGCGACGCGGCGCGCGACGCGGGCCTCTCGTACCTCCGCGAGGGCTTCGCCGATCGCGGCTACGCGGCGGACGGCGCGCTCCTGCCCCGCTCGGCCGAGGGCGCGCTCATCACCGATCCCGAGACCGCCGTCGCGCAGGCGCGCGCGCTGTGGGCCAGCGGCGCGGTCGACACGCTCTGCGTCCACGGCGACAACCCGGCCGCGCTGCCCCTGCTGCGCGCCCTCCGAGCGGCGTTCGCGTGAGCGCCCCCTCGACCACGCTGCGCTTCGCGCCGTACGGCGATCGCGCGCTGCTCGCGCCGCTCGACCACGTGGCGCGGGCGAAGCGCGGCGCCCTGCTCCGTCACCTGCGAGGCCTGCCGCACGTGCTCGACGCGTACCTCACCGCGAAGCACGCGCTCCTGCTCGCGCGCGATCCGGAGAGCGCCCGTCAGCTCCCGCGCGAGTGCGAGGTCCCGAGCGACGTCGCACCGAGCGAGGAGGCCGCGCGCCCCTCGCGCCCCAGCCGCCACACGCTCGCGCTCGTGTGGGACGGGCCGGATCTCGACGAGGCCGCGGCGCGCGCGGGCCTCACGCGGGACGCGCTCGCGCGGGCGCTCATGGCCCCGACGTACACCGCTTCATTTCTCGGTTTTAGGCCTGGTTTCGCGTACTTGGAAGGCGTGCCGGCGGCGCTACGCCTGCCGCGACGCGACCAGGTGCGGCCGCGCGTGCCGGCCAACACGTTCGCGCTTGGGGGTCCGTACGCGGGCGTGTACCCGTGCGCCTCGCCGGGCGGCTTCTGGCTCCTCGGCACCGCCGTGGGCGTCGCCCTCTTCGAGCGCGAGGGGCCGCGCGCGGGCCCGCTCCTCCGCGTGGGCGACGAGGTGCGCTTCGTGGAGGCGCCGCGGTGAGCGCGCTCGTGCTCGTACGGGTCGCCGGCCCCGCGTCGCTCCAAGACCTCGGGCGGCCCGGGCAGCTCCACCTCGGGCTGCCGCGCGGCGGCACCCTCGCGCCCACCACGCTCGCCGCGCTGAACGCCCACCTCGGAAACCCCGCGGACGCGCCCGGGCTCGAGGTCTTCGGGCTCCTCGTCGCGCGCGCCGAGGGCGACGTGACAGCGCGGCTCGACGGCGGCGAGACCGTCGCGCTGGCCGACGGCGACACGCTCACCGTGCGCCCCTCGGGGCAGCGCCTGCGCCTCCTGGCCGTGGCCGGCGGGTTCGAGGCGCCCCTCGTGCTCGGCGGGCGCGGGCTCTTGCCGAGCGCCGGCGTGGGCGGGCTCACGGGCCGCTTTCTGGTGACGGGCGACCGGCTGCCCATCGGGCCCGCGCGAGCCCCAGGCGACGCCCCGCGCGAGCCCCGCGCGCTGCTCGGCGCGCACGCGGGAGGCCGCGTGCGCTTGCTCCGTGGGCCCCACACGTCCCTCCTCCGCGAGCCCGAGGCCCTCACGCGCGAACCGTGGACGCTCGGCGCGCGCAGCGACCGCACCGGGCTCGTCCTCGAGGGGCCGGCGCTCGCCACGTGGCCGCGCGACGCCGAGGCCGACTCGCTCCCCATGGTGCCTGGCGCCATCCAGCTCCCGCCCGACGGGCGCCCGATCGTGCTCGGCGCAGACCACCCCGTGAGCGGCGGCTATCCCGTCGTGGCGGTCGTCGCCCACGACGACCTGGAGGCGCTGTTCACGCGCCCCCTCGGCGCCTCCGTGCGCTTCACGTTCGACGACGCGTGAGCGTGGAGCGGCCGGCTACGGCCGGAGCGACTCGAGATCGCGCAAGAGCTCGCTCCACGCGATGGGCGCGAGCTCGCCGAGCTTGACCTTGTCGGTGACGCCCCAGCCTGGCTCGCCGCGGCTCAGGGTGAGCGCGCCGAGCTTCTGGTTGGGCGCCTCGCTGACCATGCCCGTGAAGATGCCGGGGTCGAGGTCGAGGCACGCGACGAGCCCGCCCGGCAGGTGCTTCTCGTACCAGCACACCACGCCGCCGTCCTGCGGGGAGCCCCGCCGCCAGCCGCGGTTGTCGAGGCCGAGCACCTTGCCGGTGGGCACGTCGAGGCCCACGACGCGCTCGAGCTTGTCGCCCGCGCGCTCCGCCGCGGTCGGCGTCGCGACCTCGCGCGCGAGCTGCGAGAAGGGCTGGATGAGCTCGTAGTCCGCGAGCACCTGGCCCCAGGCCGCCGCCGCCGCGTCGTCGAGGTCGAGCCTGTGGACGATGCCGACCTCGGCGCCGTCTGCGAGGTCGAACGCGTCGTCGGTCGGGCCGGCGAGGGTGCTGTCCTCGGTGACGCGGAACGTCGCCCGGAGCGCGCTGCCGTCGTAGACGCCCCACACGAGGCGGCGGACGACGTGCACGAGCAGCGGGTGCTCCACGAGGAACTGCTGGAACACCGCGGCGGGCCAGCGCCGCTGCCCACACATCGCGATCTCGAGCCGCAAGAGCTGCCCGGCGCAGATCGCCTTCGCGTCCTTCTTCAGGGTCTTCCAGGTCTCGACCGCGGCCTTCGACTTCTCCGCGTCGTCGGTCTGCTTCGGCTTCGGGAGGTCGGGGAGGCGCTTGCCGCTCTCGTCGAGCACGAGGGGCTTGAGCGTCTCGTCGAACACCACGCGGAAGGTGCGCTCGCCGAAGTCGAGCGTGAGGCTGCCGGACTCGTCGAGCCCCAGATCGGGCACGAGACGATCGGCGAGCTCCTCCGCCGTGAGGCCGCGCGCCTCGGCGATTTGATCAATCTTCTCGCGGGCTTTCTCCTGCAGCCCCTTGAACTTGAGCTTCTGCGCGATGCCGTGCAGGTGCATGAGCGCGACGTCGGTGCCGATCTTCGCGAGCACGTCGAGCCCGACCACGGCCCGCGCGTGCGCCGCCTCGCCGGGCCACGCGCGCACGAGGGGCGTGAGCTTGCGGGCCGAGTCGTCGTCGCCGAAGACGCCGAGCGCGAGGAACGCCCACGCCTCTTTCGAGGGCGCGCCGGCCACGAGCCAGGCCTGAAAGAGGTCCCAGGCGAACTCGGCGAGCGACGCGGGCTCGCAGAGCTCCCGCACGGCGGCGAGGCCGGGGTACGGGTCGTCGTGCGAGGTGAACGCGAGCATGGTGCCGAGGTGCTCGACGGCCGCCACCGGCAAGGACTTCCCGCTCCTCCCGCTCTCTCCGGCCGCGCGAAGCAGGGGGCGCGAGAACGCCGCGGGCGCGAAGAACGCCGGGAGCTTCGGCAGCTTCGCGGGGAACGTGAGGAGCGGGTCGAAGTCGAGCACGGCGCGCACCCCGGCCTCCGCGGGCCCGCCGTAGCGCTTCGCGGCGGCCTCGAGCGTGGCGCGGTGACCGCGAGACGACACGAAGCGGAGCGCGGTCTCGGCCGCCACGCGCTCGCGGCCGGGCTTGCCGAGCGCGAGGGGGATGAGGCCGACGGCCGCGGCCTCGGGGAAGCTCGTGAGCCACTCGGCGGCCGTGGCCTTCGCCTTCTTGAGGCGCCCGTACGCGTCGGCCATGAGCGGCGCGACCCGCGCGGCGTTGACGCGCGCGAGCGCCTCGACGGCGGCCACCGAGTCCTGCGCGGCGGACCTCAGCGCGAAGTCGACCAGCTCGAGCCCGTGGCGCGCGACGAGCACCTCGGCGACGGCGTTGTACGACCAGTTGAAGCGCGACAGATCCAGCGAGGGCAAGAGCTCGAGCAGGTCCTCCTTGGGGATCTGCGCGAAGATGCCCGCCGCGCACAGGTTCCACGAGCGCTCGGTGGGCGACGGCTTGGACGCGCTCGACGCGCGCACCTTCGCGAGGCTCTCGTCGCGGACCTCCGGGCGCTCCCTCAGCCAGTGGCTGCCGGCGCCCTTCGCGTCGGCTTCGCCGGGCTTCCACCCAAGGCTCTCCTTGAACGGCAGGGGCTCGAGGGCGACGACCACCGGCGCCGCCAGCTTCACCTTCGCGAGCCAAGGCGGCGCGTTGAGCAGCGCCGGCAGCTCGGCCGCGGTGGCCTCTTCGCGCGGACGCGTGGCCTCCTCGAGGGCCGCGACGACGGCCGCGGCCGCGGGCGTGAGGGCCGACTTGGCAGCGGCGATGGCCTCCTTGGCCGACGCCGAGGTCGACGTCGACGCGACGATGGGCTTCAACACCGCGCGCGACGCCTCCGCGAGCGGGCCCTTGCCCGCCGCCGCGTGCGCGAGCGGAGCGACCGCGAGCGCGGGGTGCGCCTGGAGGTACGACGCAGCGAGCGCGCGCAGCTCTTTGGTCGCGAGCTGCTTCGCGAGGAACGTGGCGACGTCGGCCGACACGACGAGGGCGAGCGCCTCGGCGAGCGACCGCACGCGCTCGACGCCCGAGGGCCCGGCGCGCGAGATGAGATCGCTCAGGATGTCCGCCGCGGCGGCGCCGTAGCGCAGGAGCAGATCGTAGCGGACGCCGTCGATGGCGTTGGCGAGATACCAGACGTGCCCGCCCGTGGGGCCCTGGAAGCGGGCGATCTGAGCCCGGGCCTCGTCGAGCGAGCCCGCGACGAGGATGAGCGGCCAGAGGTAGTCGGGCAGCTGTCCGGCGCCCAAGGCCGCGGCGACGTCGGCCTCGGCCCACTCCGGGCGCGCGAGCGCCACGGCCAGCTGGGCGCGCAGCGCGGGAGTGCCCTCCGCGAGGCACGCCTCGGCCGCCTGCACCATGGCGGCGTAGGCCGCGTCGTCCGAGAGCGCCGCGGCGACGCGCAGCGCGCGCCAGTCGTCGCGATCGCGCTGCCTGAACCACTGGACCTCCGCGGCCTTGTCGCTGAGCGAGAGGAACTTGTCGTCGACGTGGCAATGGAGCGCCTCCGCCCTCGCGAGGGCGCGCACGGCGAACGCCCCGCCCTCCTTTGCGAACCACAGGCCGAGGAACGCGGTGCGGCGGGACTCGTCCCCGTACGCCGTCTTGGGCCCCACCATCGCGAACGCCGCCGCTTGCGCGTCGAGGTCGAGGGTCGCGGGCAAGGGCCCGGCGAACTCGGCGCGGGCGCGCTTCATCGGCTCCTTGTTGGCGTCCGCGCGCTTCAGGCCCGCGTCGAGGCGCGGGCCGAACCCTTCCATCGCGCGCGCGATCTTGGCGTACAGCGCGGCGGGGTCGGGCCGGCGCGCGGGCACGGTCGCCAGGCCGCGGATGGGCGCCG
>DAORJJ010000291.1:0-8532 GCA_035439005.1 Polyangiaceae bacterium | reverse complement strand
CGGGGCCGGGCGCGGACGACGCCGGGCCTCGGTCCGTAAATCAACAGGCTGCTAGGGCAGGCAGACCTCGTACATCGACACGTAGGGCCCGCCGAACGTGGTCGCGCCCTCGAAGCACTTGGCGCGCACCCCGCGCCCGTCGAAGGTGGCGACCACGTTGCCGGACTCGACGTACTGGAACACGAGCCGATCGCTCGAGGGCTGGCTCCACGAGCCGCTGATCGTGGGCTCGCCGGGCACGCTGATGGAGCCGTCGGCGTTGAACGTGGCCTGGTGCGACGAGAGCGAGCTCGGGAACAGCTCGCACTCGTAGAACGACGTGAGCGCCTGCCCGGTGCAGTGTCGGTTCGTGACCGTGACCGGGCCGGCGACGGCGACGGGCACCGTGAGGGGCGCGGCCGTGAGCGAGGCCGTGTCGTTGGCGGGGTTCGTGTCGCCCGAGGAGGTGCTCACCGTCGCGTCGAAGACGAGGGGCGCCGTGCTGTACGGCAGCGCGATGTCGAAGGTCTTGGAGGTCGCGCGACCGCGCCCGATCGAGCCGAGGGCGCAGGTGAGCGTGGTGCCCGAGACCGAGCAGCCCGAGCCGAGCGCCCCCATTTGCCCGAGGACGTACACCTGCGGGCTCGTGTGCGTGCGGGGGAGCGCGACGCTCACGGTGACGTTCGAGGCGCTGCGGTTGCCCGAGTTGGTGACGGTGAGGGTGTAGCGCCCCGTCTCGTCGACGTGCACGCCGGGCGGCGCGGAGAGAGAGACCGCGAGGTCGGGGCCGCTCGCGGCGAGCACGTCCGGGGCGGCGAACAGGGCGACGGAGGCGAGGGCGAGGGCGAGCGGAGCGCGAGCGAGCATGGGTGTTCCTCTTCCAGGCGAGCCGGTGTGGCGACCTCGCGACGCAGCGCGCGCGAGGCCAAGGTGAGCGTGGATGAGCGCGGCGCTCGGTGCCGACCGACGGCGAGCAGGCGGCGACGCGCCCTGAGAGAATGCGTCGCCCGGCGCCTCGTCGCTACTCGCTTTGGCCGCGGCCGCCCGGAGCGTCGCGTCGCGCAGCGCGCGCGGGCCTCGTGCGGCCGAAGGCTCACATTTGGGGCAAAAATCGGCGCAAATCCGGGGTCCGGCGCGTCGCCCGATCGGGTGACAGCGGCTCGCTCCGGCGCCCTCCGTTCGTGTGTCTCGCGCGCCGCGCGTGAGTGCGCACCTTGAGCAGTCCCACGCCCACGCTCGCGGGCCTCGCGGCTCGCGCCTCGCCGCCAGGAGTCCGGATGCCGACAGACCGCTACGCGCCCCGCAAGCAGGCCCGCCAGTCGCGGGCGAGAGAGACGATCGAGGGCATCCTCCAGGCGTCGGCGCAGATCGTGGCGCGGCACGGCCTCGAGGGCCTCACGACCAACCACATCGCCGAGCGCGCGGGCGTGAGCATCGGCTCGCTCTACCAGTACTTTCCTGGGAAAGACGCGGTGTTCCACTCGCTCATCGAGCGCGAGTTCAACGCCTCGGTCGACGTGTTCGTGGCGGAGATCGAGGGCATCTGCGCGGCGACCTGCTCGCTGGAGGAGGCGATCGGCCGCCTCGTCCGGCGCGTGTTCGAGGTGAACCGCAGCAAGGCGCCGTTCCTGCGGCAGCTGCTCCTCGCCGCCGTGTCGATCCGACACCTCCAGTTCACGCTCGGCAACGACGCGCGCGTGCTCGCGGCGCTCCGCGCGAAGCTGCTCGAGTACGGCGACGCCGTGGACCCCGAGGCGCTCCCGACGGCCACGTTCCTGGCGCTGTACGCGCTGAAGGGCGTGCAGATCGGCGTGCTCTTCGGGCACGAGGCGCACGACGCCGCGCGGCTCGAGGCGCTCCTCGTGCGCGCGCTGCACGCGCTCGTGGCCGGCGCGCGCTGACGAGCCTGGCCGCGGGGGCTACCTGGGCTACGATGACCGAGGTGACCCCGGCGACCCCAGCGACGCGGAGCGAGGCGAAGGAGCGGGGCGATCCGTACCGCGCGGGCGCCCTGCCCACGCTCCGCATCGCGCCCGATCGCAGGCCGCTCTTCTATTCGCTGACGTTGGCCTTGGGCGTGGCCCTGGGGGTCGCGGGCGTCCGCGTCGTGGAGCGCGCGCGCGCGAAGGCGCCGGAGGTCGTGGTGACGCCCGCGGGCGTGGGGCTCGAGGGGCGGCGCGTGGTGCTGCCCGAGGTGTCCGCCACGCACGGCGCGCCGCGTGCTCCCGCGCCCCCGACCGGACCGCTCGTGGTGCACGTGTGGCTGCAAGGGTGCGCCGACTGCATGCCCGCCTTCGAGGCGATGCGCGCGATCGACCAGCAGGGCGGCCTCGGCGTGCCGCAGGTGAACGTCGCGTACGGCTCCGCCGATCCCGCGTGGGCCGCGCGCTACGGCGTGCACGAGCACCTCGTGCTCGACTCGGGCAGCGCGCTCGTGAGCCCGCTCGGCATCAGCAGCTTCACGACCCTCGTCCTCGACGAGCGCCACGTCGTGCGCTTCGTCGATCGCCCCGACCGCCCGGGCTACATCCACCGGGTGCAGGGCGCGTTCCGCGCGCTCGCGAGTGCGCCCGGTGCGGTGTGGCCCTCCGACCTGCCCGAGCGAGTGGGCGGCGGCTTGGGACCGTACGTGGCGCCCGCGGGCACGGTGGGGCCGCCCCTATGAGCCGCGGGCGCGCGCGCGTCCGCGTCGCCGCCGGAGAAGAAGAGCCAGCATGAACCCACTTACATCTTATCTATTCGGTGTCCGCTCGGTGACGGTCGGCGTCACGGTCGCCGTGGCCGGCGCAGCGCTCGTGGCCGCGTGCAGCTCGACCGAGACCCCCGCCGGGGGCGACGACGCGGGGCTCGACACCTCGTTCGTGCCCGGGCTGCCTCCCCCCGCGCCCACCACGCTCCCGGACGGCGCGCCTCGCCCCGACGCCGCGCAGCCCGACGGCGCCCTCCCCGAAGAAGACGGCGGGCCGCCACCGCCCCCGGGCCTCGACTGCAGCGGCGCCGCCGGGAACGCGGCGGGCGCGGCGACCATTGAAGGCTACATGGATTCGCTGCCGAGCCCCCCGGCGGGCGCGACGCGCACCGCCGCGGTCGACGCCATCTTGCGCACCTGCGAGGCGTTCGGGCCGCCGCCGGGCGCGCCCGCGGGGTGGGAGCGCGAGCACTGCTGGGCCTTCCTCGCCGCCTCGATCGCGAAGGAGTCGAACTACAACCCCGCCGTGCTCGTGCGCGACGGGTACGCCACGCGCAACGTCGGCGGGCAGACGGCCAACGATCCGGTGGTGGGCCTCCTCCAGATCCGCTTCAGCAGCACGGTGCACGAGGTCGCGGCCCTCGCCTCAAAGAGCCGCCTCACGTGCGCCGGGTGCACGCTCCCGGCGACGATCACGTCCCACTCGAGCGAGCCCGGCAACTCCGCCTTCTGGGCGGTGAACGGACCCACGCAGCACATGGCGGTGATGAAAGACGTCGCGTGCAACGTGGCGATGGGCGCGTGGTTTTACTTCGTGAACGCCACGGGCAACGGCAAGGCGAGCGCGGTCACCTACCCCGACCAGTACTGCGCGGGCGGGGGCACCGGCGGCACGCTCATCACCGGCCTGCTCTCGCACCTCAAGGGCTCGGAGGGCGGGCGAGGCGCCATCGCGAGCCAGGGCGCGCTCAACGCGTTGCAGAGCAGCGATCCCGGCGGGTACGGGTACGTCACGCAGATCAAGGGCTGGTTCGACACCATGGTCGGCCCGACCGCGGGCACCCACCCGTTCTTCCTGCGCCTCTCGCCCGACCCGGCCCAGTACTGCGAGTGAGCCGGCGGCGCGGTAGGGGCAGGCGTCAGCTCGCCGCGCGGACGAGCGCCGCGAGGTGCTCGCGGTCGCCGGTCGGCGGCCACACGGGGCGCGCGGGGCCGCTCGGGAGCGCGCCGCCCACGAGCGGCGGCGTGCGCAGGGAGACCACGCCGTCGGGGAAGAAGTCGTCGAAGCGCAGCGTGCGCGCGCGCTCGAGCCTGTCGGCCACCGCCTGCGCGCGATCGAACGACAGGCCCACGCCGTGCACGCGCAGATCGCCCTCGAGCCTGTGGCGCAGGTGGGTGAGCCGCTTCAGCGTGGAGAGGTAGGCGCCGCGCCAGATCTCGAGGTACGGCCGGTGGTCCATGGGGTTCTGCGAGATGAGCCGCCGCAGCCGGTTGGCCGGCACGAACGTGTACGTGCTCACGTCCGGGTGCTTGCGCAGCACCGAGTTTCGCGTGGCCTCGTAGCGCGTGTACGAGATGGTGCGCACGTCCTGGTCGATGTTGTAGAGCAGGCCGCGCCGGTCGTTGTAGCCGGGCGTCCGCGCGACATACGGGAGGAACGGGTCGAGCACGAAGATGAGCGTGGCCCCGCGACGCATCGCCTCGACGAAGTTCGAGGTGCGGGTGATCGCGCCGTCTTCGTAGTAGCGGCCGCCGATCTGCGTCGCCGAGAACGCGGGGTTGATGCTGAGCGACGCCTGGATCGCGCGGCTGATGGGCACGTCGCTGTGGGTCTCGTCCCCGAAGAGCACGTGCGCGCGCGCGTCTTGGTCGGTGGCGCCGATGAAGAGCCGGCCGCCGAGGCGCGCGAAATCGTTCGTGGCGCCCGGCGCGTCGAGGATGGCGCGGAGCGTGGTCTCGAAGCGGTCGGCGCGGAACGGCGGCGCGACGAGGTCGACGTAGTCGAAGAGCAGCTGCTCGCGCGAGAGCCCGCGCGCGCGGCGCAGCGGCCGCGTGAGGCCGCTCCACGCGGTCTTCGCGGCGAGGCCGAGGCGCCGCGCGAAGCCCGCCACGTCGAGGTGCCCGAGGCGGAAGAGGCGGAGGTCGAGCGGCGCGATGCGCCCGCCGGGGTGCCCGGCGATGGCGGCCATGTACTCGTCGACCGAGTAGCCCACCGCGAGGGGGCCGCTCACGACCGCGCCCGCGCTGATGCCGAAATACATGTCGAAGCCGTTCGCGCCGCCCGCGTCGAGGCAGTCGTCCAGGCACTTCATCACGCCGAGCTCGAAGAAGATGCCGGTGATGCCGCCGCCGGCCGCGCAGAGCGCCCGCTTGCCGGTCTTGCGGTCGGTGAGGGCCCTGCGCGCCTCGGCGAGGAACTCCGCGCCCCACGCGCCGTCGGCGCGCTCGGGGGAGAAGTCCTCGTGCCGCACCACGCGCCCGACGCCGCGCGCGCCGAGCTCGAGGATGAGGCGGTCGGAGGCGGCGCACGCGGCCCCGGAGAGCAGCACGACGATGCGGTGGAAGGCGTAGCGATCTTCGACGTCTTCGGTGGCGTCGAGGCGGTCGAGCACCTCGAACGCGCCGGCCGCGCGCTCGGCGCGCTCGGCCCCGCGCAGATCGAGCACGAGGAGGTTCACGTAGGAGCGGTGCAGCTCGGCGACGAGCTCGCCCACCTGAGGCCGGCTCACGAGCTCGCAGGCGAGGCCGTCCCACGCCACCGTGCCGCCTTCGGTGGCCGCGCCCTCCGCCGAAGAGAGCGACCGGACGAAGCCCTCGAACTGGGCCTCGGAGGGGCCGTGGTACAGGATTCGCTTGGGTTTTTCGGCGTTTAGCACCGGCCCTGAGCCTACCGCACGCGCGCGCCCCGGTGCACGAGATTCCCGCGCGGGCGGCTACTCGGCCACGAAGCCCGCCTCGCGGACCTGCCGCGCGCGCCGGCGGTCGACGAGCCGGCGGAGCGCGTACGGGAGGCTCTTCGAGACGTCGTCCTCGGTGACGGAGCTGTACTGGCGGCTCACCTCGCGCGCGGCGACGGCCATGAGGCCGGCCTGGAGGATCGACACGACCGCGTACGTGCCGACCAGCGCGGCGAGGTCGAACGCGAGCGGATCGCCCGCGAGCGCCGCGGCGAACGCCGCGCCGAGGATGAGCAGCACGTTGAAGTAGAACGACACGGCGGCCGCGCGCGCCGCCGAGACGGCGCCGGTGGGATCGCCCCGGAGCAGCTTGAAGCCGACCAGCCAGAGCCACGCGGCGATGATGAGGCCCGGGATGCTGAGCAGCCCCGCGCCCGCGGCGATGAGGCCGAACAGGCCCCACGCCAGCCCCGGCACGAACATCGCGCCCATCACGAAGCAGCTCGCGGCCGCGGCGCGCACCACGCCCGGCGCGCGCTCGAGGTGGCGGGTGTGGACCGCCCCTCCGGAGCGGTAGGCGTTGCTCTCGAGCACCTCGGCGGCCTGCGGGAACGCCTGCCACACCGCGCGGCTCTTGGCCTCCTCGCGAAAGTACACCACCACGCCGCCGAGCGGCGCGGCGTGCGCGAGCGCGAAGGCGCCAAAAAGTACCATCACCGTGCCGTCCGCCATGATTCCCGTCCGATCGCGATCGCGCGCCGAGAAGCCCCACCAAGAACGCTAGGGGTAGCCGTCGCGCAGAGCAAGCGCGTGGGGCGCGGCCGGGATGCTCTGGCCCGAACGCCCCCGCGCGCGCCGGCATTCCGCGCCCGCGGCGACGAAATCATCCGAGGCGCGTGGGGAGCGCGGGTATGCTGCGATTCCCCATGATCGACAGTGACACCTCCGTCCGCGTTCGCGTCGAAGAGACCGTGAGCGCCGTGCGCGCCAAGACGCGCCACACGCCGCGCGTCGGCCTCGTCCTCGGGAGCGGCCTGGGCGCCTTCGGCGACACCCTCGACGAGTTAATCAAGATCCCTTACCACGAGCTGCCCCACCTCCCGCAGTCGAAGGTGGTCGGCCACTCGGGCAACCTCTGCTTCGGCAAGGTGAACGGCGTGCCGGTGGTGTGCATGCAGGGGCGCATCCACCTCTACGAGGGGCACTCGGTGGAGGCGGTGGTGCACGGGGCGCGCACGCTCGCGAAGCTCGGGGTCGAGGCGGTGCTCATCACGAACGCGGCCGGCGGCATCGAGCCCGGCTGGGCGCCGGGTGATCTCATGGTGCTCACCGACCACCTGAACCTCACCGGGCACAACCCGCTCGTGGGCCCGAACGACGACGCGCTCGGCCCGCGCTTCCCCGACATGTCGTCCGCGTACGATCCGAAGCTCCGCGGCGCCGCCCACCACGCGGCCCACGAGGCCGGCTTCTCGCTGCGGGAGGGCGTCTACGCCGGCCTGCTCGGGCCGACCTACGAGACCCCCGCCGAGGTGCGCATGCTCCGCGGCCTCGGCGCGCACGCGGTGGGCATGAGCACCGTGCTCGAGACCATCGCCCTCCGGCACATGAAGGTGCGGGTGGGCGCGCTCTCGTGCATCACCAACCTGGCCGCGGGCCTCTCGAAGACCGAGCTCGATCACGCCGAGGTCGAGCAGACCGCCCGCGCCGCGCGCGAGCGGCTCACGGCCCTGCTCCGCGGCTGGATCAAGGGAGCCGCGGCGTGAGCGGCGATCCCACCCGCCCCCAGGTCGACATCCTCGCCGCGCTCGTGTCGGAGGCCCGCGTGGCCCAGGCGCGGGCCTACGCGCCTTACTCGGGCTTCCACGTCGGCGCCGCGCTGCTCACGCGGAGCGGCCGCGTGTTCGTGGGGTGCAACGTGGAGAACGCGTCGTACCCGGCGGGCATCTGCGCCGAGCGCACCGCGCTCGTGTCCATGATCGCGGCCGGCGAGCGCGAGCCCGTCGCGATGGCGATCGTCACGCCGGGCAAGCGCGGCGGCTCGCCGTGCGGCATCTGCCGGCAGACGATGAGCGAGTTCGCGCGCGACATGCCGATCGCCCTCGTGGGCGTGTCGGAGGGCGTCGAGGCGCGGCGCGACACGCGGCTCGCGGCGCTCCTGCCCGACGCGTTCGACTTCGAGCCAGAGCACGACCCGCGCGCGCGCAAAGGCCCCGCGCAGGTCCCCTGAACCCACGACAGCGCGGCACGGAGCAGGTACCGCGAGGTCACGCCCGTGGCGCGCCGCTGCGTCAGTCGTGGGCCTGGCAGACGGTGAGCGTCCACGACTTGGTACGGTCGGCGCGACGCACGAGGAGGACGAAACCATCGTCGCAGAGGTACGGCGGCGGCAGCGATGCTCCGCGGTCGTCGACGACGACGGCGCGCGCATCGGAGCCTGCGAGGCGCTCGAGCGCGCGCGCGAGCGCTGCCGCGTACTCTGGCTCCGGCTCTACGAGCTCCCTCTCGCCGGCCCGCGAGAACCGCGGATGGTGCGCCATGCCGAAGAGCATGCGGAGGGCGACCCCGACAGCCTCGGCCAGCGGCCGCGCGTTCGGCTCGTCGAGCTCACGGTCGTCCTCGGGGCGTTCGGCGAGCTCGATCGAGAAGCCGCCAGGGCCGTGGCGCAGCTCAGCGAAGTAGAGTGTCGTCAGCCGCTCGGCGAGTGCATCCGACGTCACGCGGACGGCCTCGAGGTCGGAGGTCGGTTCCATCGCGGGTTCTAGAGTAGCTCGGCGATCACGGTTCTCGAACAGGAACCACGGCCGGTTTGGGCGGGGACCCAAAGCGAGGTTTGGCCCCAGCTGGCTTGACCGGTTAGGAGCGTAAGCGAATCAAGCCACTCTTCACAAACGGGCAGTCCTCAAAAGAAGCGCAAACCAAACCCGATGGGCGTGTAGAGCACCCGGTTGTCGTTCGTGGGGTTCG
>DAORJJ010000290.1:0-8561 GCA_035439005.1 Polyangiaceae bacterium | reverse complement strand
CCGCGGCGCTCGCCGCGCTCGCGGCCCGTGTCCCGCTCGCGATCGTCGAGCCGAACGCCGTGCCGGGCTTCACCCACCGCCTGCTCGGGCCCTTCGCGAGGCGCGCCTACGTCGCGTGGGACGAGGTCGCCGAGCGCTTCCCCGAGGGGCGGGCGAGGGTGTTCGGCGTGCCGCTGGGCCGGGCCTTCGCGCCCTCGACCTACCACACGCGCGAGCGCCGCCGGGTCCTCGTGCTCGGGGGGAGCCTCGGCGCGCAGGCGCTGAACGAGCGCGTCCCGCTCGCGCTCGGCAAGGTGCACCGCGACCTCGGCGGCGTCGAGGTCGTGCACCAGACCGGCACGGGCCGCGAGGCCGAGGTGCGCGGGCTCTACGACCGGGCCGGCGTGGCCGGCGCTCGGTGCGTGCCGTTCCTCGACGACGTCGCGGGCGAGCTCGCGGACGCGGACCTCGTCGTCGCGCGGGCCGGCGCGGTCACCGTCGCGGAGCTCGCGTGCGTGGGGCGCGCGAGCCTGCTCGTCCCGTTCCCGTACGCGGCGGACGACCACCAGCTGAAGAACGCCACGCTCTACCAGCGCCGAGGCGCGTGCCGGGTCGTCGAGCAGGAGCGCGCGACCGTCGACCGCCTGGCGGCGGACATCCGCCTCGTGCTCTCGGACGACGGGCTCCGCGAGCGCATGGCGCGCGCCGCGGCCAAGGCGGGGCGACCCGACGCCGCCCTCGAGATCGCCTGCGACCTCGTGGAGCTCGGAGGCCTCAAAATGCGCAACGTGGCCGGCGACGATCTCAGGGGCTCGCGCGGCCGCCGGACGGAGGTTCACTGATGTTTCGCGGACGGGTTCGGCACGTGCATTTCGTGGGTGTGGGCGGCATCGGCATGAGCGGCCTCGCGGAGATCCTCCGCACGATGGACTTCGAGGTGTCGGGGTCGGATCTCAAGGGCAACGACGTCACGCGTCGCCTCGAGACCCTAGGCGTCCGCGTGATCGCGGGCCACCGCGCGGAGAACGTGGCCGGGGCCGACGTGGTCGTCTACTCGTCGGCGATCGGCCGCGACAACCCCGAGATCGTGCGCGCGCGCGCGCTCGACATCCCCATCATCCCCCGTGGCGAGATGCTCGCCGAGCTGATGCGTGTAAAATACACGGTCGCCATCGCGGGCTCTCACGGCAAGACCACGACGACCTCGCTCGTCGCTACCGTCCTCCGCGCCGCCGGCCTCGATCCCACCGTGGTCGTCGGCGGGAAGGTGAACGCGCTCGGCTCGAACGCGCGGCTCGGCGCGGGCGACCTGTTCGTCGCCGAGGCCGACGAGTCCGACGGCTCGTTCTTGCGGCTGACGCCCACCATCGGCGTGGTGACGAACATCGACGCGGAGCACCTCGACCACTACGGCAGCCACGCCGGGGTGAAGGACGCGTTCGTCGAGTTCGCCAACCAGATCCCCTTCTACGGCCTGTGCGTCCTCTGCATGGATCACCCCCACGTTCAGGAGATCGTGCCGCGCATCAGCCGCCGCGTGATGACCTACGGCGTCTCCCACCAGGCCGACTTCCGGGCGAAGAACGAGCGCTACCTCGGCTTCTCGACGCAGTTCGAGGCGTACAAGCGCGGCGAGCACCTCGGCCAGTTCACGGTGCGCATGCCTGGCGCCCACAACGTGCTGAACGCGCTCGCCGTCATCGCCGTCGCCGACGAGCTCGAGGTGCCGCTCGACGTGGTGAAGGACGCCATCGCGGGCTTCCACGGCGTGCAGCGCCGGTTCACCCTCGTGGCCCAGCCGTCGATCGAGCGCGACGGGGCGCGCGGCGACGTGCTCATCATCGACGACTACGGGCACCACCCCGCGGAGGTGGAGGTCACGCTCGACGCCGCCCAGCGCGGGTTCGAGCGCCGGGTCGTCGTCGCGTTCCAGCCCCACCGCTACTCGCGCACGCAGGCGCTGTTCGCCGAGTTCACGCGCGCGTTCAACAACGCCGACGTCCTCCTCGTGACCGAGGTGTACGCCGCCGGCGAGGCGCCGATCGCGGGGGCCACTGGCGCGGAGCTCACGCGCGCCATCCGCGCACACGGCCACCGCAACGTGCGCTACGTCGCCGACAAGGCCGACGTCGCCAGCGCGCTCCACGAGATCGTGCGCCCCGGCGACATCGTCTTCGCCCTCGGCGCCGGCGACATCAACGCCCAGGTGCGCGAGCTCGCCAAGCGCCTCGAGGCGGAGGGGCTCGCGACGTGATCCGCCCGTCCAACAGGAAGATCCCGCTCGACGAGGCGCCGGTCGATGGCGACGAGGCGGCCGTGGGCGAGGCACCGGAGGCCGCCCCGTCCCGCCGCCGCAAGGCCGAGGCGCGGTCGCCCGGGTCGCGCGCCTCCGCGAGCTCGCTCGCGCGCCTGCTCGAGCTCGGCCGCGCCCTCCTCGGCCTCGTGCTCGTCGTGGGCATCGCCGGCGGCGTGGCGCACGCGGCGCGGCGGTACGTGAAGACCACCCCGCGCTTCGCCGTCACCGAGATCGTGGTGACCGGGGCGAGCCACCGCAGCGAGGAAGACCTGGTCGCCATCGCGGGGATCGTGAAGGGCAAGAACGTCTTCTCGACCGACCTCGACGCGGCGCGCGCGCACCTGCTCGCCGACCCGTGGATCAAGGAGGCGCGGCTCGAGCGGCGCCTGCCTGGCACCGTGTCGCTCGTGGTCGAGGAGCGCCGCGCCGCGGGCATCGTCGCCGCCGGGGACACCTACCTCGTCTCGGCCGACGGGGAGATATGGAAGCGGCTCGAGCCGGGCGATCCGACCGACCTCCCGATCATCACCGGGCTCTCGCTCGCGATGGTCACGCAAGACCGCAAGGGCGCCGAGGCCGTCGTGCGCCGCGCGCTCGAGCTCGGCCTCGAGTACGATCGATCGCCCATCGCCAAGCGCTCGCCCCTCCAGGAGATCCACGTCGCCCCGACAGGGCGGACCTCCCTCGTGATCGGCAAGTCCGCGCTCACCCTCGAGCTCGGCTCGCCGCCCTTCCGGCGCAAGCTCGAGCACGCGGCGCGCGTGCTCGCCGATCTCGACCGCCGCGGCGCGAAGGCCGACGCGCTGCTCCTCGACGACGAGGCGCGCCTCGACCGCGTGGTCGTGCGCATGCGCTGAGCGCCCGCGGGCCGCGGCCCGCGCCGTGACCACCTCGTGCGTGCAAGTGCTCGATAGAAAAAGACAATGTGAGCGTGCGCGGGCGCAAATTCGCCGAAAGTTTGGCCCGACACCCTGCCCCGTGCGATTCCCGAGCAGGATGAGCACGCAAGCTTCGCAGGGAGAAATCGTCGTCGGTCTCGACATCGGCACGACCAAGGTCTGTGCGGTCGTGGGCGAGGTCGGTGAAGACGGGATCACGGTGCTGGGGGTCGCGCAGGTGCCCTGCCGCGGCCTCCGGAAGGGGATCGTGTCCAACATCGACTGGACCGTCCGCTCGATCCGGGAGGCCATCGAGGCGGCGCAGACCATGGCGGGCGTCGAGATCCGCACGGTCTACGCGGGCGTCGCCGGCAGCCACATCCGCTCGCAGCCCTCGGACGGAGTCGCCGCCATCGCGGGCGGCGAGGTCACGCGGGCCGACGTGGAGCGGGTGCTCGAGGGGGCGCGGGCGATCCCCGTCGACGCGGACCGGCAGATCCTCCACGTGCTCCCGCGGGAGTACACGGTCGACGTGCAGGACGGCATCCGCGACCCGATCGGCATGAGCGGCGTGCGGCTCGGCGCGAAGGTGAACCTCGTGACCGCGGCCACGAGCTGCGTCCAGAACGTGATCCGCTGCGCCGAGCGCTGCGATCTCGTCGTGGCCGACGCGGTGCTCGAGTCGCTCGCGAGCGCGGAGGCGGTGCTCTCCGAGGACGAGAAGGAGATCGGCGCGGCCGTCATCGACATCGGCGGCGGTACGACCGACGTCATCCTCTACGTCGACGGCGGCATCGCGCACACCTTCGTCATCCCCGTTGGAGGCAACAACATCACGAGCGACATCGCCGCCGGGCTCCGCACGCCGATGGCCGAGGCCGACCGGCTCAAGCAGAAGCACGGCTGCGCGCTCGGCCGGATGATCGCCGAGGACGAGGAGATCGAGGTGCCCGGCGTCGGGGGACACCAGCCGCGCCACACCGCGCGGCGTGTCCTCTCCGACATCGTCGAGCCCCGCGTCGAGGAGATGTTCGCCGTCATCCGCAAGCGGATCGAGGACACCGGCCTGCTCGAGCAGCTCTCGGCGGGCGCGGTCCTGACGGGCGGGGCGGTGCTCCTCGAGGGGATGCCGGAGTTCGCCGAGGAGATCCTCGGGATGCCGGTGCGCATCGGCTACCCGACGGGCGTGCGCGGGCTGACCCAGCTCGTGCAAGGGCCTCAGTACGCGACGGCCCTCGGCCTCGTGAAGTATGGCGCCCAGCAGATCACGGACGCGCACAACCGCGCGCCTGCGCCGCCGCACTCGCTCGCTCGCCAGAAGGTGACGAAGCGCCCCGTGACGATCGCTGAAGAGGCGAGCGACGAGCTCCCCAAGGCGCAGGGGAACAAGATCTGGGAGTGGCTGAAGGCCGCGTTCTGATTGGCACTCTGTCGCGCCCAAGCTAGGCGTCGTCCGCGGTGCGACACAATCGCCAATGTAGGACAAATGTTCGACGAAGATTTGAGTCAGTTAGTGAATTGGATGTAGAAACGAGTCCACCAGGGACGACGCCGACGCAGCGGGAAGAGGCGCCCGAGCGATTGGTGAGTCCGCGCAGGCCACGGCCTTGCGTACGTGCGAGTTGAGACCAAGGGCGAGAGTGCCCTTCCGGGAGGCATGGTCATGAGTTTTTCAATTGAGTTCGCGGACGAGTCGCAGGAGTACCAGGCGCGCATCAAGGTGATCGGCTGCGGCGGCTCCGGCGGCAATGCGGTCAACACCATGATCAACTTCGGCCTCGAGGGCGTCGAGTTCATCGTGGTGAACACCGACGTCCAGGCGCTCAACGCGAACGCGGCGCCCACGAAGCTCACGATTGGCCAGAACATCACGAAGGGCCTCGGCGCCGGCGCCGACCCCGAGCGGGGCCGCAAGGCCGCCCTCGAGGACGTCCAGCGCATCAAGGAGCTCATCTCCGGCGCCGACATGGTCTTCGTCACCGCGGGCATGGGCGGCGGCACCGGCACCGGCGCGGCCCCGGTCATCGCGCAGATCGCCCGCGAGGAGGGCGCCCTCACCGTCGGCGTCGTGACCAAGCCGTTCCTGTTCGAGGGCCGCCAGCGGTCGCGCCGCGCGGAGCAGGGCCTCGCCGCCCTGGCCGAGCACGTCGACACGCTGATCACCATCCCCAACCAGAAGCTCCTCATGATGGGGGACGACGACCTCACCTTCATCGACGCCTGCCGCAAGGCCGACGAGGTGCTGTTCCAGGCCGTGAAGGGCATCAGCGACCTCATCACGCAGAGCGGCATCGTGAACGTCGACTTCGCCGACGTGAAAACGGTGATGAGCAACATGGGCCGCGCGCTCATGGGCACGGGCATCGCGAAGGGCGCGAACCGCGCGCGCGTCGCGGCCGAGCTGGCCATCTCCTCGCCGCTGCTCGACGAGATCTCCGTCGACGGCGCGACCGGCGTCCTCATCAACATCGTCGGCGGCTCCGAGCTGAAGATGCGCGAGATCCAGGAGGCCGCCTCGCTCATCCAAGAGCAGGCCCACGAGGACGCGAACATCATCTTCGGCGCGAGCATCGACGAGAGCCTCGGCGAGAGCCTCAAGGTCACCGTCATCGCGACCGGCTTCGACGCCGCCGAGCGCGAGCTCGCCGCGGAGTCGCAGTCGCACGCGCGGGTCGCCTCGCAGGCGCCGCAGACCATCTCGTCGTTCCAGCCGCAGCGCTCGACGTCGTCGTTCGCGCCGAGCGCGCGCCAGTCCGACGTGATCCCCGCGCTCTCCACGCGCCGGGCGGCGCCCGCCGCGCGTGAGGCCGCGGTCGACGGTCGCTACCAGGCGGCGCAGCCCCGCATGGCCGTCCGCGAGCGCCCGCCGAGCTCGCAGAGCTTCCCGGCGTTCGACAACGAGTGGGACGTGCCGGCCTTCCAGCGCAAGCAGCAGTAGCCGCGGCCGCAGCGAGGGCGCGCAGCGCGCGCCCCGCGCTACACGTGGACCACGGCGGTGCCGAGCGCCTCGGCCTCGCGCAGCACCGTCGAGAGGCCCTCCTCCTCGGAGGCGAACGCGAGCGCGTCGGCCGCGGCGATCCACGTGAGCGCCTCGGCGTGGGTGGTCATGCCTACGAAGCGCGACGGCACGCGGAGCTCTCGGGCGAGCCTGGAGAGGCGCGGGCGCTCGGGGCCGTCCCCGACCACGACCAGGGTGGCGTCCTCGCCCGCTGACCGCCGCGTCGCCACGTGCGCGACGACGCGGTCGACGCGCTTCTTGGAGACGAGGCGCCCCACGCTCACGTAGAGCGAGCCGCGCGCCGCGCGCCGCGCTGCGATGGCCTCCTCCGCGAGCGGGGGCAGGGAGAGGGGCGGCGGGGCCACGACGGCCACGCGGCCGAGCGCGACGCGGACCGCGTGCGGCAGCGCCGCGGCGAGCGTGTCCCAGAGGGACTGCGAGACGAAGCGCCACACGTCCGCGCGCTCCGAGAGGCTCAGGACGAGGGCCGCGCGGAGGGCGCTGGGCAGCGACGCGAGCAGCCGCACGTCGGCCCCGTGCGACACGATCTCGAGCGGGGCGCGACACGCGCTCGCGACGGGCCACGCCGACGGCAGCGCCCAGTGCGCGAAGACCCGATCGAAGCCCCCGCGGGTCACCACGGCGCGCGCGCGGCGCACGAACGTGGCGAGCTCGACGGCGCGAGGCGGGAAGGCGCGGAGGCGCGCGGCCACGCCCGGCCACCCGAAGGCGCCGCCCGCGCGCGGGGTCACCACCTCGACGTCGTGGCCCGCGTCGCGGAGCGCGCACACCTCCGCGTGTACGAAGTGCCCGCTCGGATCACCCTCGTGGCTCGGGTAGCTCGTGGTGACGACGGCGACGCGCACGCCGCCGAACTAGTCGCAAGCCCCGGTGGCTCCAAGAAAAAACGTGGCGCGGCGGCCTCGCGCGCGCGGCCGCGCGTGGACCGGGCGCGGGTCCGCTCGCCTTGGGCTTGCTCGAGGCGCATGATCGGTGGTTAAGAGGTCGAATGGGCGAGCCGACGAGCGACAAAAGCGTGAAGGTCGAGGGACGCATCCTCTACGTGACCGAGGATCCCACGCTCCTCGAGGCCCAGCTCCAAGGGCAGACCCTGTCGTACGATCCCGCGCGCCCGCTGGTGGAGAACATCTCCACCGACGAGCTCACCCCGGGGTGGGTCTGCTACTACTTCGACGAGACCCTCGGCAGGTACTGCCTCGTGGGGCTCCGCGGGGGCAAGGTGTCGCGGGACGCCGTGAAGAACGGCGGCTTCTCGGTCATCGTGAGCGGTCGCTCCAAGGGCTGCGGCTCGAGCCGCGAGACCGCGCCCTACAGCGAGCTCGTGTGCGGGGTGAAGGTCGTCATTGCCCCCACAATCGAGAAGATCTACCGGCAGAACGCCCAGAACATCGGGCTGCTCACCAGCACGGACATGGGGCTCGTCCCGCGCATCGAGCGCGGCGAGGCGATCCCCATGAGCGAGTTCACGCGCGGCCTCGACCCCATCAGCGCCGCCATCGTCGAGCACGGCGGCCTCTTCGCGTACAACCGCGCACGCCTCGCCGGCGACGTCTCGCCGCCGCCGGTGACGACGGCCCCCCGCGCGCTCACTCTGTGTGAGAAGATCCTCGCGGCGCACGCCATCCGCGACGCGAAGGCGGGCACCCTCGGCGTGCCTTCGGTGGCCCCAGGCGACGCCTTCTTCGCGCGGGCCGACGTGCGCTTCAGCCACGAGTACGTGACCCCCATGGCGGAGTCCCTCTTCGTGAAGGAGCTCGGGGCCGACGCCCGCGTGACCGAGCCCGAGAGCGTGTTCGCCTTCCGCGACCACCTCACGTTCCTCGACCTCGTCATGCCGAAGGCCCACCGCGACATGGGCCTGAAGGAGCAGGCAGCGACCCTCGCCACGGTGCAGGAGTCGTTCACCACGCGCCAGGGCGTGCGGCTCTACGGCGAGGTGCACCGCGACGGCAAGCTCGTGGGCTCCGAGGCCATCTGCCACAACAAGGTCATCGAAGAGCTCGCGCTCCCGGGCCAGCTCGTCATCGGCACCGACTCGCACACGTGCATGGCGGGCGCCCTCGGCTGCTTCGCGTTCGGCGTGGGCTCGACCGACATGGCGAACGCGTGGTTCACGAAAGACGTGCGCGTCACCGTGCCCGAGACCGCGCGCTTCGTGCTGCGGGGGGCGCTCCGCCCCGGAGTGTGCGCGAAGGACGTGATGCTCCACGTCCTCTCGCAGGAGTTCTTCACGTCGGGCGCGGGCATCGGGAAGGTGCTCGAGTTCACGGGCGAGGGGGTCCGCGGGCTCTCGCTCGACGAGCGCGCGACGCTCACGAACATGGCCGTCGAGGCCGGCGGGTTCACGGGCATCATCGAGGCCGACGAGGTCATCGTCGAGTACCTGACC
>DAORJJ010000289.1:0-8611 GCA_035439005.1 Polyangiaceae bacterium | reverse complement strand
CGCCGAGCAGAGGGAGGGCGGCGAGGATGGCGCTCGCGAAGCCGAAGGCCCACACGAGCGCGATCGCGACCGCGCTCCGGTGAGCCCGGGGGGAGCGTCGGTCCTCGCGCTCGGGCGAGGCCTCGTGCGGCGGCTCCGCCGCGGCGGGCGCTGCGGGCGCGGGCGCGTCGGCGGTCATGGTGACAGCCACGAGTGCAGGTGCGCGGCGAGGGTGGTGGCGAGCGCGAAGACGCGGCTCTGAGGCGCGCGCGGCGCGTCGGCTACGAGCGCGTGATTGTTCGTGAAATCGTCGTCGAGCAGCACGGTGTGCTCCGGGTCGACGACCACCCCCTTGAGCGGGCGCGGACCTGTGTAGGGTACACGCACGACCCGCCCGGCGGTCTGGAGGGCGCCGCCGATGCGCACGCGCGTCTCGCCGCCGTCGTCGTGGATGAAGGCGACGTCGACCGGGAAGGCGAGGGCGCCGCGCACCTCGACGAAGGCGTAGCCGTCGTACTGATCGCCTACGATCGCCGCGTCGGTCTCGCGCTTGCCGTTGCGATCGAACAGGCCCGCAGGCTTGGCCCGCCGAGACGACGCGACCTGCGTGACCGCGTAGTCGATGGTGCCCTGCTCGAAGAGCGCCGCGCGCGCGAGGGCGCGTGCGTCCCCCCCGAGCGCCTCGCCGAGGACGCCGAGAAGATCCTCGGGCTCCGGGTGGCGCTTCCAGAAGCGGGTGGCGTACGTGCGGAGGGCCCCCGTGAGCTTCTCTTCGCCGTACACGCGCCGCAGGGTGGAGAGGAGCGTCGAGGTGCGCCCGTACACGAGCCCGCCGTACGCGCGCCCGCTCGAGAAGGCCCGCGCCGGCTGCGCCACGGGCTCGACCCGCGCGTGGGCGCGCCCGGTGAAGAGGGCGACGGTGGTGTCGGACACGTCGAGCCCGAGCACGCTCGCGACCCCGCGCGGCCCGAGCCACGCGTCGAGGGCGTCGGCCTCGGCGTAGCTGTTGAGGCCCTCGTCGAGGAAGGGCCAGCGCTCCTCGTTCGAGGCGAGCAGGTGGAAGAAGTACTGGTGTCCGAGCTCGTGGATCGTGACGAGCTCGAGCTCGCGCACGAGGGGAGGCCCGTACCAGGCGCCGCCCGTCGTGATCAGCGTGGGGTACTCCATGCCGCCCGCCTCGCGCGCGCCGAGGGGCGGGTGCACGACGGTGAGGGTGGGGTAGGGGTAGCGCCCGTAGCGCTCGCGGAAGTGAGGCAGGGCGAAGCGCACGGCCGCCCGCTCGCGCTCGGCGGCGCCCCGGTAGCCGTGAGGAAAGAGGAACGCCACGTCCACCCCGTCGATCGCCTCGTCGAAGCGCTCGAAGCCGTCGAAGGCGGTGAACGCGAAGTCGAGCACCTCGGTCTGGACGTGCCGTTCGACGTGGCGCGTGCCCTCGTCGCGCGACTCGGTGGCGGGGCCGGTCGCGCCCACCACGAAGCCCTTGGGCACGTCGATCGTGACGTCGTAGGTGCCAAAGTCGGCGTGGAACTCGGCGAGGTGGTGGAACGAGTAGTGCGCGAACGTGCCGTCGGGCTCGAGCCGCGCGAGCTTGGGGAACCACTGGCCGAGGAAGTGGAAGGAGCCGAAGAAGCCGACGCGCTCGACGATGGTGGGCAGCGTGTCGTCCCACGCGATCTCGAAGGTGACCGTGGCGCCCGGGGCGAGGGGCGCCGCGAGCGGCAGCCGCGCGTCGGTCTCGTCGTCGTCGCCGGGGCGTGAGAGCTCGACGCGCGGCCACAGGTCGACGGGGCCCGCGGCCGTGCGCTGCGCGAAGCGGCGCACGTCGATGGCCCCCCACGTCTTCGGGACGGTGGAGCCCCGGAACCCGCCCACCGAGTCGCGCAAGAACACCGAGCGCTGGTTCTTGAAGGCGTTCAGGTAGAGGTGGACCCACACCTCCGAGATCGCGGCCGACGACGTGTTCGTGAAGACGAGCGTGCCCTCTCCGTGGAGCGTGTGGGCGGAGGGGTCGAGCGTGGCCTTGAGCGTGTAGTTGGCCACGTCCAACCGCGGCGTCGCCTCCGCGCGCGCGGGCGCGCCCACGAGCTGGGCCGAGCACACGAGGCCGAACGCGGCCGCGGTGGCCGCCCAAGAGCGCATCCCGCACGTTCTACTCCAGGACGCGGCGCGCGTGAGGGGGAACAGCGCACCCGCTCAGTCGCCGAAGAGGCGGAGCTGTGGGCGGCGGTCCGGCCGCCGGAACGTGCCTCCCCGGTGGGGCTCCTCGGTGAGCGAGAGGCCCGCGCTCCGCGCCGCGCCTTCGAAGAGCGCGCGCAGGGCCTCGGCGTACACCCCCGAGCCCCGCTGGCGCACGAGAAAGCGTGCATCATACAGAGCGTCGCCGTGGAGATCGCGGAGCCGTGCCTCGACCTTCTTCGCGCGGAGCGGGAGCCGCTCGCGCAGCGTGCTCAAGAACACCTCGCGCACCGCCCCGGGCAGGCGGAGGGTGACGGCGAAGGTGCTGGTCGCCCCCGCGGCGCGCGCGGCGGCGAGGAGGGGGCGGAGGTCGTCCTCGCCGAGGCCCGGCACGAGCGGCGACACGCTCACTCCCACGCGGAGCCCGGCGGCCGCGAGGCGCTCGATCGTGCGGAGGCGCCGGGTGGGCGTGGGCGCGTAGGGCTCGAGCGCGCGCGCCACCTCCTCCGAGGCGAACGGCACGCTCACGAAGACGTGGAGGCTGGCGCGCTCGTGGAGCTCGACCAAGAGGTCGAGGTCGCGCTCGATGAGCGCCGACTTCGTGATGATGCCGGCGGGGTTCTGGTACTCGGCGCACACCTCGAGGCACGCGCGCGTGAGCCCGAGCTCGCGCTCGACCGGCTGGTAGGGATCGGTGACGCCCGAGAACACGACGTGCTCGCCGGTCCACGACGGCCGCTCGAACCGCGCGCGGAGCAGCTCGGCGGCCGCGCGCTTGACGACCAGGGTGCGCTCGAAATCGGTGCCGGCCCCGTAGCCCAGGAGCTCGTGCGACGGGCGCGCGTAGCAGTAGGCGCACGCGTGGTAGCACCCGCGGTAGGGGTTCACCGAATACCGGAAGCCGATGTCGGGGCTGTCGTTCTCGGAGACGATCGACCGCGACGCGTCGTCGATCAGCGTGACCGGGACGCTCGGCGCCTCGCCCTCGTCGTAGTCGAGGTGCGTGGCGTGGAAGCGGTTCGCCGGGTTCTGCGCCTTGGGTCGCACCCCGCTAGCGTAGCTGATCTTGCGTTCAGTTCGAGAGCGTCGTGTCGGGCTTCGCCTCGGGGAAGGCGAAGGTGAGCGCGCCCTTCTCCTCGTCGACCACCACGTGGCCGCCATGCTCGAGCTTCCCGAAGAGCAGCTCCTCGCCGAGGGGGCGCTTGATCTCGTCTTGGATGAGGCGGGCGAGCGGCCTCGCGCCGTTCTCCTCGTCGTAGCCCTTCTCGCGGAGGTATTCGCGCGCCGCCTCGGTGACCGTGAGCGTGACCTTGCGCGGCGCGAGCAGGGTGGCGAGCTCAGTGACGAACTTGCCGACGATGCTGGCCATGGTCTCCTTCGAGAGGGCCGCGAAGCCGATGCGCGCGTCGAGGCGGTTGCGGAACTCCGGGCTGAACGTGAGCTTGTACTCGCGCTCCGCGTCGCCGCTGCTGCGCGAGTCGCCGAAGCCCACCGCGCGGCGCGCGAGGTCGCGCGCGCCCACGTTGCTCGTCATGAGCAGGATGACGTGCCGAAAATCGGTGGATTTGCCGTTGTTGTCGGTGAGCTTGCCGTGGTCCATCACCTGCAAGAGCACGTTGAAGATCTGCGGGTGCGCCTTCTCGATCTCGTCGAGCAGCAGCACCGCGTGGGGGGTCTTGGCGATGGCGTCGGTGAGCAGGCCTCCCTGGTCGAACCCGACGTAGCCGGGCGGCGCGCCGATGAGCCGCGAGACCGTGTGCGGCTCCATGTACTCGCTCATGTCGAAGCGGACGAAGTTGATGCCCAGGGTCTTCGCGAGCTGCTTGGCCACCTCGGTCTTGCCGACGCCGGTGGGGCCGGTGAGCAGGAAGCTGCCGATGGGCTTCTCCTGCGCGCGGAGGCCGGCCCGCGACAGGCGGATGGCGCTCGTGAGCTGGTCGACCGCGTCGTCTTGGCCGAAGATCGCGCGCTTCAGGTCGTCGCCGAGCGAGCGGAGCTTCTCCTTGTCGTTCGTGTTCACCTCGCGCGGCGGGATCTGCGCCATGCGCGCGAGCACCGCCTCGACCTCCGAGACCCCGACCACGGCGCGCGGGCCGTCGACGGGGGCCGCCAGCTTCGCGGCCGCGCCCGCCTCGTCCAGCAGGTCGATGGCCTTGTCCGGGAGCTTGCGATCGTGGAGATAGCGCGCGGAGAGCTGCGCGGCGGCCTCGATGGCCTCCGCCGTGTAGGTGATGCCGTGGAAGGTCTCGTACTGCTCCCGGAGGCCGAGCAGGATCTTCACGCAGTCTTCCACCGAGGGCTCGTTCACCTCGACGCGCTGAAAGCGCCGCGCGAGGGCGCGGTCCTTCTCGAAGTGCTGCCGAAACTCCTCGAAGGTGGTGGAGCCGATGCAGCGCAGCCGGCCCGACGCGAGCGCCGGCTTCAGCAGGTTGGAGGCGTCCATGCTGCCGCCGGAGGTGGCGCCCGCGCCGACGATGGTGTGGATCTCGTCGATGAACAAGATGGCGCCCGCCCGCTCCTGGAGGCCCTTGACGACGCCCTTCAGGCGCTCCTCGAACTCGCCGCGGTAGCGCGTGCCGGCGATGAGGGCGCCCATGTCGAGGGCGTACACCGTGGCCTCGCGGAGCGCGGGGGGCACGTCGCCGAGGACGATCTTGCGCGCCAGGCCCTCGACGATCGCGGTCTTGCCGACCCCCGAGTCGCCCACCAGCAGCGGGTTGTTCTTCTTGCGCCGCGCGAGGACCTGCACGATGCGCTCGACCTCGTTGGCGCGGCCGACGAGCGGATCGATGCGCTGCTTCTTGGCCTCCTCGTTGAGGTCGGTCGTGTAGGCCGCGATCGGATCGCGCGCGGGCCGCGGGCCGTCGCGGTCGGGATCGCCGCCGCCGACCGAGGCGGGGGAGGGCTCGTCCACCTTGGAGCGCCCGTGCGAGATGAAGCTCACCACGTCGAGGCGGGTGACGTCGTGCTGCTCGAGCGTGGCGACGGCGTGGCTGTCGGGCTCGGCGAAGAGCGCGACCAGCACGTTCTGGCCCTTCACCTCTTCCTTGCCGGACGACTGCACGTGCGCGTACGCCCGACGGATGACGCGCTGGACGCCGAGCGACGCGGTGGGGGCGTCGAACTCGTCCTCCGGCAAGCTCGGCAGCTCGCCGTCGAGGAAGGCCTCGAGCGCCTTCTTCAGCTTCGCCACGTCGCCGCCCGCGTGCTTGACGACGTTGGCGGTGTCGGCGTCGAACAGCAGCGCGTAGAGCAGGTGCTCCACGGTGACGAACTCGTTGCGCCGGCGCGCGGCCTCGTTGGCTGCGAGCGAGAGCGCGATCTCCACTTCGGGGCTGATGCGCATGCTCACTCCGGCTCTGTGGTGACGAGGAGGGGCATGCCGTTTTCTTTTGCGTAGTCCATAACTTGCGCTGTCTTGGTCTCGGCGAGGTCGCGGGTCGTGACGGTGGCGACGGCGGCGCCCATCTTGTGGACCGTGAGCATCACGTGCATCGCCTCGGTGGTGGTCTTCTGGAAGAAGCGCTGCAGCACCTCCACGACGAACTCCATGGTCGTGTAGTCGTCGTTGTGGAAGATGACCTTGTAGCGCCTCGGGACGGTCGAGACGGGCTGGGTCTCGACCTCGGTGTCCTCACCGGTGTCGGGGCTCTTCGGGTCGTTCGTGCTCATGCGTGGGCTGCTCGGGCTTCGGGGCCGCGCGCGCGGCGAGGCGAGTGAGGTGAGGCGAGGCGGATGCGATGCGCGAGAAGATGGGGTCGCGGTCCGCCGCGCGCAAGGCGCGGAGGGCGACGTGCGCCATCGGGCGGACGTCTGCTAGTCTACTGCCAAATGGTCGAGAACAGGCTCGTCCGTTCGCTCCTCTCGCTGGGCGACATCCAGCTCAGGCAGGCGTACGCCGAGGACATGCTGCTCCGCTACGAGCCCGCCCTGCTGGCGGACGCCCTCGACGATCTCGCGCGCCTCGCGGACGCATTCGACCCGCGCGCGCGCGAGGCGCTGCTCTCGATCGTCGCTGCGATGAACCAAGCGCGCTGCGAGGAGCGCGTCCAGTTGCTGCGCGAGGAGGCCGCGGGCCGCGGCCTCGGCGGGCTCGAGCGCCTCCTGCGCACGCGGTCGGGCTCCGCCAGCGCGGCGCCCGCGCCGGCCGAGATCGACGAGGACGAGGCGCGCGTGCCGGACTACGGCGCGGGGCGGGTGCTCACCTTGGGAGAGCGCAAGAGCCTCGCGCGGCGCCCCGACCGCGACATGCTCGAGCGCCTGCTGCTCGACCCGCACCCCGACGTCATCCGGCGGCTGCTCGTCAACCCTCGCCTGACCGAGGAACTGGTGGTGCGCCTCGCGGCGCGGCGCCCGGCGTCGCGCGCCGTGCTCTCCGAGCTCGCGAGGGCGCCTCGGTGGGCTGGGCGCGCTCGCGTGCGCCTCGCGCTCATCCTGAACCCGTCGCTGCCGGAGGACATCGCGGTGCGCCTCGTCAGCCTGCTGCTCCGGCAGGAGCTCCGGCTCGTGCTCGGCCGCACGCCCGCCGACTCGCTGGTGCACGGTCTGTGCATCGAGCGGCTGCGCGCCTCGCCCCCGCGGGCCACGGCCGGTGCGCCGCCCGAGCCCCGCGTGCTCGCGATCGATCCGAAGCTGCTCAACTAGGATTCGGGGCCGTAAACACGCCAGGGTCGGGCCGGACGCCAGGCAACAGCGTGAGCGGCACGCCTCACGCAGACGCGCGAGGCGGTCAGCCGCCCTCTTCCTCGATCGCCCAGCGGGTGAGCGCTGTGAGGCCGATCGCCGCGGCGCACGGGGGGCAGAGCGGGCGCTTCTCCTCGCGGAGGCGACCGTCTCGCCACCAGAGCAGCGCGCCCTCGCCGCCGGGCGCGTGCTCGTCGTCGTCGGCGCTCAGCGCGTCGCCGCACGCGTCGCAGGTCGGCGCGTCTTCGCGGAACAGCTCGCTGCTCGAGGCCACACGAAGCCCTGGGGAGGTCGCTCGCACGGGGGCACAGTAGCGCGATTCGCGCCGCGAAGGGAGCGTTGCCGACGTGACTGCCTCCTTGAGCAGCCTACTTGAGCAGCAGGACCGCGGACACGAACAGGGCGCCGACGACGCCGAGCACGATCAGCGCGACGATCCACGCCGGGACGTGGGTCCCTGGAATGTCGATGCGGTCGTCCTCGAGGGGGCGCTCTCGCCAGCCCCCCGGGGGAATGCTCATGGGCTGGATACCCGCGCTCGCCGCGCCGGGGTCATCCGGACGAAACAGGTTGCCAGGGGGAGCGTCGCCGAGCTGCTGCGGGTCGCCGGCTCCGTCGCTCTCGAGCGCGAACTTCCGGTAGACGAGCTCGTGTCCGTCCTCCGGGGCGCGCAGGCCGTCGCCGTCGAACTGGACGATGATGACCGTGATGTTGTCGTGGCCGCCCGCCGCGTTGGCGCGCTCGGTGAGCTGCTTGCAGAGATCCAGGGGCTCGCGCGACGAGCGGAGGATGTCTCGCAGCTCGTCGAAGCGGAGCATTCCCGAGAGGCCGTCCGAGCAGAGGAGGAGCATGTCCCCCTTGCAGAGCTCGACGTAGGTGAGGTCCACCTGCACCGTGTCGGAGGTGCCAAGGGCCTGGAGGATGATGTTGTTGTGCTCGAAGGTCTCGGCTTCCTCTTCGGTGAGCTGGCCGGCCTCGATGAGCTGGTTGACGAGCGACTGATCGCGCGTGACCTGGACGAGCCTGCCCTGGCGGAGCACGTAGCCGCGCGAGTCGCCCACCTGCCCCAGGAACAGGTGATCGTCGAGGAGCGCGGCCCCGGTGACCGTAGTGCCCATGCCGCGGCGGGAACGATCGTTGCGGGCCTCCGAGAAGATGCGATGGCCCGCGACCTCGATCGATCGCACGAGGCGTCGCGCCAGCTCGTTGCGATCGACGACGGAGGCGCTGTCGTCCGACATCATCTCGTAGATGATGTCGACGGCCATTTGACTGGCCACCTCGCCGGCGGCCGCCCCGCCCATGCCGTCGCAGACCGCGAAGAGCGCGCCGTGCGGGCCGAGGGGGGTCGTGCGGTTCGCCTCGAGCAGGCCGCGGGACCTTCGGGTCAGGTCGGCGACCAGGAAGTTGTCCTCGTTGTGCTCGCGGACCTGGCCGACGTCGGTGCGCGCGAAGAGGTGCATCTCGACGCCCTGCCCCCGGGCGGGCTCCGCCTCGGCGGGCGGCGGCGCCGCGAGCGCGGCCATCACGGCGGTGGTGACCGCGGGCTCGGCCACGGCTACGGCGGCGGGTGCAGCGGCCACCGCGGGCGCAGGGGAGGGGGTCGGCGTCGGCGTCGGTGGTGCGTCGGCCATGGGGACGGTCGCGGGGGCCATCGTCGCGGGCGCGGCGTCGAGGGCGGCGCCGTCCGTGGGCGGCGCGGCGGGCAATTCTGCCGTCTCTGCCGCGCTGGCTTCCGGCGCGGCGTCGAGCACCGGGGCCGTGGCCTCGGCCG
>DAORJJ010000288.1:0-8613 GCA_035439005.1 Polyangiaceae bacterium | reverse complement strand
CCCGCCGCGCTTCGCCACGCTGCACGCGGTCGCGCTGGGGGTCACAGGCCCGCTCGTGGCCCTCTTCCTCGTGCGCCAGCTCGAGACCCGCGGCGCGCCGCTGCCGGCCTTTGGGCTCGCGCCCCTCGCCGCGGCGTGCGCGTCGCTGGCCACGCTCCGCCTCCTCGCGCGCTTGCCCCGCGAAGCACCGGCTGGTACACGGTGAGGCCGTAGACGGCGGGGTGGCGGGGGTCGGCGCGAGGTCACGGCGATCCCACGACGGCACCGCAGCTGGCACGCGGAGAACAGCATCATGGGTAGCATCGGCGCACCGGAGCTCTTGGTCATCGCGTTGCTGGCGCTGCTGCTGTTCGGCGCCGGGCGAATCGCGGACATCGGCAAGGGCCTCGGCCAAGGCATCAAGAACTTCAAGCAGGGGCTGAAGGAAGCGAACGACGACGGCGACGACAAGAAGGCCGACGACGCGGACGCGGACGAGAAGAAGCCCGCGAAGAAGACCGAGAAGAAGGCGGCGGCCGCGAAGTCCGACGACGAGGCCGCGAAGGAGGCGTGACGCCTCCTCGCCCGCCACGCGAGGTTTTCTGTTAGGGTCCGCCGAGAGGCCGTGTCCGCTGGGCGCAGCCCCGGAAGGAGAACGCAGTGCCCTTGGCCTTCGCGGAGCGGTTGAAGTCTGTCTCACCGAGCGTGACGCTCGCGATGAACGCGCGCGCGGCGGAGCTGCGGCAGCGGGGCGTGGACGTCTTCGCCTTCGGGGTCGGCGAGCCCGACTTCGAGCCCCCCGCGCACGTCATCGCCGCGGCCAAGGCGGCGATCGACAAGGGCGCGTCGAAGTACACCGCGGTCACCGGCATCGCGCCGCTCAAGCAGGCCATCTGCGACGCCTCGGCGCGGTCGCGAGGCTTCTCCCCGACGCCGCAGCAGGTCACCGTCACGGTGGGCGCGAAGCACGCCCTCTTCAACCTGGCGATCGCCCTCTACGAGCCGGGGGACGAGGTCATCCTGCCCACGCCTTGCTGGGTGAGCTACCCCGAGCAGGTGCGCATGATGGGCGCGACGCCGGTGCTCGTGGCGACTGACGAGGCGAGCGGCTGGCGCATGACGCCCGCGGCGCTCGAGGCGGCGATCACGGCGCGCACGAAGGCGGTCATCCTCTGCACGCCCTCGAACCCCACGGGCGCGGCGTACCCCGAGGGTGAGCTCCGCGCGCTCCTCGAGGTCCTCGCGCGCCACGACGTGTGGCTCATCGTCGACGAGATCTACGCCGAGCTCGTCTACGACGGGTTCAAGCACGTCTCGCCGGCCCACCTCGCGCCCGATCTGCTCGACCGCATGGTCGTGGTCGACGGCGTCTCCAAGACCTACGCGATGACCGGCTGGCGCATCGGCTGGGCGATCTCGCCGCCGCCCCTCGCGAAGGTGCTGGACGTGGTGCAGGGGCAGAGCACCACGAACGCCACGGCTGTCGCGCAGTACGCCGCGCTCGCCGCGCTCACCGGGCCGCAGGGCGAGATCGAGGCCATCCGCGCGCGCTTCCAGGCGCGACGCGACGCGATGGTGGCGGGCCTGAACGCCATCGAGGGCATCTCGTGCCGGCGCCCCGAGGGGGCCTTCTACGCGTTCGCCGACTGCTCCGGGTTGCTCGGCAAGCGGCACGGCGACGAGGTGCTCGCCAACGACGAGGACCTCGCCTTCTGGATGCTCGACGCGGCGAGCGTGGCGGCCGTGCCGGGCGGCGCGTTCGGCGCGCCGGGCTACATCCGCTTCAGCTACGCGCTGGCCGAGGAGCGGATCGCCGCGGGGCTCGCGTCGCTCGCCCGGGCCGCGGCCGCGCTGCGCTGACCGGGCGAGCCTTTCTCGCGCCCACCGAGGAAGGTTCTCCGCCACTCCACGTACGCACCCCGTGACCCCGCGGTCATGCCCTCACGCGCGCTCCCGCGCGGCCGAGGAAATTGCCCCGTCCAGTTGGGTTTGTGCATCTGCCAACTTCGTGTAGCCTACGGTCCGCGCGCCTTTCCCGAACCTCGGGCATCGCGAGCCGAACTTCGGACGCCTGACGGGAAAAAGTCCCCTCGGCGCGCTCGAATTGAGTCGAGTCGCCCATCTTTTCGTCCATCCCGAGCTTGGGGTTAGCGGGAGTGAACCCTCGGCGAGACTCACGAACATTCAAGGAGAGCTTTCATGATCAAGTCCACTCGCTTTCGCGCCCCCGTTGCCCTCGCCGTCGCGCTCGCCATTCCTGTCTTCGGCCAGGGCTGCTCCGCCGCGGACGACCTCTGCTGCAAGGACCCCGGCGCCACCGCCGAAATCGGCCTGACCGGCCAGGCGCAGGCCAGCTACACCGTCCTCGCCTCCACCGTCGGCGATCTGTCCGCGGTCGCGACCGGCTCGCTCGAGGCCGTCACCAGCTCCTGCCGCAACATCGCGCAGGACCTCGACGCGACCACGGAGCAGAAGGATGCCGCCAACGCCAAGTCGGGCGGCGACGCCGCGAAGGCCTGGTGCGATCTCGCCGTGCTCCGCATCAACGCGGTCTTCACCGGCGCCGCCAAGCTCAACATCGAGTTCGCCGCGCCGCAGTGCCAGGCCTCGGTCAGCGCGAAGGCCAACTGCCAGGCCAAGTGCGACGTGAACGGCAAGTGCGACATCAAGGCGAACCCCCCGGTGTGTACCGACGGCAAGCTCGAGGTCTCGTGCAAGGGCGAGTGCACCGCGAAGGCGGGCGCCTCCCTCTCGTGCGAAGGCAGCTGCGACGCGGCCTGCGAGGGCTCCTGCCAGGCGCAGGGCGGCGTGAAGTGTGACGGCAAGTGCGAGGGCACCTGCGAGGCCGAGGCCGGCGGCGGCACGGGCAGCGGCATCCAGGCCGACGGCACCTGCAAGGGCACCTGCAAGGGCACCTGCGCGGTCACCGCGCCGGGCGTCAAGTGCGAGGGCTCGTGCAAGGGCTCGTGCAAGGGCACCTGCAAGGCCACCGGCGAGGTCGCCGTCAAGTGCGACGGCGAGTGCAAGGGCACGGCTGAGCCGATCAAGTGCGAGGGCGGCAAGCTCGAGGGCGGCTGCAAGGTCGACGCGAAGTGCGACGCCAACTGCGACGCGAGCGTCAGCGCGAAGGCCGAGTGCTCGCCTCCGCAGCTGAAGATCAGCGGCGGCGCCGGCGTGAACGCGAAGTACATCGACTCCATCCGGACCAACGTCCCCGACCTCATCGTCGTGGCGAAGGCTCGCGGCGCGGCGTTCGCGACCCTCATCGGCAACGTGGCCGCCTCGGCCTCGGGCTCGGTGCAGGGCGACCTCAGCGTGAAGGTCGTGGCGTGCCTCGCGGCGCTCTCGTCCGACGTGTCCCGCGCGGGCGCGGACATGGGCGCGGCGGTCAACGGCTCGGTCAGCGTCGTCGGCGCGTTCGGCAAGTGAGCTGAGCGCCGCGCGTCAGCGCGGGGCTCGCGGTGGGCGGCGTGCTCTCGGGCGCGCCGCCCGCTGCTTTTTGTGACGACTGCCCGAGCCCCCGAATCGCGATCGCGATCGCACTGCGAGCGAGCGCGATGACCGTCGCGGAGGGCCCGTCTCATCACCGGCTACGCGCTCCCCTCCATCGCGCGGAACGACGTCCGAGTTGCGGAGGCCCCGGGGCGCGGAGTCGATCGAGCCCCGGTGCTCTGGGGGAGTGTGAGGGGGAACGCCTCACAGACACGCCGTACCGAGGCCTACTCCGCGACGATGTACTTGCCCTTCAAGAGGCGCAGCACGCCCTGCACGGTCTCGAGGTCGGTCGCGAGGCTCTTGTTCATCACGGCGTCGAGCGTGCCGTAGCTCAGCACGAGCTGGAGCACGTCGAGCTCCGGCGGCTTCAGATCGCGGAGCTTCACCGCCACGAGCGGCGTGACGAGCGCGAGGCGGGCGTGCGCCGGCGGCAGCTGCGAGCGCAGCTCCTCGAACTCGTCGAGCTGTCGGAGGCCCTCCATGAGGACCTCCTGCACGGACATGTCCATCTCGTTGGGCCACGTGCGCTCGTCGGGCGGGTCGAGCTCGAACGAGCCCTTGTCCCACGTAAGCATGCGGAAGATGGACTTGAGCGGCGGCACCTCGGTGAGCTCGTTGATGAGCGCGAAGTACAGCGTGCCCTTGCGCATGAAGATGCGGCCCACGTCGTCCTCGGTCTGGACGACGAGCACGCCGGTCTTCTTCGAGGTCGAGAAGAGCTGGAGCAGGTCGGGGAGCGGGACCTCCTCGATGCTCCCGGACATGGTCTTGCCCTGCGTCGTGCGGCGCGCCGCGGCGACGATCTCGAGCGGCTGCTGG
Organism: Polyangiaceae bacterium; assembly: GCA_035439005.1. Lineage (GTDB taxonomy): Bacteria > Myxococcota_A > Polyangia > Polyangiales > Polyangiaceae > JAAFHV01. The sequence goes on along the minus strand of DAORJJ010000288.1, from coordinate 4,320 downwards.
GCCGCCGCGTTGGGCTCGCGCGCCACGTCGCCCGCGATCACCTTGAGGATGCTCGTGCCGATGAGGACGCGGTCCCCCTCCTTGAGGCGGGCGCGCTTGACCTTCTCGCCGTTGACGAACGTGCCGTTCGTCGAGCCGAGATCTTCGATCCAGATCTGGTCCTCGGTGAGGGCGATGCGCGCGTGCTTGCGGCTCACCATGTCCTCGACGAGGACCATGTCGAGATCGCTCGACCGACCGACGACGATCTGCTTGTCCGCCACCAGCGGGAACTCGCCGCCCTGGTACTTGCCGCTGATGAAGCGGAGCACGTAGGAGCTCTTTCCCGTGCGCGGTGAGGACTGTTGGGCGGGATCCGGCATGGTGCGAAGGCTTCGCGGGAGCGACCCACGAAATTCCAGCCCTACTTACTCCGAACGAGGGCTCAAACCAACAAAGAGGTTAACGAGTGCGCGCGCACGAGGTCAAGTCACGCTAAGGAACGCGCATGGGCGCCACCCTTCCCCAGCACTCGCCGGCCACCGCCACACCTCGCCCCGTCCGCCCCGTCCGCCCCGTCCACCCGGGCGGAGATCCGTACGGGACCCACCGGGCCCTCGAGCCGTCGGGAGGCCTGCCCCAGCCCGCGCGCCGTGTCGACAACGACTTCTCCCGCCTCTTCGCGGGGGAGCTGCTGCTCGCGGTCGAGACACTGAACATCGACGCAGCCAGCTTCCGGCAAATGGAGGAGGCGGCCGCCGCCGCGGGGGATCCCTCGGACGAGGCCGTCGCGGCGCTCGTGCGCGAGACCGTCGCCGAGCGCGGCAAGCAGCACAACCCGGTGACGGGCTCCGGCGGCATGCTCCTCGGGCGCGTCCTCCAGGTGTGCGAGGGCCACCCCAGCCTGGGAGGCGCTGGCTCGCTCGAGGTGGGGGCGCGCGTCGCCACCCTCGTGTCGCTCTCGCTCACGCCGCTCACGGTCGACCGCGTGCACGCCGTCCGCCGCCCCAGCGCGCAGCTCGACGTGGACGGCGAGGCCGTGCTCTTCGCCAGCGGCGCCTACGCCCGCCTGCCGGGTGACCTCTCCGACCGGCTCGCGCTCGCCGTCCTCGACGTGGCCGGCGCCGCGCCGCAGGTGGCGCGTCTGGTCTCGCCCGGGCAGACCGTGCTCGTGCTCGGCGCGGGCGGCAAGAGCGGCGTCCTCTGCGCCGCCGAGGCGCGGCGTCGTGGGGCGCGGGTCCTCGGCGTCGAGAACCACGCGCCCTACGCGGACGACCTGCGGCGCCTCGGGCTCTGCGACGAGGTGCTCTCCGGGGACGCGCGCGATCCCGTCGCGATCCGCGAGGCCGTGCTGCGCGCCAACGGCGGCCTGGAGGTCGACGTCAGCTTCTCGTGCGTCAACGTGGAGGACGCGGAGCTCGCCGCGATCTTGTGCACGCGCGATCGCGGCGTCGTCTACTTCTTCGCGATGTCCACGAGCTTCACGAAGGCCGCCCTCGGCGCCGAGGGAGTAGGAAAGGACGTTGACCTCTTCGTGGGCAACGGCTTCGCCCGCGGCCACGCCGATCACACCCTCGCGATGATGCGAGAGCTCCCCGCCGTGCGGGCGCTGTTCGAGGCGCGGTACGGCTGATGGCTTGGGTCGCGCGCGCGCCGGCGGAGGAGGTTGACGCCGCGCGGCGGGTCACGTAGGCGGGGGGCATGACCAATCCCCGTCCGATCCTCGAGGTGGCGCGCGAGCTGGGCCTCTCCGACGCGCAGGTGGTGCCGTACGGGCGCGGCAAGGCGAAGATCGAGCTCGGGGTGCTCGCCGAGCCGCCGCGCGCCAAGGGGCGCCTGGTGCTCGTGAGCGCCATCAACCCCACGCCCGCGGGCGAGGGCAAGACCACGACGTCGATCGCGCTCGCGATGGGCATGCGCCGCCTCGGCATGAACGCGGTGCTCGCGCTCCGTGAGCCGTCGCTCGGCCCCGTCTTCGGGGTCAAGGGCGGCGGCACGGGCGGCGGGAAGGCCTCGCTCGTGCCCGCCGACGACATCAACCTGCACTTCACGGGCGACATCCACGCCATCACGACCGCGCACAACCTCCTGTCGGCGCTCGTCGACAACGCGATCTACTTCGGCAAGAAGATGCCGAGCGGCGGCACGATCGATCCGCGGCTCGTCACGTGGGGGCGCGCGCTCGACATGAACGACCGCTTCCTGCGGAACGTGATCGTCGGCCTCGGCGGCAAGGCCCACGGCGCGCCGCGCGAGGACCACTTCGACATCACCGCGGCCAGCGAGATCATGGCGATCCTCGCGCTCGCCTCGGACCACGCCGACCTCGAGGCGCGCCTCGGGCGCATCCTCGTCGGGCAAGACACCGAGGGCGCGGCGGTGACCGCGGCGGACGTCGACGCGGCGTCCGCCATGACGGCCGTGCTGCGCGACGCGCTCTCGCCGAACCTCGTCCAGACCGCCGAGGGTGGCCCGGCGATCGTGCACTGCGGTCCCTTCGCGAACATCGCGCACGGGTGCAACAGCGTGCTCGCCACGCGCCTCGCCATGAGCCTCGGCGACTACGCCATCACCGAGGCGGGCTTCGGCTTCGACCTCGGCGGCGAGAAGTTCCTCGACGTCAAGTGCCGCCTCGCGGGCATCTTCCCGCGCGCGCTCGTGCTGGTCGTCACGCTGCGCGCGCTCAAGATGCACGGCGGCGCCCCGGTGAAGCAGGCCGGGGAGCCCGACGCCGCGCGCCTCGAGGCGGGCCTCGCGCACCTCGAGAAGCACCTCGAGAACGCCCGCGCGTTCGGGCTCACGCCCGTCGTCGCCGTCAACGCCTTCCCGAACGACACCCAGGAAGAGCTCGCGCTGGTCGAGGCGGCCGCCGCAAAGCTCGGCGCGCGCACCGCGCGCTCGACCGGGTTCGCCGAGGGCGGCGCGGGGGCGCTCGAGCTCGCGCGCGTGGTCGCCGAGGTCGTCGACGCGACCGACGCGTCGCCGCCGTCGCCCACGTTCATGTACGAGCCGAGCGATCCGGCCGAGGAGAAGATCCGGAAGGTCGCGCGCGCGGTCTACGGCGCCGCGGACGTCACCTTCTCGCCCGCCGCGGTGAAGAGCCTCGACCGCGCCCGCGCGCTCGGCCACGGCGAGCTGCCGGTGTGCATCGCGAAGACCCAGCTCTCGCTCAGCGACGATCCGAAGCGGGCGGGCCGCCCGGAGGGCTTCGTGGTCAACGTGAGGGACGTGCGCATCTCGGCGGGCGCCGGGTTCCTCGTGCCGCTCACCGGCGACCTCATGACCATGCCCGGGCTGCCGCGCGAGCCCGCGGCCAAGGGCGTGCGCCTCCTGCCGAGCGGCGTCATCCGCGGCCTCATGCAGAACGACTCCTGAGGCTCACCCGGCCGGCGCGCGCGCCGCGCTGGCCGCCGTCGGCACGTCGCGCTTCTTCAGCCAGGCGTTCGCCACGATGAGCCCCACGAGCCCCAGGGCGCCCGCGTAGAAGCGCGCCCCGAGGCGCTCCTCGGTGGGCCACACGAGATACGCGAAGAGCAGGCTGTAGACAGGCTCGAGCGCGACCGAGACCGACACCGTGTAGGGCGAGAGCGTCGCGAGCACTCGCAGCGACCACATCCACGGCAGCGCCGTGCAGCCGAGCGCCAGCACGAGCAGGAGCCCCCAGTCGCGGGGGCTCACCGCCGTCGGGGGCACGAAGCCTCCGGTCACAAGGAAGGACGCGCCGATCCAGAACGCCGCGGAAGAGAGCTCGATAAATGTAATCTTTTCGCGTGGTTCTAGCTTCCCCAAGCGTGCGTTCCACGTGCCGAAGCCGGCGGCGGACAGCGCGGACAGGAGTCCGAGCGCGTACCCCGCGAGGGAGGCGCCGACCTCGAAGCGGAGCAGGACCCCGACGCCCACCACCACGCCGCCCCCGAGCACGAGCTCGTGCCAGCGCACGGGGCGGCGAAGGATGAGCGGCTCGAGCAGCGCCGTGAAGAACGTGCAGGTCGAGAGGCACACCACCGCCACGGCGATGCCCGCGAGCTTGATGGTCGCGTAGAAGCTCACCCAGTGGCACGCGACGAGGGCGCCGGCGCCGACGAGCTCCACGAGGCGCGGCGTGGCCGTGCGGAAGGGCACGCGGCGCCGCACCATGACGACCGCCATCGTGAACGCGACCAGGGTCACTCGGTAGAACACGAGCGCCCGGGCTCCCACCGCGATGCTCTTCCCGAGCAGCGCCGTGAAGCCCCACAAGAGCACCGTGGCGTGGAGGAGGGCGTGCGCGCGACCGGCGCTGAGCGGCACCTCACGAGGCTGCGCGTTCATCGGCGGCTCAGGCGGGGCGGGTGGGGAGCG
>DAORJJ010000287.1:0-8637 GCA_035439005.1 Polyangiaceae bacterium | reverse complement strand
GCGGGTCGGGCGGCGTGCGGGTGAGGCCGCCGGCGTCCGGAGGCCCCACGCTGGGGCCGTCGGCGCGGGCGCGCGTGCCGCCGAGCGCGAGCGCCAACGCCAGGGCCAGCGCGAGGGCGCCGCCGGCCCGGACCAAGCCGCGCGAGCGACGACTCACGTCGAGCCCTCCCCGACCTGGGTGTCCCACGAGGTCGCCAGCGCCCAGGCCGAGGGGTCGCCGCCGAGCGCGGCCCAGGCGGCCTCGAGCTCCTGGGGCACGGGGCACGACAGCGACCGCGGGCCCTGGGCGGCCGGCAGCTTCACACATGCACAATGCAGGTAAATGCGCGAGAGGCCCAGCACCTTGCCCGTGGGGAGCGAGAGGCGCACGGGGCCGCCGTACGTGCGATCGCCGAGCAGCGGCGCGCCCAGCGAGGCTGCGTGGACCCGGAGCTGGTGCGTGCGGCCGGTCTCGGGGGCGAACGCCAAGAGCGAGACGCCGCCCGCCTCGGCGATCACGCGGTAGCGCGAAGAGGACGGCTTCCCCGCCGCGTCCACGCGGCGATGGCGCGGGTCGGCGGCGCGGCCGATCGGCGCGTCGACGCGGCCCCCGGTGGGGCCGCCTGGCGGAGGCGCGCCCTGCGCGAGGGCGACGTAGCGCCGGAGGTAGGTGCCCTGGGCGCGGGCCGCCTCGAGCCGCTCGCGGCCCTGCCGGGTGATCGCGAAGGTCACGAGCCCGCTGACCTCGCGGTCGAGGCGGGAGGTCGGGTGCAGCGCCGACTCGGGGAGCCCGACCGCGCGCGAGGCGAGCGCGGAGAGGGCGTGGCGGGCCCCGGAGGAGTCGGGAATCGTGGGTGTTCCCGAGGGCTTATCGACGACCAGCAGATCCCGGTCATGGTGGACGATCGCCACCTGGGCGGGCTCGGCCGAGCGAGCGGAGACGGTCACGACCTGGCCGACGCCCACCACCGCGCCCACGGCGCCGGCGCGACGCGCGTCGACGAAGACGCGCCCCTCCGCGACCGCCACCTCGGGCACGCCAAGCACGCCGAGCGCCTCCGTGAGCGGGACCGCGGCCGACGCCACGAAGCGCAGCTCGCGCGGGCGCTCGCGGGGCGGAGGCGCCCGAGGCGGCGTGGTCGCGCTCACGAGGCAGCGGCCTCGGGGAGGATCTCGACGGTGCCGCGGTCGCCGTCGACGCGGAGGCGGTCGCCGGTCTTCACGACGAGCGTGGCGCGCTCGACGTTGACCACGCTCGGGACACCGAACTCGCGCGCGACGACCGCGGCGTGAGAGAGCGGGCCGCCCAGCTCCGTGACGATGCCCGCGGCGAGGAGGAAGAGCGGCGTCCAGCCGACGTCGGTGGTGTGCACGACGAGGATCTCGCCGGGCTGCAGCGCGGTCATCTGGGCCGGGCTCATCAGCACGCGGGCGCGGCCCTCGACGACGCCCGCGCTCGCCGCGATGCCGGCGAGCACGCGCCCACCAGCCGGCGGGAGGAGCACGGAGGGAGGGAGCCCGACGAACGTGGGGGGCGGGTCGGGGCGCGACAAGTCGCGGGCGAGCTCGGCGCGCCGCGCGCGGACGAGCGGCGCGAGATCGCGGCGCGAGGACCGGAGGGCGGTCATGATCTCGTCGACCGACAGCAGGAACACCGACTGCACGGTCGCGAGCGGTGAGCCCGCGCGCTGCAGGGTGTGGAAGTCGTCGGCGAGCTCGGGGGAGAGGCGGAGCAGCCGGCGATCCGCGTCGAGCGCGACGTCGCGGATCATGCCGAGCACGCGGGTGACCCAGGCGCGCATGCGCTCGCGGAGCCGCGCCGCCTTCTGCGCGCGCGCGACGAGGTGCCGCACGAGCGTCTGGGTGGGCAGGCCGAGGCGCGCTTGGAGGTTGCGCATCTCGGCGTCGGCCTCGGCCCGCGATCGGGCGAGGGTGACCTCGACCTCGCGGGTCTCGCCGCGCAGGGCGACGCGCAGCATGGTGAGCACGGTGCGCGGGTCTTCGCGCCACCGCGGGGTCGAGAGCTCGGCCTCACGGACGGCGCGGTCGCCGTAGAGCTCGAGGAAGCGCGCGAGCGCCCGCTTGGTGGGCCCCTCCGGCACCGCGTCGAGCGAGCGGGTGCTCTCGAGCAAGAGCGCGTCGCGCGCGGCCGGCTCGCTTCGTGCGAGGTCGGCCACGCGCAGTACGCCGATCCCGGGGCGCGCGCTCTCGAGATCGCGAATGCCCCGGACGAGCTCCTGCGCGAGCCTGTCGGCGTCCGCGCCGGCCACCCGCGCGAGGAGCGTGCGGAGCGCGACGTGCGTGCCGAGCGAGCTCGACGCGCACGTGAGCATGACCGTGCCGGACCGCTCGAGGAACGCCTGCACGTCCCGCATGCGGGTGGCGAGCCCCTCGTCCGGCAGGATGGCCAGATCGAGGGCGACGTGGGCGCGGAGGGTCTTCTCGGCGAGCGCCTCGAAGGCGTCCACGTCGGCGTCGAGGCGGAGCTGCTCGCGCAGGAGCCGGGTGGCCGTGACGGGGAGCCTCGCGTAGAACCCGCGTCGGGAGACGTCGCTCACCTCGCGCTCGAGGAGGTCGGCGCCGGAGCCGCCGCCGAGGCCCATCAGCGTGCGAGGGTCGAGCCCGGGCACCTGCGCCGCGATGCGCATGAACTGCGAGAGGTTCAGGTAGAAGCGCCCGTGCACGTTCCCCACGAGCTTCGCGTTCTTGGGCACCGAGCAGCCGAGGGCCCCAAACGCGCTGTGGAAGCCCGCCTCGCTGAACGCCCCGGCGATCGACCACGTGAACGGCGTCGCCACGCCGGGGAGGGCCTCGCCCACGTTCACGTTGCTCCACACGGTCTCGGCGTCCCCGCCCTCCGGGAAGCCTCGCCCCGTGACCGGGCGGGCCTGCACGAGCATCACCCGATCGCCCTGGCACGCGAACTCCACGTCCCACGCCACGTCCTCGATGCCCTCGAGCTTCGCCGCGACGTCGGCGAGCTGGCGCAGGTGCTCGGGGCCGAGCGCGGGGGCGTCCGGCGCGGGCGCCTCTCGCTCCTCGACGCCCGCGTCTCCCACGACCGTGACGATGGGCTTGCGGGCCACGGTCTCGGACACGACGCGCCCGTCCCGGGCGAGCCGGAGCATGTCGGGCGAGGTGACGCCGTCGACCACCGGCGCGCCGAGGCCAAAGCCCACGTTGATGACGCGCTCGCCCCGCGCCGCCGCGGGGCCGTGGACCCGCGTGAACATGACCCCGGCCGCGTCGGCCTCGACCATGCGCTGCACCACGACGGCCATGCCGACGTCGCGCACGCCGTGTGCGGCGAGGTAAGCAAGCGCGCGACCCGAGGCGATGCTCGCCCACACTTCGCGCACCGCCTCCGCGAGGCCCCGACCCCCACGCACGCCGAGCTTCGTCTCGGCGAGCCCCGCCATCGACACGAGCGCGCCGTCCTCGCAGGTCGCGCTGGAGCGGACGGCGAAGCCCCACCGCGCCGGGACCTTCCAGCGCTCCCAGAGGGCCTCGAGCTCCGCTTCGAGGTCGTCGGGAAGCGCGACGCGGAGGATCTCTTGGCGGGCCTCCGCGGCGCGCGAGTAGACGTTGCGCCCCATCGCGACCCGCAGGAGCGAGCGCGGCTCGCACGGCGGCGGGAGCCCACGGAGCGCAGCGGCGAACGCTGCCGCGGGGATGACCCAGGTCTCGGGCACGTCGAAGCCGTGGCGGACGAGCCACGCGAGGCGCGCTGCTTTCCCGCCGAGAGACGCCGCGTCGTGGAGGGAGCCCTCGCGGCCCGCGACCTCGAGCGGGAGCAGCCACCCGCCCGTGCCGGCGCCGCCTGCCCGCGCCCCGCTGCCTCCGCCGCGCGTCGCGCGCCCCTGCTTCGCCATTTCGCGCCGATGCTAGCCAATGCCGGGGAGCGAAGCCATGGGAGAGACGCCTGCCCGGGCGCGGACTCGCTCAGGCGTGCGCGAGCTCGAGGTCGTGCCAGAGGAGCATCTCGAGCGCGCCCGGGCCTCGGTTGAACGGGTAGTCGTGGGGACCGGGCACGAGCAGGTACTCGTGCTCGAGCGAGGCCGCGCGCAGCGCCTGCGACGTGGCCGTGATGACCCTCCGGAAGTAGTCTCGATCGCTCGTAAGTAGTCGAAACTTCAAGGAAGGCTCGCGCGAGCGGGCGGCGCGCAGCGCTTCGACGAGCTCGGGGATCCACGGATCGTCGATCGCGGCCTGGAGGGAGCCGACGCAGCCGTACTCCTCGGGGTGGGCGAGCCCCGCGCGGAGGGAGACGATGCCGCCCAACGAGACGCCGTCGATCCCCGTCGACGCCCGGCCCGGGAGCACGGGCAGCTCGCGGCGCGCGCGCGGGAGCACCGTGTGCTTGAGGTAGTCGGCGTAGTCGCGGAGCGCGAGGGGGCTCTTGAGGTCGAGGTCGGGCAGGTACGGGCACACGACCACGAGCCCGCGGTACGGCAGGCGCGCGAGGCGCGCGTTGTGCTCGGCGAGGCGCCTCGGGGCCACGAAGCCCTCGAAGTCGGCGGCGTGAAGGGGTGGGGAGCGGAGGCGCCGGGCCGCGCGCGGCAGCGCGTAGTCGTGGGGCCAGCCGAGCGCGCCGAGCTCGGGGCCCTTGCGGGCCTCGCCCCGCCCGTGCAGCGCGATGAGCAGCGGCGTGCGCTCGCCCGGGCCGAGCGGGGGCAACACCACGGAGGCTCGCGCCTCCGGCGAGGCGTCGCCGCCGAACGACCACTCGAGCACCTGCGCGCGCCCACCCGCGCCGGCGTCGGGCGCGCTCCCTCCCGGGGCGCCGCTGCCCTCGGCCTCGGCCGCGTTCAGCGCCGCGTACGTGCTCTTGGCGTCGGCCGGGGCCGGCTCCTTCGTCGCCCTGCGGGAGCACCCGAGGAGGGCGAACGCGGCGCCGAGGCCGGTGGACGCCCCGACCTCGAGCACCGCGCGGCGCGACATCGCAGCGCGTGGCCGACGGGCTGCCGGTCGGTCGCCCACGCGCTACTCGTCCGTCGGCGCGGGGGGCGCGCGCCCGGTGGCCTGGGTCACGAGGTCGATGTAGGAGGGGTCGGTCGCGAGCTGCTCACGGAGCACGAGGCGAATGGCCTCGAGCTTCTGCTCGCTCAGGCCGCGGAGGCCGGAGGTGGCCTGCTCGACGCGCGCCTCGAGGTACCCTCGCTGGTCAATCGCGCCCGCGCGGAGCTGCTCGAGGGGCGAGCTCGCCCCGCCGACCGCGACCGGGGCGCCCTGGGCGGCGCGACGAGCCTCGTGGACCTCGGCGAAGGAGCGCTCGACGCCCTTCGTGCTCCCCGCGCTCCCCGCGCCGTCCGCTCCCGAGGTTGCGTCTGGCCCAGCGACGTCGCCGACGCCAGGGGTGTTCTTGCCGATCTTGTCGATGCCCATGGTCGGTCTCCTGAGCGTACGCCACGTATCTGCCGCGGGGAACCGCGACGCGAAGATGGCCCCGCGGGTGTCGCAGGGGCGCGCTCCCTCGTGCTCGGCCACGCGCGGCGCTTCGTTGCGTCGCGCGCGTCACCGCGCTCACTTTTATTCTTCCGACCTCGGGGGCGCGGTCGCGTAGAGTCGTGCGATGTTCCACGGCCTCCGCACGCTCGCGCTCCAGGTCCCCGATCTCTCCGCGGCGAAGGCCTGGTACACCCGCGCGATGGGCGTCGCGCCCTATTTCGACGAGCCGTTCTACGTGGGCTTCAACATCGGGGGCTACGAGCTGGGCCTCCAGCCGCTCGACCCCGACAAGCCGCCGCCGCCCCTCGGCGATCGCGCGACCACCTACTGGGGGGTGGACGACGTCCCCACCGCGATGGCGCACCTCTCGGCGCTCGGCGCCACCGACGTCTCGGGCCCCGAGAACGTCGGGGAGGGCATCGTCGTCGGTACGCTCCGCGACCCGTTCGGGAACCTCTTTGGCGTGATCTGCAACCCGCACTTCGCGGCTCGCTAGAAGAAGCGACGCGGGCGGCTCAGCGCGGGACGTGCGCGCGCCTCAAGCGGCGCTCGTGGGCGGCCGCACCGTCCTCGCCAAAGTAGACCCACCCGTCGAACGCGAGCAGCGCGACGTCGGACGAGGCCGGCGTCGCGACGCCGCCGAGCGAGACCGCCGCGAAGCTCCCGAAGTTGCCTCGCACGCCGTCGAGCGTGACGCCAGCGCCCTGGGCCCGCGCGATGACCCCCCGCACCCCGTCGGGGGTCACCTCGAGCGAGAGCGCCGTCGGGTGCCCGGGCCCGGCGACCGGCAGCGACACCGGCACGCCCACGGGCTTTCCCTGGCCGTCGACGCGGAGGGCGAGCGCGCGGTACGCGCCGCCGCGCGACGGATCGGCCCCCTCGGGCGCCTGCTCGATCCAGGCGACGATCGCGCCCGCGCCGCCGCCCACGGCCGGGATGAGCTCGGGAGACCGCGAGTGGGGCACGCTCGGAAGGAGCCGCAGCTCCTCGGTGAGGCGCGTCGCGTCGTGCGCGCGGAGCTGGGTGAGATAGATGTCGGCGAAGCCCTCGCGCGGCGCCTCGCGGGCGTCCGACCAAGCCGCGAAGACGCGATCGCGCCCGGCGGCGAGGAGCTGCAGCCCGCTCGCGTCGCCCGGAGCCCGCGTGACGCGCTCTTCGCGGACGACCCGCTTCAGGTCCGGCGTGATCTTCGTCGCGTACACCTCGCCGTTGCCGTCTCGGAAGTCGACCCAGCCGACGATCCAGGCATCTCCCACCCACGCGAGGGCCACGTCCGTCGCGCCGCCCCTCGAGCTCGTCAGGACGATCTCGTTCGTGCGCCGGCCGCGCGCGTCGATACGTGTAATATGCACCTGTGGCTCGGCGCCCTGCCGCCCCACCCAGGCGACCGCGCCGCCATCCTCGGGCCGACCCGCGGGGGCGATCGCGAGCCCGCCGACGGCGAGGGCGCGGCTCGAGAGCACCGTCGGATCTTTTGCGGCGCGCGTCGCCTTCGCGGGGGGCGCGTCGGTGAAGAGCGCGCGCCCGTGCTCGTCGTAGGCTCGCACGCGGACGACGGCGGCCCGGGTGGCGCGGCCGGGCAGCTCGAACTCCGCCGACAGGCTCGCGACGAGCACCGTGTTGCCCAGCTTGAGGTGCGCGAGCTTGGCCACGGCCTCGCCCGTGGAGAGCGTCTCGATGTCGAGCATGCGCGACTCGAGCGGCGCCGTGGGCGTGGGGTCGCGCAGCGGCGCGGCGGGCGTAGTGCGGGCCGCGACGAACGCCGTGCGCACCCGGGCGGGCGACGCGCCGGCGGCCGAGAGGGCCAGGCAGCCGCTCGGGCAGCCGAGGGCCCAGGCGAGGCCGGGGGGATCGTCGCCGAACTCGAGGGGCGTCACGTCGAGCGGCGCCCCGTCGCGATCGGCGCGGAGGAGGGCGGGCTCGAAGGGCGCGACGGCGCAGCCAGGCTCCGCGCGGGGGTCGAAGCTGCACGCGCGGAGGGAGGCCAGCACCGCGAAGCCGTCTGGCGCGCTCGCGAGCTCGACGCGCGACTTCCGCGCGACCTCGAGCCGCGTGACCCGCCGGGCGGGCGCGTCGGTGAGGCGAGCGAGCTGCACGAAGCGCCGATCGCGCGCCTCGGGGACGTCGCGCTCCCACGCCACGGCGACGCCGCTCTCGCCGCCAGCGAGCGCGACCAGCACGGTGCCGTCGCGGGTGTCGGCGACCCGGCGCGGCGGCGAGGCACCGCGCTGGTCGTCGACCGTGACCGCGAGGACCTCGGGCTCGGTGCCGGAGGTGTCGGTCCACACGACGTGGGTGCGCCCGCGCTCGCGCGCCACCTCGAGGGCGCCCCGCACCGCCGCGCTGGCGGCGACGGGGACCGCCCGCTCGATGCGCGCGTCGGCGTCGAGCGTCATCAGGGAGATCGCCGGCGGTGGAGGTTCTGGATTCTTCTTTGGTTCCGGTGACTTGCCTGGCTCGGGCGGGGCCTCCGCCGCCGGGCGCGCGTGCACGACCGCGACCTGCACCTGGGCCCCCGCGCCCACGACCTGCCACCCGATGACGCCCTTCACGAGGCGCACGGGCACCCCGCGGAGCTTCCCCGCGGGGTCGAGCGAGGCCGCGTAGAGGCCCCCCTCGCCTTGCCCCGCCTGGTCAACCGCCTGCTCGACCGACTGATCGACCCAGAGCGCGAGGGCGCCCCGCGGCGTGGGGACGAGATCGCTCCACACGATGTCGCTCGTCGTGCGGGTGATCTCGGCGGCCGGGCCTCGGAGGGCCCCCTCCTCGGTGACGCCGAACGCCCACAGGCCCTTGCCGCGGTCGGTCAGCGCGGAGAAGAGCACCGCGTAGCCGCTGTCGGGTCCCTGGGTCGCGGAGATGGCGAGATCCGCGGAGTCGAAGGGGGTGGGGACGAGCCCCCTCACGCCGGACCGCAGCTCGCCCTGGGCCGTGAGCGGGATGACGGAGACGCGCCGAACGCCGTCCTCCCCGAAGCCAAGAAACGCTGCCATCGCCGAGCCGTCGCGGCGCGCGAGGAACGGTCCGACCGAGCGATCGCCGACGGTGGCGATGAGGTTGCCGCGCGCCTTGCCGGTGGGTCGCCTGGGCGGCACCGTGGGCCTCGCCTTGGGGGTGGAGGCCCCGACCGGCCCCGCGCTCACCGGCGCGCTGCCGCGGCAGCCCGCGACCGCGAACGCGAGCACGGACGCGAGGCAGAGCGCCGCGCCC
>DAORJJ010000286.1:0-8648 GCA_035439005.1 Polyangiaceae bacterium | reverse complement strand
CGCGGCTCCTCGCGCGGCTCGATCGGCAGGCCCGCGACCTCCGCGACCTCGAGGCCACGACCCGCCTCGCCGAGCTCTCGATCGAACGCTCGCGCCCGGTGCGCGTCGCGATCGTGGGCGAGTTCAACGCGGGCAAGAGCACCTTCATCAACGCCGTCATGGGCGCGGACGTCGCGCCGACCGGCGTGCTCCCCACCACCGCCACGCTCCACCACCTGCGCTACGCGCCCGACCCCCTCGCCAAGATCTTCTTCTTCCCGTCAGTGACCGACGTCGAGGCGCGCGATCGCATCCTCCCCGTCTCCGAGCTGCGCGCGACGCTGAAGTCGCTGGACGCTGGCGAGGTGCGCCGGGTCGAGATCCTCCTGCCGCTCTCCTCGCTCACGCAAGTGGAGATCCTGGACACGCCGGGCTTCAACGCGCCCGACCCACGGCACGCCGCCGCCGCGCGCGAGGCCTTCGAGGAGGCCGACTTCGCGATCTGGCTCCTCGACGCCACCCAGCCCATGAAGAAGAGCGAGGAGGCGGTGCTCGCCGAGGCCCGCGCGCTGGAGCTCCCGGTTCAAATATTAGTGAACAAATCCGACCGCTTGCAGCCGCCAGATCTCGCGAAGGTGATGGCCATGGTGCGCACCTCGCTCGGCGCGGCGGGCCTCGCCTCGTGGCGCGAGCCCCTCGCGCTCTCCGCGCGGCAAGCCCTCGCCGGGCGCCTCGGTGACGAGGGGGCCCTCGCCGCGTCGGGGTGGCCCGCGGTGCAGGAGCTCCTCGACGCCACCATCCTCGGCAAGAGCGCCGCGCTGAAAGAGCGCGCGCTCCGCCACCGCGCGGCCCGGGTCGTCCAGCGGCTCGCCGCGAGCGCCCGCGCGTTGTCACTGGAGGAGGCGAGCCGCGAGGAGGCCCGGCAGCGCGCCGCGCAAGCGTTCGCCCAGCGCGCCGCGAAGCTCGACGGCGAGGCCGAGGAGACCGCCCAGCGCCTCGCGGGGGCCCTCTCGCGCGACGCGCTCGCGTGGAAGCACGATCTCGAGGTGATCGTGACCGGCCGCGACGCCGACGCGCTCCGGACCGACCCCGTGCTGCTGCGGTACCACGTCGACCGCGCGACGTTCCACCTCGCGCCGACCCTCGCGTTGGTGCTCGCCCAGCTCGGCTGGGAAGGCGACGCGGAGGTCGCCGCCGCCGCGCGCGCGGGCCTCCCCTCGGCTCGGACGCTCGTGCGCACCTTCGCCGCCACCGGCGGCCGGGCCGACGCGCTCGCGCCCCTGGCACGGAGCGCGGTCGCGACGCTCACCGAGCACCTCTTCGCCCTCGCCTCGCAGGCCCCGGCGGCCGGCGCGGGGTCGGGCCTCGTCGACGAGCTCACGGCCATCACCGACGCGCTGTCCGCCCGCGCCTGAGCGCTCGACCGCGCCGCCCCAAGGCACTACGCTGAAGACATGGGCCGGCAAAGGAAAGCGTGGCGTCTCGCCCTCGCGCTCGTCGCGGGCCTCCTGGCCGCGCCGCTCGCCGCGCCGCGCGACGCGGGGGCCGATCCCGCGCTGCAGGGCTTCGCCGCGGGCGGCGACGTGCGCGTCGAGGCCGAGAACCTCGAGGTCGACGTGGGCGCCCAGACCGCGACGCTCCTCGGGAACGTGACCCTCGCCAAGGGCGATCTGGCCGTGAAGTGCCCGCGGATCGACCTCAAGTTCGACCACGCCCCGCACCTGAGCTGGGCGAAGGGCTCGGGCGGCGTCTCGGCCGACGTGCGCGGGGTCCACGCCGAGGCCCCCGAGGTGGAGCTCGACCTGCGCAAGCAGCTCTTGGAGCTCCGCGGCGGGGTCAAGCTCTCGCGCGGGCAAGGCTTCCTGCAGGCGGAGAGCGCGACGATCCACATCGCGACCGGGAAGGTCACGGCGCACCAGGTGAAGGGGCAGATCCCAGTTCCCAAGGGGAACTGAGGGCGTGACGGCGGAGCCGCGCGATCCGGTGCCGCGCCTCGCCGCCGCGGACATCGTCGTCGAGCGGGCGGGCAAGCGCATCGTGCGCGGCGTGTCGCTCGCCTGCGCCGCGGGCACCATCACGGGCCTGCTCGGGCCCTCGGGCGCCGGCAAGTCCACGTTTTTTCAGGTACTTGTCGGCGAGGAGCGCGACCACGGCGGGCGCGTGCGCCTCGACGGCGACGACGTCACGGGCGAGCCCTTGTTCCGGCGCGCCCGGCGGGGCTTGGGCTACATGCCGCAGGGCCCGAGCGTCCTCTGGGACCTCACCGTCGCCGAGAACGTCGAGACCTTCCTCGCGGTCGCCCGGGCCGCCCGCGCCTCGTCGGAGCTCACGGGCCGCGCCCGCGAGCTCATCTCCCGCGTCGATCTCGACCGGCACCTCGACACCCGCGCCGGCGAGCTCTCCGGCGGCGAGCGGCGGCGCCTGGAGCTCGCGCGCGTGCTCGCCGGCAGCCCGCGGGTGATCGTCTGCGACGAGCCGTTCGCCGGCGTCGACCCGGCGCAGGCCGCCCGCCTCGGTGACCTGCTCGCCGAGCTCGCCCGCGATGGCGTGGCCGTGCTCCTCGCCGATCACCACGTGGACGAGGCCCTGCGCATCTGCACACGCGCGGCCCTGCTGCTCGACGGCGCGCTCGTCACGCTGGGCACGCCGGCGGAGTTCCGCGAGCACGCGACCGTGCGCGGGCGGTACCTCGGCACGCTGACCGCCTCGCCCGACCCGTAGCCGACGGCGGCCGCTGGCACGAAAATCGCTGTCCCACCTCGCCGCGCCTGTTACTCTTCCCTTGGGGCTGTTTTTTTAAGGCACCGAAGGAACACTCGCGATGGAGATCAAGCAGCAGCTTCGGCTGAGCCAACAGCTCGTCATGACGCCCCAGCTCCAGCAGGCGATCCGCCTCCTGCAGCTCTCGCGCCTCGAGCTCATCGACGAGATCCGCAAGGAGCTCGACGGCAACCCCGTCCTCGCCGACGACGACATCGACCCGCGCGCGCGGAGCCGTGAGGCCCAGCAGGACTCCGGCACCGGGAACGCCGACGGCGAGCGCCTGGTCGACCGCATGGAAGAGCGGGTCCGCGCGGCCTCGAGCGAGAACAAGGCCGAGGAGAAGCGCGTCCAGGACATCGACTGGGAGCAGTTCCTCGAGAACCGCAACCTGCAGCAGGCCCTCCCCTCGAACCGCGGCGCCTTCGACGAGCTGCCCCCCATCGAGCAGAACCTCACGAAGCAGACCTCCCTCGTCGACCACCTGCGCTGGCAGCTCCAAGTGAGCGACTTCACGGAGGCCGAGCGCCGCTTCGCCGAGCTCGTGCTTGGAAACCTCGACGAGAACGGCTTCCTCGACCTCAAGGGCATCGACCGCCCGCAGGGCCGCACCCCGGACCTCACCATCGAGGAGCTCGCCGACGAGGTGGGCCTCGACCCGGAGGACGCCCCGGAGGTGCTCCGCATGATGCAGGAGTGGGACCCGGTGGGCGTGTGCTCGCGGAACCTCCAGGAGTGCCTGCGGGTCCAGGCCGAGATGTACGGCTGCGACGACCTCGAGCTCACCATCATCGACAACCACATCCACAACCTGGAGAAGCACAACTACCAGGCGATCGCCCGGGACCTGAAGGTGCCCGTCGAGGAGGTGTACGAGGCGGTCAAGGAGATCCAGAAGCTCGAGAGCCGCCCCGCGCGGAACTTCTCCGAGATGGACGATCGCAGCATCGCCATCACGCCGGACGTCTACATCGTGAAAGACGGCGACGGCAAATGGGTGGTCACCGACAACGACCGCGGCGTGCAGCGGCTCTACATCAACGAGAACCTCACCAAGCAGCTCCTGAAGGACCCCAACGCCAAAGAGTTCATCGGCGAGAAGCTCCGCAACGCGCAGTGGCTCATTCGCGCCATCGAGCAGCGCCGCAAGACGATCATCCGCGTCACCGAGTGCATCGTCGAGAAGCAGCGCGAGTTCTTCGAGAAGGGCGTCGCGTTCCTCAAGCCCATGATCTTGCGTGACATCGCCGAGACCGTGGGCATGCACGAGTCGACCATCAGCCGCGTCACGACGAACAAGTACGTGCACACGTCCCAGGGTCTCTTCGAGCTGAAGTACTTCTTCAACTCGTCGATCCGCCGCGTCGCCGAGGAGGACATCGCCTCGGAGAGCGTGAAACAAGCGATCAAGAAGATCATCGACGACGAGGACAAGTCGAGCCCGCTGTCGGATCAGGCCATCGTGGAGCTTCTCACGAGCTCGGAGGGGATCCAGATCGCCCGCCGCACGGTGGCGAAGTACCGCGAAATGCTGGGAATTCTCGCCTCCAGCAAGCGGAAGAAGCATTTTTGAGGTTGGGGCCGTTTTTCGCCGCACTTCCGCGAAAAACCTCTATGATTTTTTCTAGCCCGAGACTCGAGCTCGAGCGCTCGCAGAAAGCGCGGCCGGTTGGCGGCCCGCGGCCAGGAGGTTTTCGCGCATGAACATTGCGATCACGTTCCGTCAGATGGAAGCGACCGAGGCGGTGAAGAGCTACGCGACCGAGAAGGTCGCGAAGATTCAGAAGTTTCTGCGGCAGCCGATGAAGGCCCAGGTCACGCTGAGCTGCCAGAAGACACTTCACGCGGCGGAGGTCGAGGTGCACTCCGGAAGCGAGCACTTCCACGCGCACGAGCAGACCGAGGACATGTACGCGTCCATCGATCGCGTCATCGACAAGCTGGAGCGCCAGGTGCGCGAGACCAAGGCCGCCGAGCGGAGCAGCCGCAAGGGCGCCGACCGCGCCTCGCAGCACCTCTTGCCCGACGTCGAGGACTGATCCCCACCCAGCGAGCGGCGGTGTCGGCCTCGTCTTCAGGGGCGGCGAGTCCGACCCCCCCTCGCCCCGACGAATCGACCCGCCCATGCGCCTTTCTGAAATGCTCGCCCCAGAACGCATCGCCTTCGCGCCCTCGGCGCTGGAGAAGCGTGACGCCCTCGGCACGCTCGCCCGCCTCCTGGCGAAGGGCTGCTCGGTGCCCGAGGAGAGCCTCCGACGCGCGCTGCGAGAGCGCGAGGAGCTCCAGTCCACCGGCATCGGCGAGGGCGTCGCCATCCCCCACGCCGCCGTCGCCGAGCTCGAGCACCCCGTCGCCGCCTTGCTGCTCGTCCCCGCCGGGCTCGATTTCGGCGCGATCGACGACGCGAAGGTGCACCATATTTTCGCGGTCGTCGGGCCGAAGCGCGAGGTGGGGGAGCACCTCCGCACCCTCGCGAGGATCTCCAAGCTCCTCCGCAGCGCGGAGTTCCGCGCGCGCTTGCTCGGTTCGCTCGAGCCGGCCGCGGCGTTCGAACTCGTGAGCCACGAGGAGCAGGAGCGCGCCGGATGAGGGCGCGCCGCGCGAGGGCAGCCCTTCCGCAGCCGAGCCACGGGCCCGGCCGCAGGCGCACGCGCCGAGGCCCATGAGCGCGGGCGGCGAGGTGTCCGAGGCTCCGCCGCTGCGCGACGTGACCGTGCGCGACGCCCTCGCCGAGGGGCGCCTCGCCCTCCCCGCCACGCTGCACGCGGGCTCTTCGGGGCTCGACCGGCCAATCCAGCATCCGCGGGTGCAGAAGAACGGCCTCGCGCTCGCGGGCCACTTCCGAGGCCTCGTCCCGACCCGTGTCCAGGTGCTCGGGGAGACCGAGCTGTCGTACCTCGAGGCGCTGAGCCCGGCGGAGCGCGCGGCGTCGTGCCGGGCGTTCTTCGGCCTCGGGCTCTCCGTCGTCGTCGTCACCCGCGGCATCACGCCCCCGCGGCCCCTCGTCGCCGCGGCAGAGGCGAGCGGCACGCCGCTGTTCGTGGTCCACGCGGCCACGAGCCGCACGATCAACGCGCTCCACGCGAGCCTCGACGAGCTGCTCGCGCCCTCGACGCAGCTGCACGGCGTGCTCGTCGACGTGTTCGGAGTGGGCATGCTCCTGCTCGGCAAGAGCGGCATCGGCAAGAGCGAGTGCGCCCTCGAGCTCGTGCTCCGAGGGCACCGCCTCGTGGCCGACGACGTGGTCCACTGCGACTGGCGACCGCCGGGCACCGTGTTCGGCGCCGCCGACGAGATCCTGCGCCACCACGTGGAGGTGCGCGGGCTCGGCATCCTCAACGTCAAGGACATGTTCGGGGTCACCGCCGTCCGCGCGCGCAAGCGCATCGACGTCGTCGTGCGGCTCGAGGAGTGGAGCGAGCAGCGCGACTACGACCGCCTCGGCGTCGACGACGCGCACCACGAGATCCTCTCGACGCCCATCCGCCTGCTCACGGTCCCCGTGCGGCCGGGCCGCGAGATGGGTACAATTCTCGAGATGGCCGCGCGCGACGAGCTTCTGCGAAGGGCGGGGACGTTCAGCGCCCGCACGTTCCTCGAGCGGCTCCACGCCGCGAAGGAGCGCGCGCCCGAGCACAGCGCGCGACGCCTCGTCGACGGCGAGTCGATCTCGCCGCCCCAGGTGACGCCGGCGACGCACGTGACCTTGGGCGTCCCCGGGCGGCGGCTCGCGACCGAGCCGCACCCGTTCACGCGCGGCGCGCCGGACCCCGCCGAGAGCAGCGTCTTCATCCCAGAGCTGCTCAGCAAGGAGGAAGAGTGAGCTCGCCGCCCAAGCCGCTGGTGGTCGTCGTGACGGGGCTCTCGGGCGCCGGACGCACGACCGTCCTCCGCGCCCTCGAGGACCTGGGGTTCTTCTGCATCGACAACCTCCCGACCGCGCTCACGACGGAGGCCGTCGCGCTCTGCGAGCGAGGTGGCGTGCGGCGCGTCGCCCTCGGGATCGACGTGCGCGTGCGCGCCTTCATGGGCGACGTGGCCGAGACGTTCACGCACCTGGAGGCGGCGGGTGAGCGCGATCTCCAGGTGCTCTTCCTCGACGCCTCCGACGAGACCCTGGTGCGCCGCTACTCCGAGTCGCGACGTCCCCACACGCTGGCCCAAGACGGCGACGCAGGAGTCCACGGCGTGCTCGAGGGGGTCGCCCTCGAGCGAGAGCGGCTCGCCCCGCTGCGGGCCCGGGCCTCGCGCGTGATCGACACGACGCGGCTCAGCGTGCACGACCTCCGTCGCGTCATCATCTCGCAGTACGGCCCCGAGACCACGGCCGCGCGCATGGTGACGCGCGTCGTCTCGTTCGGCTTCAAGTACGGGCCCCCCGTCGACGCCGACCTCGTGTTCGACGTGCGCTTCCTCGAGAACCCCTACTTCGTTCCCCACTTGAAGTCGCTGCCGGGCACGAGCGCGCCGGTGCGCGACTTCGTGCTGGCCCAGCCCGAGGCGCACGAGCTGCTCGGTAAAACCTTGGATTTGCTCAGGTATGTGATCCCCAAGTACGAGCGCGAGGGGAAGAGCTACCTCACGGTGGGCATCGGCTGCACCGGCGGCCGCCACCGCTCCGTGGTCCTCGCCGAAGAGCTCGGCCGCGCGCTCGGCGCGGGCGTGCGGGTCATGCACCGCGACGTGCTCCGCGGCCTCGGGCCGGTGCGGACCGACAGCGCCGTCTTCGAGGCGCCGGCCGCCGACACCTCGACCGAGGCCGCCGGCGACGCGTCCAGCGGCGCGCAGGCCACCCCCGGCCGCGCTCCCCCCAGCGGAGAAAAGGAGTAGCGAGGCCACCATGAACGACTCCCCGCAGGCGCACTCGGGCACCTTCACCATCGTCAACGACCTCGGCCTCCACGCGAGGGCGGCGACCAAGCTCGTGCAGCTCGCCTCGCGCTTCCCGTGCGACGTGTCGGTCACGCACGCGGGCCAGACCGCCAACGCGAAGAGCGTCATGGGGGTGCTGCTGCTCTGCGGCTCGAAGGGCACGCAGGTCAACGTGCGCGCGACCGGCGACAGGGCCGACGAGTGCGTCGCCGCCATAGGCCAGCTCATCGCCGACCGCTTCGGCGAGGCGAGCTAGAGGGTGTCGACCACCGACCGGCCGTCGGAGGTGCCGCCGCCTTCCTCGGAAGATCTCCCGAGCGAGCGCGCGGTGCTGGAGGGTGTCTCGGGCTCCGCCGGCGTCGCCGTCGGGCGAGCCCTCGTCATCACCGGGCACCACCCGCCCTTCGTGCGTCGCACGATCGACCCGAGCGAGCGAGAGCGCGAGGTGGCGCGCGTGAGGAACGCCGCGACCCAAGCCCAGCGGGAGATCCGCGGGGTCGCCGCCGGGATGCCCTCCGCCTCGGGGACGGCGACCACGGTGCTCGACGCCTACTTCCTCATGCTCGCCGACCCCATGCTTCACGACCGGGTGGAGGCGAAGATCCGGCGCGAGCTCAAGTGCGCCGAGTGGGCCGTGAGCGAGGCGCGGCACGACCTCGCCAAGCTCTTCGAGGGCGCGGACACCGACGGCGCGGACGCCTACATCGCGGAGCGCCGGCACGACGTGCGCTTCGTGTGCGATCGGCTGCTGCGCACGCTCATCGGCGACGCGGCGGCCCCGCTCGGCCTCGCCGAGCCGATGGTGATCGTGGCGCGCGATCTCTCGCCCGCCGACACGGCCGGCATGGTCCGCGAGCCGGTGCTCGGCTTCGTCACCGAGATTGGCTCGCGCACGAGCCACACCTCGCTCATGGCGCGCGCGCTCGACATCCCGAGCGTCGTCGGCGTCAAGGACGCGCTCAAGGCGATCCGCTCGGGCGACCGGGTGATCGTGTGCGGCGTCACCGGCACCGTGACCGTGCACCCCACCCCGGAGG
>DAORJJ010000285.1:0-8692 GCA_035439005.1 Polyangiaceae bacterium | reverse complement strand
GCTCGCGGCGTGCGCCGGCTACGTCGGTGTCCCGTGCCGGCCGCTCGGGGGCGAGGCCGAGGCGCGGGTCTACGTGCTCGCCTGGCTCGCGCGCGGCAAGGCGGCCTCGGCGGCCTTGGAGCGGCGGCCGGACGTGCGCGCGCTCGCCGCCCTCCAGACGTCCGCGGCGTCCGAAGCGGACCTCGCGCGGGCGCAGGCGCTGCCCGACCCCACCGTGCGCCTGGCGTACACCCACGACCGCTTCGTGGCCTCGGGCAACCAGATGAACTCGCTCACGCTGTCCGTGTCGATCCCGGTCCCGCTGTTCGATCGCGGGCAGGCGCAGCTCGACGCCGCGGAGGCGCGGCGCGCTCGCTACGACGAGCTCCGGCGGGCCACGCTGCGGAGGGGCGCCGCCCGCGTCGTGGCGCTGCGCGAGCTCCTCGCGTTGCTCGAGGAGCGGCAGGCCGCGCTGGTGAAGATCCTCCCGCGGGCCCAGGCCGCCCTCGAGGACCTGCTGCGCGCCTCGAACAGCCGGCTCATCCCGCTCACCGACGTGATCCAGGCGCGGCGCACGCTCGATGAGCTCCTGGTGCAGCAGGCGGACGCCTACAGCGACGCCTTTCAAGCCACCGCCGATTTGCTCGAGGAGAGCGCCCCATGACCACGCCCCCCGACGCCCCGCTCGCCCCGCCCGCGCGCGCGCCTCGCCCCTTCGCCGGGGTCGCGCTCGGCGCCGCGCTCGGCGCGCTCGCGACGGCCATCGTTGGCGCCGTGCTCGTCGTGAAGACGCGGCAGCACCCGCCGGAGCCGCCGGCCTCGTACGTGGCGACGAAGGACACGGTGAAGCTCACCTCCGCCGCCGTGCCGATGCGCTTTGGCACCGCGCTGGTCGAGCTCGGCCCGCCGCTCCCCCACGTGCCGGTGACGGCGCGCGTCCTCACCGCCGAGGCGCTCACCGGCCCGAGCTTCGCGCCGCTCGACGGTCGCGTGGTCGAGGTCGCCGTGAAGATCGGAGACCAGGTGAAGGAGGGCGATCGCCTGGTGATGGTGTCCAGCGGCGACCTCGCGACCATGGCGCGCGAGCTCGGCGCCGCGCGCCTCACCATCAAGACCAAGGAGTCCCTGGTCGAGCGGCTCAAGCAGCTGGTCGCCTCCCGCGCCGCCTCGGAGAACGATCTCCTCGTCGCGGAGAGCGAGCTCAACGAGGCGCGGCTCACCGCCACCAGCGCCAACGCGCGCATCCGGTCGCTCTCCGTGCGCCAGGTGGGCGAGTCGGGCTTCTGGATCTTGGCCGCGCGGACCGGCACCGTCGTGCAGCTCGACGCCGTGCGAGGCAAGCAGGTGGGCCCCGACAAGGACAAGCCGGTGGCCACGGTCGCGAACCTCGACGAGGTCCTCGTGGTCAGCGACGTCCCCGTCCACGCCGCCGCGCTGCTCTCGGTGGGCACGCAGGCGCTCATCACGCAGCCGGGCGTGGGGGCCGAGCCGATCGTCGGCGCCGTGGAGGTGGTCAGCGCGGTGCTCGATCCCGAGCGGCAGACCGTGCCCATCCGCGTGCGCGTGAAGAACACCAACCGCGCGCTGCGCCCCGGCCAGTACGTCGAGGCGACGTTCGCGCCCAACGGCTCCGACCGCCTGCTGCAGCTCCCCTCGGAGGCGGTCGTGACCGACGGCTCGGAGAGCGTCGTCTTCGTCGAGACCGAGCCGGGCACCTTCCAGCGGCGGCTCGTCCGCGTGGGGAGGCAGACCCGCGAGCGCGCCGAGATCCTCTCGGGCGTGGCCGCCGGCGAGCGCGTCGTCGTTCGAGGCGCGCTCCTCTTGCTCAACGCCATCGACGTGAAGGGGTAGGCCGCGGTGTTCCAGCGCATCGTCGCGGCGTGCCTCGGCTCCAGGCTCGCGGTGCTCGTGGCCACCGCGCTCGTCGCGATCTGGGGCGTCTGGGCGTACTCGGGCCTGACCATCGAGGCCTTCCCCGATCCAACGGATACGCAGGTCCAGATCATCACGAGCAACCCAGGCCAGCCGGCCGAGGAGATGGAGCGCCAGGTCTCGATCCCCATCGAGCGCGCGGTGAACGGCATGCCCGGGCTGGCGCGCGTGCGGAGCATCAACCTGTTCGGCCTCTCCTTCGTGACCCTCACGTTCCGCGACGGCGTCGACGTGTATTTCGCCCGCGCGCAGACCACCGAGCGGCTGCGCCTCGTCGACCTGCCGGAGGGCGTGCGCGCCACGCTCGGGAGCGTCTCGACGCCGATCGGGGAGATCTACCGCTACACGCTGACGAGCGACGCGCGCGACCCGCTCGCGCTGCGCACCCTCCAAGACTGGACGGTGCGGCCGCGGCTCCTCCAGGTCGACGGCGTCGCCGACGTGGTCAGCTACGGGGGCCTCGAGAAGGTGATCGAGGTCCACCCGGACCCGGTGGTGATGGCCGCGAAGCGCGTGACCATGGTCGACATCGCGGACGCCCTCGAGCGCGCCTCGGTCAACGCGTCGGGCGGCGTGCTCGAGCGGGGCGCCGAGCAGTTCGTCATCCGCAGCGAGGGCGTCTTCCAGAGCATGGCGGAGATCTCGCACGTGTCGGTCGCCTCACACGGCGGGACGCCCGTGTTCCTCTCCGACGTGGCCAGCGTGCGAGAGGGCTGGAACCCGCGACAGGGCATCGTCGGCCGCGGTGACAACCACGACACGGTCGAGGGCATCGTCCTCATGCGGCGCGGCGGGAACCCGACGAAGGTGCTCGAGGGCGTGCGCGAGAAGGTGCGTGAGCTCAACGCGGACGTGCTCCCCGCCGGCACGAGCCTTTGGGTCTTCTACGACCGCACCGAGCTCGTCGACACGACGCTGAAGACCGTCGCGCGCAACCTGCTCGAGGGCGCGCTGCTCGTCACCCTGGTGCTCTTCGTGTTTCTCGTCGACCTGCGCGCCGCGCTCATCGTGGCGGTGCTCATCCCGCTCTCTCTGCTCTCGGCGTTCATTTACCTGCGCTCGCGCGGGATGGCCGCGAACTTGCTCTCCATGGGCGCCGTCGACTTCGGGATCATCGTGGACGGCGCCGTCGTCATCGTCGACGCGATCGTCGAGCGCCTGTCGCACCGCCCCGCGAAGGACACCGGCGAGGGGCTGAGCGGGCGCATCCGCCTCGCGGTCGTGGACGTCGCGCGGCCCACGGTGTTCTCGCTCCTCATCATCATCGCCGCGTATCTGCCCATCTTCCTGCTCGAGCGCGTCGAGGGGCGCATCTTCGCGCCCATGGCGCACACCGTCGTGGCCGCGCTCGTCGGCGGGCTGCTCTTCTCCATCACCCTCGTGCCGGTCCTCGCGAGCTTCGCCTACCGCACGCAGCGCGCGGTCAAGGAGTCGCCGGTGCTCCGCGCCGCCACCAAGGTGTACCTGCCCGTGCTCGGCCTCGCGCTGCGGAGGCCGTGGGTGGTCCTCGGCGCGGCGGGGCTCTCGCTCGCCCTGGGCGTGCAGATCTTGGCCACGCGAGGCAGCGAGTTTCTCCCCGAGCTGAACGAAGGCGCGCTGTACCTCACGTTCACGCTGCCCTCGAACGCGTCGCTGAACGAGGGCCGGCGCATCGAGCCTGTGCTCAGCGAGATCATCTCGAGCTTCCCCGAGGTAGACGCCACGATGAGCCAGCTCGGGCGACCCGAGGACGGCACCGACCCGACCCTCCCGAACAACCTCGAGTTCTTCGTGAAGCTGCGGCCCGTCGGAGAGTGGCCGCGCGGGACACCGAACCTCGGCGCGCTCATGGACCAGATGAACGCGAAGCTGTCCGCCATCCCCGGGGTGGAGGTGAACTTCTCGCAGCCGATCCGCGACAACGTGAACGAGAACATGGCCGGCCAGAACGGGCAGGTCGCGCTCAAGATCTTCAGCCCGAACATGGACGACCTGCAGCAGGCGGCCGAGGAGGCGAAGGCCGCGCTCGCGCCCGTCCAGGGCGTCGCCGACCTCGGCGTCGTCAAGAGCGGCGAGGCCCCGCAGGTCCAGGTGAGGCCGCGCCGGGAGATGCTCGGGCGCTTCGGCCTGACGATGGTCGACGTGCAGAGCTTCCTGTCCTCCGCGCTGGGCGGTCGCAAGGTCACCACCCTGTGGGAGGAGGACCGCGTCTTCGACGTCATCGTCCGCTTGCCAGGCAGCGCGCGCGAGACGACCGAGCAGGTGCTCGCGCTGCGCATCCCCACGCCCTCCGGCGCCCTCGTGCCGCTCCAGAGCGTGGCGGACGTCAAGATCGGCTACGGCCGCGCGGCCATCAACCGCGAGAACGGCCAGCGCTACGTGGGCCTGCGCATGAACGTGCGCAACCGCGACCTCGGCTCGTTCGTCGACGCCGCGAAGCGCGCGGTCGATCAGAAGGTCACCCGCAAGCCCGGAATGACGATGACGTGGGGTGGCGAGTTCGAGTCGAAGGAGCGCTCGATGGCGCGCCTCCGCGTGGTCGTGCCGGTCGCGCTCGTCATCACCTTCGGGCTGCTCTTCGGCGCGTTCCGCAAGCTCTCGCTCGCGCTGCTCGTGTTCCTCAACATCCCCCTCGCGCTCGTGGGCGGCGCGATCGGGCTGTGGGTGTGCGACATGCCGGTCTCCATCGCGGCGGCGGTCGGCTTCATCGCGCTGGTGGGGCAGGCGTCGCTCAACGGCGTGCTGGTGCTCAGCGCGGTCGAGGAGCACCGGACCGCGGGGCTCGCGATGGACGCCGCGATCGAGGCCGGGGCGACCGCGCGCCTCCGGCCGGTGCTCATGACGGCGTCGCTCGCGGCGTTCGGCCTCGTCCCCGCCGCGCTGTCGACCGCGATCGGCTCCGAGATGCAGCGGCCCATGGCGGTGGTCATCGTGGGAGGGACCGTCTCTGCTGCGCTGCTCTCCCTGGTGGTCCTGCCCGCCATCTACCGCGTCGCGATGCCGCTCTTCGAGCGCGGCGAGGCGGCCGAGCCTCCCTCGCCCGGCGGACCGGACGTCGGCTAGTACGGCCGGCCGGAAGTGCGTTCCGGGTTCTACCCATGGACATGAAAGCGGGAGTTCATGGATTGAACGGCCTTGGACCTGGTCCCCGACCTCGCGTGCGCGTCCCGCGCACGGAGTGGCCGCGCATCCAAGCGCTGACGCGGAGGCGGCGTGCACAGCACGACGTGGTTGTCCGGGCGTGGGTGATCGTCTGGCTCGCGCACGGTCACGGGCCGACGAGAGTCGCAGCGCTCGTGGGGCGCAGCGACCGCTTCGTGCGGAGAAGCTGTCCTCGTACGTGCCCACGGCTAAACCAGGTCGCCGGGGAGCAGCCGTCGGGGGCCTCTCTGCAATCGGCACGTCGAGCCTGTTGAAGACAAGCGGTCAAGTCCGGCACGTCGAGCCGCCTGGACAACCCGCCTCGAGTCTGCCAGGGTTCCTCATCGTCGTGGAGCCGAGGGGGCGCGCGTGAGAGCAGCGAAGGCGTATAGACGGACGGACGGACGGACGGACGGACGGACGGACGGAGCATCGTTCGGGCCAGCTTCGCGCTGACTCCGAGGAGCCCGGCCCTGCCGAGGGCTCCTTCGCCACGACATCGATCGAAGCCGGCGCGACCCACGCGACCGGCTGCATTCTCCCCCAGGACGCCACGCGCGCGAACCGAGTGAGGAGATCCGATCGATGAACCCTTTTGTACATTCCGTGAAGCGACGCCACCTCGTGTTCGTGGCCCTGCTCGCCACCGCCCTCGCGGGCCTCGCCTTCGCGTGCGGCTCGGACGACGGGCCGGACGCCTGCACCGGCCCGCTGTGCGACGGGGGTTCGTCCGAGTCCGGCACGACAGAAGGTGGCGGCGGGAGTGATGCGGACGCGGCCGGCGGAGGGGGGGATGGCGATGCGGGCGACGGCGACGCCAGCGCAGACGCTCGCGTGGACTCCCCTGACGACGCCGGGGCGTGCAAGCTCGAAGCTCCCGACGCGGACGCCGGGCCGAGCGGCACGCTCCAGTGGGCGCTCAACCTTGGCACGACAGGCCACACGACGCCCACCGCCGTGGCGGTCGATCCTCTGAACGACGACGCTGTCGTCGTCGGGTCCTTCTTCGGCAGCCTGGACTTCGGCGCAGGCACGCTGACCAGCCAAGCCCCACCTGACGGCTCCGGTGGCGACGTGTTCGTCGCGAAACGTGACAAGACCGGCGCTCACAAGTGGGCGAGGACGTTCGGTGACGGCGTCCTTGCACAGGCGACGACGGTAGCCGTCACACCAACGCACCATGTCGTGCTCGGAGGAGGTTTCTTTTCGGGGGCAACGCTCGACTTCGGCTGTGGAGCGATGACCGCGATCGGTGACGTGGACGCTTTCCTCGTCGATCTCGATCCGCTTGGGAACTGCGTCTGGAGCAAGCGCTTCGGAGTGATGGGCGAGGTGCAGAACGTTGTCTCGGCCGCCGTCGATGCAGCAGGCAACGTCGTGCTTGGAGGCATTGCCCGAGGCGGCGTGACGATGGGTGGTGCCGCGCTGAACGGATATTTCATTGCAAAGTTCTCGGGCGCTGGCGCACACGTTTGGAGCAAGGCTTTCGCGGCGTCGTCCTCATCGAGTAGCCCGAGCCTCACCGTCGACCCGCTAGGCAAGATCCTTCTCGCTGGTTCCTTCAAGGGAACGGCGGACTTCGGTGGGGGCTCCATCACCAGCACGTCGAATCGAACCGAAGCCTTCGTCGCGAAGTATGACTCTTCGGGCGCGCACGAATGGGCGAAGCGGTATCCGGCAGTCCCAAAGATCGCAGCTAGCAACGCTGGCGCCGCCATCAGCGGCCACTCTCTCGCCGTGGACGCCTGCGGAAACGTGTTCATCGCCGGCGGCTTCGGGGCCCAGACCGGGGGAGCAACCATCGACTTCGGAGCAGGCGAGCTAACGGCCGCCGGTGGTCCGAACGAATCGTATCGATTCCTCGCCAAGCTCGACCCGACCGGCAAGGGCGTTTGGAGCAAGCTACTCGTCGGCACTAGCCCGAACCACATCGCTGAGGTCTATGTCGGCGGACTAGCAATTGATGGAACGGGCGGCCCGGTCCTCATGACTTCGCTCGCTGGCGACGTCTTCTTCGGGGAGCAGACGACCGTGAACTTCGGTGGGGCACCGCTGACCAACGTAAACAGGAGTTCAATCGCCATCGCGAGCTTCAACGCCCTGGGCGCTCACCGTTGGTCGCACGTCGCTGGAGCGCCGTCCACTGCGCGCTCGACGACCGGCGGCCTCTCGGCAAACGCACGCGTGGTCGCGATCGGATTTCCGTTCACGAGGTGCACTTCGACCTGCGCCACTTCTCCGCCCGGCACGACGCTCTCTCTCGCGGGAGCGTCGTTGACGGCGACGAGCGGCCAGGATCTCGCCGTTTTCACGTTTGTCCCGTAGCTGTACTCGTCCTCACCTTCACCTGACATTCTGGGGGATTTATGGCGTACTCCACCGCCCGCGTAGCAAGCATCACGACCATCAGCATCAGCGCGCCGGGTTCCGCGATCGACGGCGTCTCCTTGAACGCGAATGACCGCGTCCTGCTGACGCGCCAGACCACCGCGCTACAGAACGGAGTCTGGGTCTGGAACGGCGCGGCGTCGCTTATGACGCGTCCGGAGGCTCCGGACCAGTACCAGGACACCAACATATTCGACAACGCCACTGTGGTGTGGGTGAAAGAAGGCACGGCGCGAGCTGGCACCGTCTGGGGCCTCGAGCCGGCGCAGCAGGTCACGGTCGGGACCACGGCCCACACCCTCACCCAAGTCTCCCTCCCGCCCGTGCAGGCCCGCTTCGCGACGACCGAGAACATCGACCTCGCGACCACGGTCCTGGTCATCGATCCCACGATCGTGAGCGACGCGATGATGGAAGACACCGCCGCCCCCACGACCTTGACGTGCCCCTCATCGAAGCCATTCACGTCGGCCGACGTGGGGAAGCCCATCGTGGTCGTGGGCGCGGGCGTCGCCGCCGCCGATCTCGCGACGACCATCGCGGGCTACACGAGCTCCTCCGTGGTCACGTTGGCCAATGCGTGCGCCACGCCGGTCACGCTCCGGGTGACGGACGGCGCGATGAACACGGGCGCGGGCGCGAAGACGCTCACGTGCGCCACGTCGCAGCCCTTTGATGCGGGCAGAGACGTGGGCGCGCTCATCGTGGTGGCGGGAGCGGGCCCAGGCGGCGCCACCCCGGATCTCGTCACGACGATTGCGGAGTTCACGAGCACCTCCGTCGTGACACTGAAGAACCCATGCCACGCGTCGGTCGTCGACGCGGTCGTACAGGTCGGCACCACGACAGCGCGGTACAGCCAGCCGCTCCGCGGCGACGGCCTCGCCGGGTCGGACATCGTGCTCGTGAAGGACCAGACCGACCCCTCCCAGAACGGCCTCTACTGGGCCAACACGGCCGGCGTCATGGCCCGCTGCTCCGAGCCGCTCATCCCCGGCAGGGCCGTGATCGTCTCCGACGGCCGCTGGAACGCCCATACGCGGCACGAGCTGACGACCCAAGGCGCGATCGTCCCGGGCACGACGAGCCTGAACTTCTCGCCGCAGAACCCACACTTCAACGTCATGGACTACGGCGCCGTCGGCGACGACGCCACGGACAACTCCGCGGCGTTCGCGGCATGCCTCGCGGCCATCCCCACGCCGTCCGGCTCGGGGAAGGGCGCCGTCGTCTACGTTCCTCCCGGGATCTACCGCATGTCGACGACCCTGGA
>DAORJJ010000284.1:0-8695 GCA_035439005.1 Polyangiaceae bacterium | reverse complement strand
GGCGAGCGCCGCGCGCCACGCGAGCCAGGCGAGCGCCCGCGCGGGGGCCTGGCCAGCGGGGGGCGGCCCGTGGCTGGGAGCGCGGTCGTCCGTTCGCGGCCGGAGCCTCATCGCGCCGCGTACCGTAGCGGATCCCCTGAAAAAGTGGGGAGAACGCGCCGCGCCGCGCCCCTCACTCGAACTGGAGCCGGAAGCGGAAATCGACGCCGAGGTTCGGGAACGACGCCGACGCCGTGTTGTTCACGTTGTCCGCCGTGGCCTGGACGCTCGTGCTCCGCGAGAGGCGCCACTCGACGTTTCCGCGGATCTGGTCGTCGGTGAAGCTCTTCGTGATCGAGGCGCGCACGTCGTCGGTGAGGCGACGGCCGACCGTGATCTGCGGCTCGGTGCGGCCCGTGCGCGGCGAGTACGAGCTGCCGAATCGAAAATCGTCAATCACGTTGACGGCCTGCTTCACCGCGCCGCCGGTCCCGCTCACGTTCGCGAACGCCTGGGCGATCGCGGTGCCGAGGTCGCCGATGCGCGCTTGATCGAGCTCGGTGCGGGTGAGGCCCACCGTGAGCAGCAGCACGATGTCCTCGCGCGAGAGGGCGGGATCGGCGGTCATGTCCAGCCGGAGGTCTTGCCCCTCCGCGTACTCCCCGTACGCGTGCAGGTTGATGCGCCACGACGCGCCGCTCCGCCCGGTCACGCTCTGCGCCGAGACGTTGCTGCCGCTCGAGAAGCGACGGAAGTCGGTGCTGGCGACGATGTCGACGTAGGGCTGGATCTTCGACGCGTCCTCGAACGTGATGATGGCCTGCTGCACGTCGAAGTCGTTCGCCAGCAGGTGGAGCCGCCCGCCGGCCAGGGCGCGCACCTCGCCGCGTAGGCCCACCCGCTGGTTCGTGCCCGTGACCTGGAGCCCCTGCGGCCCGAGGCCGAGCTGCGCCTCGACCAGGTTGTTGCGGATGCGGAGCGGGGCGGTCGCGCGGACCACGAGATCGGGCCCGAACACGACCGTGTCGAGCGACGGATCGTAGCCCTTCACGGCCGTGCGCGCCGCGCCCCCGCGGAGCGCGTCGTTCACGTCGATCGCCATTGGGCGGGTGTACTCGAGGGCCGACAGCGACACCTCGCCCGAGACGTGGGGCAGGCGCGCGCTGCCCGCCCCTGTCGCGAGGGCGTTGTAGGTGACCCGCAGATCGGTGTCGACCGCCGCCGTGACGCCCTCGGCCGGCTTCAGCTGCAGGCCGCGCGACACGACGCGCGCCTCCATCGAGCCGAGCTGGTTGCCGCGGAGCGGCGCGCGCCCCGTGAGCGAGACGACGCCACCCGCGAAGTCCGCCTTCGCGCGGGTGACGCGGAGCTCCTCGTCGTCGGCGACGAGGTCCACGTTGAGGGCGGAGATGGCGCTCGGCAGCCCCTGGATGGTGAGCTCCGCGTCGCGCAGGCGCGCCTCGCCCGAGATGTCCGGCTGGAGCGCGCGCCCGGTGATTCGCACGGCGCCGCTGAGCTTGCCGCTGGCCCGGGTGAGCTTGGGCACGATGCCCGAGAAGATGCCGAGCTCGACGGGGGCGAGCTCGGCGCGGAGGTCGAGCGTGGGGTCTTTGCTCGACACGCGGGCGAGCCCGCCGCGGAGCGTGAACGTGCCGTGGAAATTGCTGCCCGAGGCGATGTCGAAGCCGAGGGGCGGGAAGGCGATCGCGTCCTCGCTGTAGAGGATCTGCACCGGCGTCGGCTGCCAGGTGATGCGCTGGTCGCCGCGGAAGAAGGAGATCGACTTGGGCGCGAACGCGACCTTCGCGTTGGCGAGGTCGTCGAACCGCAGGCGCTCGACGTCCATGTCGGCGGAGAGCTCACCGCCGGTGGTCTCCACGGGCTCGATGGCGTCGAGCTCGTCGGCGCTGCGCGGAGAGTAGCTCGCCATGCCCAGCACGAGGCCGAGGTCGACCTTCCGGAAGAGCGCCTTGCCGGAGATGTTGGGCGATTTTTCTCGGGAAATGACGACGTTTTGGAGCGCGATCTGCCGGTCGAACAGATCGCCGGAGAGGAGGTAGTCCCCGGCGGAGCTCGTGTCGGCGAGGTACGCCTGGAGATCGAACGGCTTGGCCGGCGGCAGGCACTTGCCGGTCACGCGGCGGGGCGGCTCCTTCGGCGGCGCCGGCACCATCTCGAAGTGCACGTGCGAGCCGCCTAGCTTCTTGCCCCGGAAGCGGATCGGCGTGACCTCGGCGTCGCCGTTCACGTAGATCGCGCTCCCGGTGCCGCCTACGCGGGCGACGACCGACACCGCGCCGTCGACGCCGGGGGCCGTGGCGCCGAGCGCCGCGATGCGCGAGAGCGGCACGCCGTCGACCGCGATGTTCCCACGGAGCTCGCCGCCCCTCGCGAGCTGGAGCGAGCCGAGCACCGATCCCACTGGGCTCTTGCCCTCCCGCTGCACCTTGTGGAGCGTGAGCGCGCGCACGAAGAGCTCGGCTCCGTCGATGCCGCCGCGGGGGTCGTACCAGCGAAACTCGAAGTCGCCCCTGCCCGCGTCGAAATGCTCCCCGAAGAGCATCACGTCGCGGAGCGAGGCCTGCGACGCCACGGAGATGAAGCCGCCCTTGCACTCGTCCTCGGGGCCGCCGAGCGCGACGTGGAGCCGCACGGTGGCGTCGTCGACCTTGCCGTCGATCGGGTCGAAGCGGGGGTCGCGGTGGAGCCCGAAGATAGAGAGGAGTCCGACGTCGGCCTTCGGGTCCTTCTCGCGATCGCGGGCGGGCTCCTTCAGGAGGAAGCTCTTGGTGGTGATCGTGGCGTCGAGGCGCATCGCGGCGGGCCCCCCGAAGTCGAGGCGGCCGGTGGGCATCTGGTATTTGCTCTTGCCCTTCGTGCCCGAGATCTCGGAGAGATCGAGCACGCGGCCGCGGAGCGCCACCTTGCCGCCCTCGACGTCGCCGAGCTTGAACTCGTTGAGCTCGTAGCCCGTGATCTTCTTCACGACGCCGTCGATCTTCGGATCGCCCTGCGTGTTGAAGACGTCGACCTCGACCTCGGCGAAGCCCTTCATCTTGATGTTGCCGATGGGCGAGATCTCCTCGAGGTCGACGCGCGCGTTGGGGATGTCGACCCGCAGGCCGCCCGCGTAGCCGATGAACACCACGCGGCCGTCCACCACGCTGCTCCCGGTGACGAGCCTCGGCGAGAGGAAGCTCACGCCGTCGGGGCGCACGGCGAAGTGCGACTGCAGCTGCGCCTCGCGCAGCCCGATGATGCGCGAGCGGCCGGGGTCGGCGACCGGCGAGTCGTACACCGCGAACTCGCCGGTGCGCGCGACGAGATCGGCGTCGAGCTTCAGCGGCACGAGCGAGCCGCCGAAGTGGGGCACGTGGACCTCGTCGATGTCCCACCGCACGTGCGTGTGCTGCGAGACCCCGAGCTCCGCCATGAGCTTCACGAAGTCGACGCCGCGGATGTCGACCGTGGCCGACACGGCGTCCTCGCTCGCGGGCTCCAGCGGATGCACCTTCACCTTGGTGAGGTTCGCCTCGCCGCCGGCGATCTTCACCGAGAGGCGCTGGCTCTCCAGCACCTGCGAGCCCTTGCGCGCGGGATCGGTCTCCTTGCGGAGCACGAGATCCCCGTCGAGCTCTTGCGCGAACGTGTAGTGATCGACGCGCACGCCCTCGGCGTGGATGGTGCCCTTGAAGTCGGGCAGCTCGTCGACGGAGGAGAACTTCGCCTCGCCGTCGAGGCGCACCCACCCGTCGGTGTCGGGGGCGCCGGGCACCCGCGACGCGAGCGCGATGGGCGCGCGCACGAGCAGGTGGCCGTCGACGCGGGGGAAGGTCTCGCCCTCCGCCGGGAGGAGCAGCGTCGTGTGGTGGAGCTCGAGATCGAGGCGCCGCTTGTCGGTCTGCGGCAGCGAGCAGCCGGTGAAGGTGTCCCCGAGGGGATCGAGATCGATCCCGCCGTGGGTGATGAACCGCCGCACGAGGATGCGCCCGCCCTCGACGCGGACGCGCGCGTCGAGATCGCAGAGCATGTCGTCCTCGGAGTCGACGTCGACGCGGCGCTTCGCGTCCCCGGGGTCGACGATCCGGAGCCACGTGGAGCGCGCGACGCCCACGCGGAGCGCGATGTCGAAGTCGGAGGCGGCGACGGGCGAGACCTCCTCGGCCGTGACGTCCACGTCCACGTCGGTGAGGGTGACGTGGAACGCGTCGACCGCGAGATCGACCTGCGCGTCGCTCACGCTGACGACGTTGAAGGGCGCCCGGAAGGGCTTCTTCTCCTTCGACTCGGGCAGCGTCACGTTGAGGTTCGCGAGCTTGCCGTCCTTCCCGAGGACGACGCGCACGTGGGGCCCCTCGACGTCGATCTCGTCGATGTCGAGCTTGCCGGCGAGCAGCGCGAAGAGCCGGGGCCGCGCCCGGGCGCGCCTCGCCTCGAGGAAGGGGCCCCGGCCGTCGGTCGCCTCGACGCGAATGTTGCGGAGCTCCACGGCGAGGGGCACGAGGGAGAGGTTGAGCTCGTACCGCGCGGTGACCCCCTGCTCCTTGATGAGCTTGGCCGTCTCCCGCGCCGCGAAATTCCGCACGAGGTTCGTGCGCGCGAGGGCGGCGACGCCGACCGGCACGAGCCCGACGAGCGCGAGGAGCGCCGACAGGAAGAGCGCGAGCGCGCGCCCCCACGGGAAGCGCCGCTTCTTGCGCCGAACGGGGAGGAGGGTGGAGGAGCGAGACATGCGAGGCTGGGCGGGTTGCCCGTGAAAAAGTAGCCCGTCCGGCCGTTTCGTTCCCGGGAATCGTGCCGCCGCGGGCCCGAGGCGGGGGCCGAGGTCGCCGGCACGCCGCGCGGCGGACGGCGCGGAGGGACAGGCAGCGCGCGCCAGAATGGGCTATGCGTTCGCCATGCGGCGGAGATCGGACGGTGTCGTCGGCGCGGATCACATCGTGCCCGCGCTCATCGAGCGGGTGGAGCGCTGCGAGCCGGCCGCGGTGGTGGAGCGGCTCGAGCCGTTCGTCCTCGAGGAGCGGCGCGCGCGCCTGAAGAGCGTGCTCGACGCGCGCCTCGAGAGCGTGGCGGTGCTGTTCGACTCGCCCTACGACCCCCACAACGGGGCCGCCGTGCTGCGCTCCTGCGAGGCCTTCGGCGTGCAGGCGCTCCATGTGATCGAGCGCCAGCGCCCGTTCCTCGTGGCCCACACGGTGGCGCGCGGCGCCGAGAAGTGGGTCGACGTCGTGCGGCACGCGGGCGTCGCCGACGCGGTGAGCCGCGCCCGGGCCGCCGGCTACGAGCTCATCGGCACGCACCCCGACGGCGAGCTCGACCCGGAGGCCCTCGCGGGCGTGCCGCGACTCATGCTCGTGCTCGGCAGCGAGCGCGAGGGCATCGCGGAGGAGCTCGCGGCGGCCTGCTCGCGGCGGGTGCGCGTGCCCATGCGCGGCTTCGTGGAGAGCCTCAACGTCAGCGTGACGGCGGCCATCCTGCTCTCGGCGGCGACCCGGGGGCGCGCGGGCGACCTCTCGGCCTCCGAGAAGGCCCGGCTCTACGCGCGCGGCCTCTTCTTCTCCGTGAACCGCGCGCGCGAGCTGCTCGACGAGGTCCCATGACGACGAAGCTGCCCAAGGTCACCTTCTTCAAGAACGGACCGCTCCAGATCAAGGAGCCGGTCACACTCTTCGACGGCGACACGCAGACCGAGATCGTGCCCGACACGTTCCCCGTGTACCTGTGCCGCTGCGGGGCCAGCAAGAACAAGCCCTTCTGTGACGGCGCGCACAACCGCGTGGGCTTCGACGGCGCGTGCGTGAAGGGCGCGCGCGGCTGAGCGGCGCTCGTCTCTCCGTCGGAGGGCGCGCCGCCGCGGCTCAGCGCGGGGGCGGCGGCGGGAGCGCGCGCTGGTGCAGGCTGACGATGGGCACACCGTCGTGCGTGAGCACGTAGGCGGGCGCCACGTGGCCGTAGTCGGCCCAGATGTTGTAGTCGACCTCGGCCATGTGGAGCTCGTGGTGCACGATGGCGAAGTCCGACTCGCTCGGCGAGCCGACGCCGCGCAGATCGGGCCGTATGCGCCGCTCGTCGAGCATGCGCAGCCACGAGTCCCACGCGGTGTCGTGGATATACACCGACGCGTTCGCCGGCGCGTGCGCGCGCAGCCAGGGGTCGAGGCTCTGCGTGGTGAATCCCCAGAACTGCCGGTTCAGCCCGAGGTCGGCCGCGCCCGGCGCGCCGCCCACGAGGGGGACATACGACGACAGGCCGAACGGGTGCGAGTGCTGCGTGATGACGAGCGGCCCCACGAGCACGCTCGCGCCGAGGGCGGCCGTGAGCGCGGCCGTGAGCGCGCCGCGCCGCGGCCCGACGAGCCTGTCCTTCAGGGCCTCCTCCGCGCGGGTGAGCACGCGATCGAAGCCGTGGCCGGCGAAGATCATGAGGAACGGATAGGCGGTGATCCAGTGCTTCGTCCCGCCGAAGATGGGTGTCCGCGGGAGCAGGAACACCGCGAGCGGCACGACGGCGGAGAGGAAGAGGAGCGCCGTGCTCTCCTCGCGCTGGCCGAGGGGGAGCGCGCGGGCGGGCGCCGCGACCGCCGCCGCTGCAGGCGTCGACTTGGTGAGTCGCCCGAGGAGGCCTCGCGCCCACGCCACCGCGCGCGCCACCTCCACCCGACCCCAGCTGCCCGCGCCGACGAAGGTGAGCAGGAGGGTGACCGTCGGGACGGTCGCCAGGATCATGAAGGGCATGTACCCCTTCGGAGACGGCGGCCCAAAGTAGTTCTTCCCGAAGAACTCCATGTTGTAATACTCGTGATTCATGTGAAACGCGAAGTACTCTTGCCACCGCAAGACAGGCTCGTTCCACATCCACGGCCACAGCCCAATGAACACGAGCGGGCCAATCACGGCCATGGCGACCAGCGCGGCGGGCACGGGCAGTCGGCCGGCCTTGAGCTCGCGCCCGAGGGTCTCTTTCTGGAAGAGGAGCGCGTGCGGCAGGAACACGCCGGGGAGCATCCACGCGTTGTGCTTCGTCTCCAGGGTGAGGCCGTACATCACCCCGGCGGCGATGGCCCACGCGAGGCCCCCGTCGCGCTGGGAGCGCCAATACACGTAGATGCAGGCCGTCCACATGGCCATGATGGGCACGTCGAAGCACGCGAGGTGCGCGTGGTAGAACACGTTGGGCATGAGCCCGAGCAGCGCGGCGCCCATGAGCCCCGCCCGCCGCGACGAGAGCTGCGTGCCGAACAGGTACGTCACGTAGATGGCGAGCCCCATCATCACCATTCCGGGGAAGCGGAAGGCGGTGCTCGCGTCGGAGAACACCTTCCACTTCTCGTGGAGGAACATCCACGAGAGCGCGAAGAGGCTCTTCATGAGAGAGGGGTGCTCGTGGTTCGTGGCCCACACCGAGTCGATGAAGGGGCGCTTCATCGCCTCGGCGGGGTGCTCGCCCAGGGCGCGGAACCACGTGGCGTAGCGGCTGGCGGCGCTGAAGTAGAAGCCCTCGTCGCGCGCGAAGCCGAGGCTGCGCGCGGTGCGCAGGAGCCACACGACGTAGAGCGCGCCGAGCCCGAGGCCGATCGCGTGGTCGCGCGGCTCGAGGTCGCCAGGCGGGCGGGCGCGGGCGGGCGCGGGTGCTTTGGCGGCCTCGCTCACGGGCTGCGACTCCGCAGGCTGCGACTCCGCAGGCTGCGACTCCGCAGGCTGCGACTCCACGGGCTCTTCGCTCACGGGCTCACCTCTCGCGTGTCGGCCTCGAAGCAGTAGTGGCGCCGGTTCGCGTTGGCGGCGCGAATGTCGGCGATGAGGTCGGTGGTCTTGCCGGCGAGGTCGGGGGTGCCGAACTCGAAGCCGGTCCAGCCCATGCCGTCTTTGTGCTCGGCCCGACCGACGAGGCCGAGGTCGGTGCGGAGCTCGATGGAGACGGGCACGCCGAGTTTGTCGCGCTCGGCCTCGTTCTGCAGGCCGTGATGCCCGTGGAGCGCGGCGCCGAAGCGCACGCCGCGGAAGCGCACGCGGAGCACCGACGCGCCGCCCAGCGGGGGGGCGAAGAGGCACACCCGCGGATCGTGGTCGAGCGCGTGGAGGATGCTCACGCCGACGAAGGTGCCCGCGCACTGGAAGCGCTCGCCCGGGATCGCGGGGCCCGCGCCGAGGCCGCCGGCCTGCACCCTGCCGCGGGTGAAGGCGCACGGCGTCTCCACGTCGCCGTCGACCCGCGAGACCGCCATCTTCGCCGGAGAGACCCGCAGGACGAGGTCGTCAAGAATCTTTACTGGATGGGGGTTCTCGTAGGTGCGGACCACGAGGCGGCCCACGGCCTGCTCGTCGAGCACCTTCCACCCGGCGAGCTCCGGCCGCCGGGCGCCGCGCGCGCTCACCTCGACGGCGCGCGGGAAGCGGGTCTCGTCCGGGCGGGCGGTCCGGGCGAGGCTCGCGAGCTCGTCGCCGAGCTGGGCGCGGCCGACGGGGTCCTCCCACTTGGGCGCGAAGAGGAGCAGGTCCTCCGGGCGGAGCTTGGCCTTCACGACGGCGCGCGCGGCCTGCCAGTCCGCGTCGGGCGCGACGCTGTGGGTCTGCGCGAGGTGCGCGCCGAGCTCGAGCGCGCCGACCACGGGCACGGCGACGAAGGCCCAGCGGGCGACGCGCGCGCCGAGCGGTGATGGTGGAAGGGCGGCGCCGACCGTGACGCCGCACGGCCGGGGGGTGACAGGCAGGATCAG